>QXXC01000050.1 GCA_009911305.1 Clostridiaceae bacterium | reverse complement strand
ATAGAAATATAGTCTATTGTCACACACTTTGCCCTTACAGTCGAGGTACGCACTATCTACCGTTTACTTAATATACGCATTTACAACTGAAATACGCATTTCCTTGAAAAAACATGCAAAAAAGAACGAAGCCGAAGCCTCGTCCTTCTGATTAAAAATATGTAATCTCCAAATTCGTTCCAAAATTTCTGCTAGCCTTAAAGTCATCCTGTTTTCAATGCCCGGGCATTTTGCATAGCATATTTACAATCGTCAAATCTTACATTACCCGCCTTTAATTCAGCAATAAAAAAGTCAGGAATATCGCTATATTTGATTATAGACATAGGATTACTTCTAACTAAAATTGAATACTGAATTAAAACTTCCATTCAGTTCAATTCCAGCATACATTAAAAGAAACCGGTATTTCACGTTCTATTTTCAGACCACTCTCATTAAGTCGCGTAGTATATCCATATAAACGCATTCCCAAATCCAAGCATTGTTTCAATTCCCTATAAAAATCAGAGTCTTGATTTATAACAATCTCTTTAACATATGGGTGAAGCGACACGATACAAAAGCAAACCTGTCCTCCAGAATTCAAAATTTCTCGAAGGCATTTAAGTTGCTTTAAGGTTCTCTCAGAGTAAACCGTGGGAAAATTAGCCCTATCATCAGTTGAAATAACACTTTTTACCTCAATAATCGTATCAGTATCCTTAATATAGAGATCACATTTGTACCCAGAAACTGAATATTCTTTCACTACGGCTTTACGTTTTCCTAAATAGGAAAAAAGTCTTCTTTGAATGCTTACTTCTATTGCTCTATTAGCCATAGATGTGTTCAGAACAATATAGCTTCTCTTATAAGGAACAGCAAAAAGTGCATATGGGGTTCTTGATTTTGGTGTTGCCGTAGGAATGAGTATAACCTCCTTCTTATAAAGCTTCAAAAAATTGCTCAAATGACACGAGGAAGGAACATAACAAACAACCGATTCTGAGTCAATCTCGACCTCGCAAAGGAAACGGTTCTTAAGCTCCCTTATAAAAATCCCCGTCTTAAAATTATCAGAAAAACCTTCCTTCATGATATGTACCTCACTTCTTAATCTTTGCTTCTAAAAATTTCTCAAGCTCTGCCTCCGAAACAAACAACCCCTGCATACGCTTTGTATCTGAGTCAGTGACCATCAGCATATCGCCTTTACCCAACAAATTTTCTGCCCCTGGCATATCCAATATCGTTTGCGAATCAGTATGTGATGGAAGTCTAAAGGATACTCTAAATGGAATAACCGCTTTTAATGCACCTGTCACAATTTGCGTAGAAGGCCTCTGTGTTGCAATAATAAAATGAATACCTAAATTACGCACTCTTTGAAGAAGCATTAATAGATTTTTTTCAAATGCCTTTCGGTTTCCATTCATTTCAGCAGCCTGAATTAAATCTGAATACTCGTCTATCACAATAACCAAACGTTTCATCTTTTTATCTGGATTCTTTTGATTATAGGAGGCAATATCCTTACTTCTACAAGTCCTCAACAAAGCAGTTCTTTCCTCTTTGTCTATGGTATTAATTCTCTGTAGCACCTCCAGAGCCTGTTCTGCATCAATAATAACTTTACCATTATATAAATGCGGTAGCCCTTCGAAGAAAATAAAATCCGTTTGCTTAGGATCGACAATCAAAAGCTCCATGTCATCAGCAGAGAACTGATACAGTAGGCTGACCAACATAGATTGCAAAAATATCGTCTTTCCAGATCCGGTAGTTCCAGCTATAAGCATATGGGGAGTTCCGGCCACATCCAATATTTCGAATTTGCCATCCGGTGTCTGTCCAGCAATTACATTCAAACGTCCCTTACTCGAATCCAGAAGGTTTAAGTGCTTCAATAAGCTGATTGATTTTCCAGTATCTGTAAATGGTACGTCTACAGAAATATAACTGGTTCCTTTTATGTGTTCTATTAATATTTCACCATTTGCCTCGAGTTGAATTCCTATATCATTTTTATATCGATTCAAGCTATTTACGGTTTCTCCTGATTTTAGCTTCACAGGGAAACGAGTAAAACGAGCAGCTTCCTGAACCATATCTATGTCGATTGCTTCCGCCCGAATCCCATAGTCCTTAAACACTCTATTCAGTTTAGCGCATTTCTCTTCAATCTTTTCCCGTTTCACCAAATCAGACTCATATTCTTCTGCCTCTGGTGCCTTATACACAGTCATATTAGATATACTTGGTTCTTGAGAAAATTCCTTATGGTGATTCGACTCGGTTCCGTCCACATTCTTTGCATCAGGCTTTTTAGACGCTCCTGTTTCCTCATACAAAGCATATATATCTCCTTCTTTTCCACCGATACTTGTCGGAATATCATTAGAAAATCCCTTTTCAATAATTGACGCAAATGCTACATCTGCCAGAATACTCTGTATCTCATCGCTTCCGATAGTAGTTAACCTATAATGATTTCCTTCAAACCCCTCGTCACCTTCATACTCGGCAATAGAGCTTGCAAAATTTTCAAAATCAACGAAAGCAATATTCTTTTTTATGCAAACCTTAAACTCTCCAGCAAATAATGAATTCAGTTCATCACAATATTTAAGCTTTTTTGTAGCCTCAATACTGGCATGGAACAAGCATCCGAAAACCTGTTCTCTCAGAATTTCTCTACGTGAAACAGTAGTGATTCTTTCTGTTGCACCAAACATTTCAGAAATCAGCTTTTCAAGAACAGTAACCTGCTGAACAGCGTGTCCAGAAATCATGTTTCTCTTGATTTCAAACGCATTGGCATTATTTGAATAAGTCTTTACCTCAACAATATCCACTATGGCCGTTCGATCGTCATGAAGATTAATGGCAACCAGATCTGGAAGTTCATCTTCTTCACGATCCGAAAGCCATTCTTGAGCCAATTGCGTATCTAAGCCAACTAGAATGGCATCAGGATTTTCGCGTTTAAAATGTATCGAAGCAATAGCTGTCCCCAAACTTCCTTTTCCATGCTTCTCATCAAATATTTTATTAGAAGTATGCGAAACAATACTAAGAAGGCCATCATCATTAATGTTTCGAATCGCTTCGATAACACCCTTTATTCCAGAATCTCTTGGGATAAAATTTCCAAGCTGTTTTACTAGGGTGTCGTATCCCATCATAAATTTATTACAATTAGCTGAATAGATCCCAACAGAGCGATAATCATTCTCCCTATAGAAAAGCTTTTCACTTGCTGCTCTCAATGAAATATCCCAACTTTTCAAGCTCTGATCCAAAATAACAAGCCAATCACACTGCTTAAGCAGATTATCATAGGTATCTCGTTTCAACGGTGTCCTAAAAAACGTGCTTGTATGACTGAAAGTAGACGGATGTTCATTCAATTTTTCAATAATGCTGGAATAAATAGTAAATATCCCGCCTTCACTTGCCGGTCTTATTTCGACCTCTTCATTAAGCGGATTATATTTATAAATTTTCGGCACACACAAAGGATGTATATGAATCTGCCGACTATTTTGAGCCGTTTCAATTTTTACCTCATTAGGATCAAATACAACAATCATATGCTGCTCTGTGGATATTTCAGAGAGAATTTGGTTATAGGAGCGCCTCTTATTGATTATCTTAAGCCTAAATTTAAGTGACCGTTTTCCCTTATATTTTCCAAGCATCCCCTCATTCATAGAATCATCATCAATCTCAATCCAATTTCCTGGAACCTCTTTTGTCCTAAAAATCGTTACTTCGATACCACTGATATTGAATTCCTTGTCAGTATCCAATGCCTTAAGCATTGATACAATTACTTCTATTGAAGGCGGATCAATAAAACACAAGCGAAGCATCATACCCGCATGCGGATACAAACAAATATAACGTACAATTGCCTGCTTTAGAGTATCTATTCCGCTTTCGCTCTGATTAACCTGCGGAACATTGGAATAAACCGGAAGCAAGCCAATTCTTCCCGCTAATGGCAAGAATGTAGCTACCTGCTCCGTTACTGTAACCGGTAAAAGCATAACAGTCAATGGATCAGGAATGTCTTCAGCCTTTCTAATAATAAATGCTTTATCATCCTCTGAAAGGCATCCGTCTTCTATAGAACTTACACCCTTGCTTGAAAGAATTTCCTTTGCAAGCTCCACATATTTCCATAAATACAGAGGATGAAGAGGAGTTGACATAGCATGAAACTTGCTGTCACCAACAACAAAAACATAGTCGAGTGACATTATCACATTGATAATTGCCTTAGCATTAGAAGCCGCGACACCCCAAATTTTAGGAAAATCCTCATTAATAACAACAAGAAGCCGCTCGTAAGCACAAATATATTCCTCAAATTCTTTATGCTTTGCCAGTATCTGAAGCATTGGCGCATCCTGCAATCTCTTTCTATATGGAACAACTACATCTCTCGCTTTAAGGAACTTTTCTAAATACTCAGATATCTGTTCCCCATCAGCTAGCAATGCAGAAATTCTTCTTAAATCATTTCTAACGTCATCCAAATAGCTTTTCTTAATCGGAATAAATTCATACTTTTCCAAATCTTTAATTGCCTCATCCGGAGACTCTACATCCGCATGTATTATTCCGCCCATATCTTCATCGGTTATTAACTGATCCGCAACTTTTTCAGTAAGTGGTTCAGCCTTTACCTGTACTTTTGCTCCATCATAATCAACATCAATACGTTCACTCTTCCTAGTAGTAGTTCTACCATCAACCCCCTGCTCAATCTGCTCCAGAACAGCATCGATTTTATCAGTATTACCATCAAACACAAGCTGTGCAGCAAGTGCTGTAGGTTTAATAACTGGCGTTTTATTGGGCTTTGAAGGAACTGCAGTTTTCTCCTTAGCTGCTTTTAAGCAGCCCTCCACATCCTCCAAATCCATTTTCTTGAGTAGTTCGATATTCTTTGTTTTATAATAGCTTAAAATCAACCTCGGAATATCCCGGTTAACAGATACTTTGGCATAGTAATTCGTGATGCTCTGTCGTTCTGCCTGTTCAAGATTACTGATTCGCTCAATAATGGCGTGATTTCTCTTTATTCTTGAAACAAAATCATCCTTATCTGGATTTTTGCTGACTATTTTTTTATCTGCAAGCAGACCGAGTTTATAATACTCTTCTCTTACCATATCAGGCAATTCGTCTGCATGCGCCTCAATCAAGAGCTCCAAATATTCAAGAACTCTTTCAAATCCCAAAATGCTTCTTATAGGCTTACATCTCAAGGCCTGAATAAGCGACCCAATAACCGCATTAGTATTCTTCAGCGCCCTTTTGGCATAGTCACAGCTCTGTGTGTATACCTTCTCAAGTCCAATCTCATTGAACCAACGAAGAGAAGAAATCTTTTCCAACTCAGCCCTTTTTATAACCAAAACACGAAATACACTCTCGTCACCAGTATTTCTAGAGTTCTCTGCATCTTCGACACTAAAACTATACTTCACATGATCCATCACAGGTAATGTATTTTCTAACTCCTGCACACTATCACCCGAAAATCCCAGAAAAAAGATATCAATAGATTTCTTATCCGAAAGCCTTGATATAAAGTCACTATAATTAAAATCAGGAATATTGACCAATGAAACGCCATATTCCTGAGAAGCGGCATATTTATTTACAAGATTAACAACAACATTTGTTAAAAGTTTTCTGCTCATATTATAACCTCCATCCTATCAGTGTAACGCCATCTGCATAGCGCTTTCCTAATCCAAGAGAAATATATGTATTTGCCAATTGCTTTGCATTCAAACTAAGATCTCCTCGCAAATCACCAGGAGTTGACTGAGCAATATTTGCTTCCTCCAAAATTGAATACTCTTTCTCCGAATCTGCACCAATCAAAATGCTGTAGTTATGAACCAGTTTAGCGCTTAAATCCTTCAATTCGATTCCGTTTCTCAAATCATCTTCTGAAATAGCACTCAAGGTTATGGTCTCCAATGTAAAGCTATTTACAAGATATCTCTTTATCTTAGCACGATTTCCCTTTGGGCCTACTATACCAGATCGTACTCCAAGAACGCGGCAAAAATCAGAGGGAGAATTACTTTTGTATTCGAAAGTATAAAGAGCTATCTGCAAAGCCTTTGCCAAGGCATATTTAGGTGTATCTCCCTCGATGCAAAAACTGGAAAAATAACTTGTTATAGCATTCTTTGCAGTATCCTCCTTGTCTGCGGAGGTAAAAACCATTTCCTTAATCCACTTTTTACATGCCTTCTCTGTATCATGCGGTATTTCTTCATCAATTACACGATAAATCGCATTGACATAGTAATCCTCCACAGATTTCTTTGCCGCAGTAAAGGATTGCTCACTTGCCTTTTTAATAGAGTCTACTTTTGATCCAGCATCAATTACAATAGGAACTCGATTTCCACCAAACACGGCTGAATTACCGTGAATCAAATAGAGCAACGCTGCAAAAACAGCATAATTAACCATCCTCCTCAATACGAGAAGGCTATTCTTGCTCTCTTCAATCAAGACTAGATTTTTAGAGAGTTGGTCAAAGCCATGTCTAATAGATTCTTTGCAATAATCCCATCTAATCTCACTATCCTCGGGATATTCGACTTCAAAAACATCTCTCTTTTCCTTTTCTGATGGAAATGCGATGATAGGCTTAACAAGCTTTGTCATATCATCTGTGTCATTTGAGAGTGCATTCCTTAAAAGCTCAATAACCGGAGAACATTCACCGCCAATTTTCTTTGACAAAATTTCAAAGATAAAGTCTCCTATACCAGCTTCGGCACTGACCCTTTTCTTAACCATCCAGTGTGACGAAATAGTCATCACTGAAAAGTCATATGATGGATATGTAGTATTATCCTGATTAAAAATCTCATTAAGGAGGAAACGAAAATCCTTAATATTTGAAGCCCTCTCCAATTGTCCTCGTTCAAGAATTTCATAATAAGAAGCTATGATTCGTTCCGATGAAACTGCATCCTTCTTTCCTTCACAAATAAGCCACTCATGAACATCCTTCGTTTTACAGACTTCTCCAAGGCATGCACGGAATAATCCATTTGCTATGTGTGGTGGTTTAGTAGCGTTCGAGGTTGGAGCAAAGCCTAAACAATCCGTGCATACAAATTCTCCAATGCGTTTTAACGTATCATTAGCCATTAGTTTTCCTCCCCAAAATCATATTTACCATTCTGAATATGAATTACCTTTTTATAGCTTCGAGTCCTGCTTGCTATAATAATCTCTCCGTCATCGTTCGACTCCGAAAAGCCACTATCATCAAGCTGCTGAAGAAACATTGCTGCGGCTTGCTCATATTGTGGAGCAAGCAATCCAATTGGGTAGCCGTTTTCGATGGCATTTAATGTATGTAGGAAATCTACATTTAAGGTTAACACTGGTGCATCTGCACTTTTGGGCTTCATTATGATATGGTCTGGAACATATTCCAATCCCTTCAGCCAATCTGCCGGTTTCGGCATCAAAATTTCCAATTCACTGGCATCAACTGATTTGCTAGAGACTGCCACAGCAGCGTCTTGGCTCATATCATATCGATGCGTAGTCCAAATATGAAGCTGCTTTTTATCGTCGGAGGACGGCAGGAACAGCTTGTTGATAGATCTTATTAAAGATTCCTTTGTTTTTTTCTTCTGTGCCTCAAATGTAATGAATATCTCTGTGCATTTTTTAATTTCATCCGGCTGAAGTGCAAATAAATTCTTGCCATTCCTATTTTCAAAATAATACTGTCTCTTAAGCTCTCGGAACACATCCAAGGCTACATCAACATCCTCGAAATCCTTAGGATATTTGTTCGGAACCCCAAAGATCCAGCCATTTTTTATTTCGCCATTCCAAAGTGCTTCATCCAAAAACGGACAAGTTAAATAAATCGGATCAAATTGCTGTATCGAAGCAAGCAAATCATTAGTGCCTTTAAATACAGCAGAATAGTATCTACAGTTTTCAAAGTCATCCATAGTGCAGGCTGTAAAGATAAAGGAAAAAGCTCCCAAAATATCTCTAATGGCAAAGTGCTCACATTCTGCTGCTGCAAGTTGAAACAGGCTCAATAACTGATTTTTAACAAAGTCGTTCGATAATGCAGTCAGATTATACTGCAGTGTTGCATTATATCCTGCATCCTCCTTCAAAATATCAATAAGCTTATCAATTAAGCCTGTAAGGAGATCATAATCTGTGCCAAGAAGATTGCGCTCATTTAAGTCAATCACAGCGATGCGGCTTTTCAACGGTTGAGACACGCCATAAACTATGGCCTCCCTTTTAACCTCCTGAATTTCATCATAAATTTCTCCAGAAGCCCTTCTAATTTGCTTACACAATTGCATAAAAGGATACTCATTGGCAGCAATAATAGCCCCTTTATTTCCCCTGTATAAAGCTACTATGTCCTCCACTATCTTTGAATAATCCTTGACATTGTTTAAATCTGTTTGAATATACAGCTTACTTTCATCTACTGCAGAGCTAATAGTCTTGATAATAAAGGTTTTTCCATCTCCCGGATTACCAGTAAGAAATACAATACGATTATGAGAAAGCATATCGCTTATTATACTCTCTACATTGGACGCAATACGGATCAACTGCAGTTCAGAGTCATTCATATGGTCTGAATAGCAGTTTTTTCCGTTATATAGTTTTTTTACAAATTCAATTTTTGTCATTGCTGTCCCTCCTTAAATATTCCCTAATAGAAGGTCCGACAGTTTAAAGCTCTTAAGTCTCTCCTCTATATCTACCGTTGTAAGCCGTTTTTCAAGCCATCTTGTATACCAAAATTCAATTATTTCCTGTGTTTTCTCATCAACATCATTTGTATCCTCCAGATCAAACCCATAATCCACATCTTCTTCAACACCAAGTAAAAATTCATTAGTGTTTTTAGCCAGATTAATAGAATATACAATTCTGGGAGAATAATGACGTAAGAAAGCATCCGCTCTTATACCAATAGCATTTAATCCTCTACTAATCATTCTGAAACGTGGGCTTGTACCTTCGCCAAAAACATGATTAATTCGCTTTCCACCATCCTGAAGTTCCAGAATTTTTGAAAAAAAATTAGTCGTTTCTCGAGAAAAGAATACAGTTCCGTATCCTTCGGTTACTCCCATTTTTCTGAATTCTAAAGTGCCTTCGTTACTAAGAGGAACCTTTATTCGATTATATTGACTACTACCAATCGCATAAAGGCTTGTTGTTCCCAAATACACTAGCCTACTGTCACGAACAACTTTCTTTCCCTTCATTCTTGAAGCTATTTCGCTAATTTGATTGCTATAATGATTTGTGTAATCTCTAATTACAGCCGGCGAGCATGCAAGCATACTCACAAGTTTTCCACCGAGCAATTCGTTATAGGGAGGAATTGCCCCACATACGATAATATCCATCATATTCGAACCTATTTTGCATTTACGATTTGCAATTAGGGCTGTATTAATAGCTTTTCTGCCTTCTTCATTTGAGATCAAATACTGCAATCGTTCCTTGTTTGTCTTTCCTTTCGCCTTGTTAAAAATTATTCGTGTTGATAATAGCTTAGCTAACTCTGATGCTCTCTTTCGTTTAAACAGATTTGTTTGTGCCTCAGCCTCCCAATCCGGAGAAACCTCATTGTTCTTATTATTGATAGATTTCTCCGCATATTCCGCAGCTATCTTCAATAGTTGGTCCACCTGCTCTTGTTTAGGATATCGAGTTTGGCGATGATACCCTAGATCCTTCACATACAAATCATCAATTGCAGCCGCTATATTCTTTAACAGCAATGGATAAATTTTATCCGCATATTCCGAAATACGCTTGTCGTATTCTTCTTTGGATTCAATTGGCTTTGTAATTTTCACTTTAACTGTTTTTCCATCCGTTTCGCTCAATGCTTGATTACAATAGTTGATTTCCCTTCTCCGCCCCATGTTCTTTTTTATTGCTTCTACTGTCCAGCCGATATCATCATCTCTGACAGTTAAATTTAAAACAGAATTTCCAAGGGCAAAAATACCAATAATCGGATGACATGGCTGCAATCTATCCCTAACAAGATAAAATAAATTTCTTCCCGGCATGGACTTGTATGGAATGGACCAAGTATATCTAATGTATCTCCAGATATCAGACAACTTGTATCCCGTATATTCATCTCTATCAGATGTAACAAGCTGAATATATGGATCGCATACTCTTTCGTGATTTTTGATTTTGTTAAGCAAAAACTGCGGTTCTCCAATCAATGATTTTATGGAGACTATTCTATCTTTATATTTCTTATCTGCCTCCATCCGGCGAATGAAACTTGCAACACTATCCGTTTTAAACTGCGCATTTCGTTCTGCACTTAATCTGTAACGAAGCATCTTCTTATCATCGACATTATCTGTTTCCATCTTTAAAACAAGATTCCCATCCTCAATATCGAAAATCCATCCCTGCTGAGATAAATCAACCAACACACTTAATGCTGCGACATATTTAAGCCGATTCAAAGACTCTTCTTTATCCTTCATGGCCGCTATTTCTTTTCTAATAAAGCTTACTCTATTCGCTGGCAACAAATTAGCAAGTTTGTTAACTAAAGCATTATATCGTGCTACATAATCACCTGACAAATGGGGAACAAATGCCTCAGAGGCAATAATTTGTTCATTGCTTTCCTTATCAAGTTCCATGGTTTAACCCTCCATAATTAAGTATTAATATTGCTTTTTATTTAGATGGGCTGTTAAACCATTCAGCTTCTAAATTCTCATATGGAATATCATGAGCTTCACAAAAGCTCTTAATTGCTTTCATTGCGATAAGATTAGGCTTTCCTTTTCCATTTTCCCACCTATTAACAGTTGAAAAAGAAACATGGATTTCCTCAGCAAATGCAGTCTGCGTAAGAAACGTTTTCATACGCACTTTTTTAATTTCGTTTGAAAAGCTCATATTGCATCTCCTTAGCAATAATATTTCAACAACATAGCTTTATTATAGCATTTTTATCCTATTTTTCAATAGTCTCGTTTTAATCTCTGTTCTATTTTGAAAATGTATGTATAAAAATCCATCCGCATCATATGCTAAAAAGCTTGCGAAACAAACGCATAAGTGAATAAATTATTCAAAAATACAGGTTTGAGACACCGTCCTTGCGGAGGATGCCCCAAACCTGCCCTCTTTGTACTACTGTGACTGCATCCTAGCAAAACAAGCCCAAACATAATCGTCAAGTCCTTTATAGCGGGGATCCCACAAATATGTTCCAAAGGTAAATCCCATATTGCCAAGAAACTGCAGTAAGCTGTTATACCCATTCTGCACATGATGGTTCGTTGCAAAATCCATATCAAAGGCTGTTTTGATTTCAATCACCCCTACGCTTCGTAAGTCTTCCAGCACCATTGCAAGCTGTGTCAGAGAATTTACACCTGGAACGGCTAAAACTGTCAGTCCGGTCAGTGCATGGATCACATCCGCTTTCATCGGACCTTCCGTCAGTAATATCGTAGACCGTACTTTTCCTGCAAGATGTGTCCATCCTTCTGCCCGGCATCCGTCTTCCATTTCCGTGCTGGAAACCCATCGGAACTTGCGTCTGCTGGCATTGTCCCTGCGTATCTGTAGCCCCTGGATCCTTCTAAACCGGTCTCTGACCGGTATCAGGATACCGCGCTTTTCATGGATAAATGTCCATGCTCCATTCTTATCCCGGTAAAAACCCGGAACACCGGCAAGGCCTACCCCTTCTGATTGCAGCTGTCTGGCAATGGCCGACATACCTATAACCGGCGTCGTCTTATAACCCAGACGCTCAATGTCAGCTTCTTTCAGCCCCCTGCCCAGAAGGTTTTCTCTGTGGTCTGCTGCCAGGGACAGCTTAGAAAGCAGCGCCTTATAGGCGTCGTTCCGCAATGCAATATCGGCAAGCGGGCATTCCTCTTTCTCTTCGGGAATGACTTTTTTCTTTCGCTGCGTAATAATTTCGGGCGCCCCCAGTCTTTCAGCCAGGTCTTTTTTGACCTTATCCCTCGGAACCCCCGTATAAAGCGCATATAAATCAAAAATTCCGCCGGATACTCCACATCTCGGACAGCGAAACACTTCTTTCTTCAGGTTGATATTCAAATGCTTTTTTCTCGGACTTTCATCGCAGCACGGACATTGTATGTAATACGAGCTTCTGCCGGACGGCATAGGCAATCCAAGCAGTGAGACGATATCCTGCATGTGAAATATCTCCATACAGCCTCCTTTCCGGGGATGGCAGGACGCCATCCCCATATTTGTGATATTACATTATGCAGTAGCCTGCTGCGCTGCATATTCGCAGATAAACCGTGCCGCTTCAGCCAGTTCCTCATCGCCTTTGAATTTCGTGGCAACCCATGTAATTGCTCCGGGATCCACAGGCAATACTTCGCCCAGCGTTTTCCCGCTGAATTTTGTGATCGGGCAGGGCTTCGCCATGGCCTGCTGCAATTTTTCCTCCTGCGTCAGTTCCTTGGGAGCTACAGGCACCGCTGTATACTCCACCTCTTTTGGCAGAGGCGTCTGCACCTGTTCCGGTATGGAGGACTGTAAGGTTTTATTCTCAGCACTATTTTCTGTCATACCCAATTCATTGGGCGCATTCTCCTCAAAGTCCTCGCCCGCCATAGAAAACTGCAGACCGAAACCGGCATTGCGGAGCGCTATCCCGACGGCCGCCGTCTGTGCCCATTCTTTTGGGGAGACGGAAGGCTTGTCTGCAAGATAGCCCCTGGATGCGGTTGCTTCCGCAAGATAGGCATCCGCAGGGTCGTTGTATTTTGGATATACTCTTGCGGTAGCCACAAAGCAGTCCTTTGCCGGCGTGACCTGAACCGATATTTTTCCTTCCGGGTACTTCATTCTGAACCATGCCATCTGGATCATGACAGGGAGACGCTTCCGCGTCTCTCCCGTATTCAAATCCGTATAGTCCACTGCAAACGGGGAAGGGTCAAACCCTGACACCTCATTGATTTTTTCGATCATGGCGAGCATAGCCGCCTTATCATTCGAGTTATTCTGACTCATAGCAAAGCCTCCTTAAAGATTGATATTATTGTAAGTGTTGCGATACTGCATCCAGACGGGCAGGATCGTATTAATATACTGGCTGATACTGGCTTTATACTGCTCCTGCGTACCGGCGGCAAAGCTGCAAAAACGCTTCCTGCCATCCTGGACTACGCTTTCAAAGGATGTTAAAGCCGTCTCCTGTTTCTTTTTTCCCTCCGCATCGGTCTTGGGGCCGAACTTCCTCTCTGTCAGTATGAAGCGCACATAGGCGTCCACAAGCTGGAAATGGTATCCCATAACACGGGTGTCCATGGTGATCGGCGCCGATTTGCAGAATGCCTGGAAGGTTTCCAGGACACAGATACGGTAACTCAGTTCCTGCATCTGAAGCAGTTCTTCCGGCGGAAGGCTGTTTTCGGAAATCTGGGACCAGATAACAGATTGTTTCTCACGGTATTTGTCTAAAATTGTAGCCATTGTTAGCTCCTTTCTCTGTCAGATCAGCTCCTGCAGCCGTTGGGCCAGGCAGGTGCCTCGTTTCTCAGTGTCAGTTTTTTTGATTGCGATACACAGCGCACGCTTTTCCCCGACGATAATCACCCGTTCTTTGCCTCTGGTGATTGCCGTATAGATAAGCGGCCTTGTCAGCATATTGTAATGTGCGCACTGTAGGTTGATGATCACGGATTTGTATTCGGATCCCTGAGATTTATGGACCGTAAAGGCATAGCCAAAATCCAGCATATCCAGATCTGTAGGCTCATACTCTTTCATCCGCCCGTCACCGAAATCCACCTGAATAATTGTGTCTTCTCCACTGCCGGAAATATCGCGGATATACCCCATATCGCCGTTGTTGACATCATCATGATTCTTGATCTGCATGACCTTGTCTCCACAGCGGAACACCCTTTTACTGCGTACAATCTCCGGCTTTCCCGGACTTCTTGGGTTTACCAGCTCCCGCAACCTTTCATTCAGGGCGTTGGTGCCGGTTTCCGTTTTCTGACGGTACGGCGTAAGCAGAGCCACATTGTCAATGCCATATCTTTTGGCTTCCTGCAAATAAAGCTCTGCTATCTTCTCAGCCGACATCTGCATATTTGGGGAGGAGATAAACTGAAAATCGTCCCCATATTCCAAGGATGCATCTCCATGCCGGATCTTTTTTGCGTTGGTTGCGATACGGCTTCCCGAATTCTGCCGGAACACTTGATCCAGCCTGACAACAGAGATACGGCCGCTTGCAATGATTTCACTGAGTACCGCTCCCGGCCCGACCGAAGGCAGCTGGTCTGCGTCGCCGATCAGGACAATCCGTTTCCCATACTCGATGGCTTCAAACAAATAGCCTGCCAGGTAAATATCCAGCATCGAAACTTCATCGACTAAGATTAAGTCTGCTTCAATGATTTCCGGTTCCCCGTAGCTGCCATCTTCATCTGCAACCAGCCCAAGGGCTTTATGAACCGTCGAAGCCGTGCAGCCTGACTGCTGCTCCATCCTCCTGGCTGCCCGCCCTGTAGGGGCGCTGCAGCAGATTCCGGCATCCGGATACTGGCGGCGGTAAATGTCCAGGATTGCTTTCTGTATCAGGGTTTTGCCTGTGCCGGGGCCTCCGGTAATTACGGACAGGCCCTGGGTCAGCGCCATTTTCACAGCCTCACGCTGCTCCGGCGCCAGCTTCAGGTTCATCAGCCGTTCTTCATAGTCCAGCTCATCCTCCAGATTGGTACAGATATTTACTTTCCCGGACCTTACCTGATGGTAAAGCTGTTCTGCAAGCTGTGTTTCCGCATATGCGGTTTTTGCCCGGTAAACAGTCCCCCGGTATGACACCAGCTGGCCGCTGTATACAAGCCTTGCGGCACGGTTTGCGACCATTTCCTCCGTAAGCTGAGGCGTGTTCAGGATTTTCAGGCATGCCTTTATAAACTGGTGCTTCTCCATACACAGGTGGCCTTTGCTCTCAGCATCCACCAATGTGAACAGCAGCCCTTCATCCACACGCTCTGTTGACAGCAGATCAACCCCCATGCT
Organism: Clostridiaceae bacterium; assembly: GCA_009911305.1. GTDB lineage: Bacteria > Bacillota > Clostridia > Lachnospirales > Lachnospiraceae > Otoolea. Next base: position 12,341 of record QXXC01000050.1, on the reverse strand, counting down.
CATGGCGATTTTATCTGCCGTTTTAAAGCCGATACCGGTCATTTCACAGAGCTGGTACGGATGGTTTTTGACAATCTCCATTGTCTTGTTCCCATATTCCTTATACAGCTTCACGGCACGGTTCGGCGTGATGCCATGCGGCGCCAGAAAGGCGACCACATCCCGTGCGCCTCTGTTCTCAAGATACGAGTCACATATTTTCCTCAGCTTGTCTTCCCCGATACCCGGTATGGACAACAGCCTTTCCGGCTCCTTATCCAGCACATCCAGTGTACGGAGGCCAAAAGCCTTATAAATGCGTTCGGCAACCTTCGGGCCAATGCCTTTGATCTTACCGGACGACAGGTACGCAATAATCCCTTCCTTAGTCGGAACCAGTACCTCGTCATAGCTTTCGACCTCAAACTGAAGCCCGTGATTCTGATGCTTGCTCCAGTGTCCCTGCATCTCGTAACGCAGGTGGTTTGCAACCGGAAGGCAGTATCCAACCGCCTTCACCTGCGTAAGCACATGTCCCGATGTGTCCTTAATCTTCTCACAGGGACGGTACAGGGCGATCATGTAGCTTCCCGGATCTATCTGATTCGGATTTGGCGGATAGATCATTCTCTCAAATTGGCATAACAAATTTTTTTACTCCTTTCTGCGTGATATTGCATAAAAAAACTCCCAAAGACAGCGTTGCTGCACTTCAGGAGCATTTTATGAACCGCAGCGCATTCATCTGAACATCGCTGCATTTTCAAGATACGTTACCGGCGAAGGAAGTCCCATGATATAGTTTCCACGGTCAAGCTGCACACAGCGTTTATTGCCGCCGTGCTTCGTAATTTCCTTCTGCACCTCATGGTACATGCCTTCGTCAAAAACGATCATCGGCATCTGGAACAGGGCCGCGTGTGCGATTTCCCCTTTCATCCCGCTGCTGAGACGGTTCCCACAGATAAGGATAACCTCACTGTTTTCCAAAAGGGAAAGGCCGAAGCTGAGCGCTAACGCCCGCTCCGAAGGAAGCCTGTCGCAAAGCAGCATAGGCAGATAGGCATGCGGCGCCCTGGCATACATCCCCATCTTTTCAGAGGCATAATACATATACGCCCTGGCCATGTGCATATTGCGGAGAAAACCTGCATCATCTTCGGCACTCAGCGGAGAGCAGACATAAGCCCGCCTCCTGCACCTGTCGTTTTTCAGGAACTGCATTTCCAGACGCTGCTCCCAGTTCTCAGTAAAAATAGTATCCATAAGCATTACCTCCATTAAATCGGCTGAACCGATACTTTCACTTTCCTGCTTTCCGAAGCCTTCAGGACATCCGCATATACAGACGGGTATTTTTCCTTCAAGGCCTTTGAATCCGGTCGGCGGGTTGTTTTTGTGATGAAATCAATCAGGAGCTTATCCGTGGTAGTTTCCAGAACCCCATGCTCATGCTCCTTCATGACTTCAGCAATTCGCACGCTATGTGCCTCAATCTCCTTTTCATATGTTTTAATTTCTCTGTTGCAGTCTGTAATCTTGCCCTGAAGCTGTGCGATCTTACGGAGCGACGGTTCATACTTGCGTGAGAATTCCACTGTTGGCAGTCCCACCTGGCTGGAACCATATATCCGCGCAAGCGACTGCAATGCAAGCTTCGGCGCTACATCTGCCATGGTAGGCGGCTTGTCATTTTCCAGGCTCCAGATCCATTCCTCCAGGCGTTCAAAAATCATATCCTCTTTTGCCTTGTCGCGGACAATCTCCGGGATCGCCAGGTCATTATCCGGGTTATTGCCCCAGACTGCTGAAAAAGCGCCAATATCCACATCTGCAACCGCAAGATAGAAACGAAGCTGGAACTCATAATACAGCGGGATCGCATCATCCGCCCATTCGTCTGCCTTATGGTAAGTGCAACTTTTGCACTCCAGAATCCCCGGCTCGCCGTCTGACTTCCGGGTAAACCTGCGGTCAAAGTTTGCAAGCGCATATGGATGGTCTGCGTGCTGGTAAAGATGTGTGTCCTCTGTTACGGTATTTCCTGTTTTCTGCCCATACCAGTATGCGGCAATCGGCTCCAGCAGGTGCCCCATCATCAGTTGGTTGGCGTTGCTTTTCTCTGCCGGCTTCATACGGCCTTTCTTGATCAGCCACAGCTCCATGGGCGTTGTCCAGGGGGAAACCCCAAAGATAGTCGCTACGTCGCTTCCGCCGACCGTGTAGGGAATATCCCCTTTCGGGCCGTGCATACGGCATTCCAGCCATCTGTCGTTGGTCATGCCTGCGGTATCACATAAGCTTATCGGTTTTGCCATCAGTAACTCACCGCCTTTGCTAAATCATAATCGCTCCACTTAAAGGTGAGCGCACGGGCCATATTTTCCTCGACAACAAGAAGCTTGCTTTCCGGCGTCTTCTCAGTCTTGAGAATAAAGGGAATCTCCTGCATGGCAAGGAATACGTCATGTGCCGTTGCTGTCCCGCCGCCGTAAGCCATCTCAAACATGGCGATTGCCTCTACGGCCGCTTTCTTTGGCAGGCTCAGCTTTTTACAGATGCGCGTCATAGCGTTGACCGGATAATCCAGATGGATCTCCAGCAGCTTCTGTAGCTTCGCAATCGAATCACCAAACTGGGCGAAGAGCTGGTCAAGAGCCACATCAAAGTCGCTGACTTTTTTCTGATGCCTGTGGTCTACTGCAATACAGCCTCCGATATGGATTGGGTGCTGTCCGCCGACCAGCAATGCCGATACCTTTGCGGAAGCGATTCCCGTATCCGAGGTCATAAAACGGATCCCCGGCATCAGCTTGTCTGCCATTGCCGTCTTGCCCTGGGATGCCAGAAGCTTTGTATAGGATCCCAGCAAGTCTTCCTTCTGATCCGGCATTTTCCATGAGGCGCTGACCAGTGAATGGTCACAGTAACCGCCCTCATACTCATTTCCGGGGAAACGGGCGTCCAGCTTTGCCTTTAATGTGCCGAGAAGCTCATTGATCGGAAGAACCGAGTAATCTGCTGGATCACCGGAGTGAACGGCAGAAACCTTTTCATCCCGGATCAAAAGCAGTGCGGAAGACGAATACAGCTTCAGGCATTCGTTCAATACCTCTGCCAGCACATTGCGGCTGAGTTTCGGAAGGGCTGTCCCTCCGATTTTCGCCCGGTCAAGCAGGCTTTTGTAGGCTGTCATACGAAGAGGATAGAGATTCCCATCCACCTGCATGGCAAGCCCAAGGTTAGACGCTGTATCTTCCACAGCCTCCAGACTGGTTCCCGGTGCGAATGCGGACAGATTACCATAAAGCGGGGAAGACGCATCCAGAGGTTCCACCTGCAGTTCATCGACTCTGTAGGTAAGCCACTGGCTTTTTTTCGCCTGCTCCTCATGATAATCGAACATCGCTTCATAGGAACTAAAGGTTGTCGAATAGTTGTCCTGACAATTTTGCATAGTACATGCTCCTTTCGTTTTTTGACGGATTTACCGCCTTGATATATAACAAAAGCCGGCACCCCCGAAGGACTGCCAGCTTATGCCCAAAATAAGGCCGGAAAACAAAAAAAGTGCCATCTGCAAAATGCAAATGACACTGTGATAACTCTGTTAAACTGTTTTTGGTCGAAACCAAACTTGATACTGATGTATGTATTATAGCAGAATTTATCACAATAGTCAATCCGTCCGAAACGAAAGTGCTGGTTTTACTGCTTCTTATCTCTATGATAGTGCCGGTTTATCTGCAACAGGCACATAAATACCACACCAAACATACCGCCTATAAAGAGTCCTGCAAAAAAGCACAGAATATTCATCGCTATCTTTCCTCCTTCCTGAAAATATGAAAAAAGCCGCCATAAAGGCAGCATAATAAAACAAAAGGCAAAACAGACCGTTTCGGTTTATCTTGCCTTAACTTGTTACGATATTTTTATAAAATACTCTTCTGCATCAGAGCAAGAAACTGGAATTCATCTATACAAGGAAATACAATACTTCTCTTATATCTTTCCCACCGATATTATCATCCCGAAATACTTCTGAATAAATAAATCCGTTTTTTTCATAAAATTTTCTTGCTCTATGATTATCCTCCAAAACCCATAAAAGCACTTTACTAAATCCGCATTGTTTTAATTCTTTAATACACTTGTTAAGCAATAACCTACCGTATCCTTTTCCAATGTAATCAGGCAAAAAATATATGGAAACGATTTCTCCATATTCGCTGTATTTTTCCCATCTTGATTTACAGAAACTTGCAGTACCTATAAGACTCCCATGTTCTATCAGAACAAGGTTATTCATACCAATTTTATTGATACTATTAGCCCATTGCCCCGTTGGAATACTATTAAGATAGTTTTGAGGAATAATGTTTTTATATGCGTATTTCCAACTACTTTCATATATTTTGCTTATTTCAAGAGGATTATCATCTTTGGTGATGTATCTAATCTCCATTTCAACAACTCCTTAAATACCAATTTGTCATTTTCTCATCATTTCTATTTTCAATTTATACCAATCAGTTCCGCAATCTCTTCAACCGTATCCAACAGCACATGAAATTCCAAACCTTCCGCATAGCTGTTCTCCGCCGCGTAGTTTCTCCATAGGCTGTAAAGTGCAGTTTCCTCGCGCATATCCCGCATGATATCCTTCCAGTCTTTCAGCATATCCATAGACTCTCTTTTGACTGCGGTATGCTCGATTGCCATTTTTAAGATATCCGGTCTGACGCTGTCCCTGCGCTCATGATAGAGGACATGAAGATCATAAAAATCCCTGGCTCTCGTGTTTCCTATGTTCCGGCGGATAATAGTTTCATACTTCTCAGCCAGCACCGTCTCCAGCGTGTAGGCCATGATCGGAACCGTTTTGTCCTCAAATATAAGCGGGTAATCATACTGAATGGCCGCCGGAGTGATTTTATCCCCGGTCGTAACATCCACTTTCATGGGGCTGTTTATCTTACCGTATTTCGCTGCTATATGGATACGGAAATTATTATAGGCATCCTCTTCCCGGATCGGTTCAATGCGCTGATACTCAAAGGTTATCCCATCGCCGGTATCAATGGCAAGAATCTCCTTGAAGATTTTGACGATTTCCCCTTCCTCCAGCTGTATTCCTCTTACGGTTGTATCCATGTCCATTGTAGTTCTGGCTCCAACCCCAATCATTGAGGAAATCAGCAGACCGCCTTTCAGGATAAAATTCTGTGCGTAAGGCGATACGGCAAGACGCTCCAAAATGCGTTCAAACATAAACATATGCTGCACATCCAAAGCCCTCAGATGATTCTTTGCCGCAAAATTTCGGATTGCTCCTTTTAGCTGTTCCGGTGTTTTCATTACAATACCTCCATGTAAGTCCTTATTTTTTCTTCAATTCCGAAGGCTTTTCCATACTTCAGCAGTTTACGGACATCCGGCCGGCTTTTGAAATAATCCTTGATTGCCTGGACATACAGCTGCTTTTCAATCTGGTTCCTGTCTTTGATCAGATCGCAAAGGCAGCGCTCTTTGTCATACAGCCGGATTACCGCTCCCTGCGGTGACTGCGTTTCCGTTATGCCGAGATCGTAAAAGCCCTTCATAACATAATGAGCCTTTATTTTTTGATTATCTCGAAGCAATCTTGAAATATTTTCTCCCTGTGGGACTGAGATATCAAATGTATGTGGGATAATATCCGTCAATCCCCAGACATAAAGAGCCGTACCATATGAAAAAACAAGGCTGGAGCATTGTACCTGAAGCAATGCAAATTCGTCAATATCACTGTCTGCCGGAGCATATATACCTTTGCGGATCCGTTCAAGCAAGCCGCTGTCCACATATTTTTTAATGGCAGTACGGCTAATCCCGGCAGCTTCGATTTGCGATGTTTTCACAAAACCGTTGTTTTCGGCTGCTATCGACTCAATCTTATTATAAATTCCATCCATAAACACCGCCTCCTCGCATCACTCTACATTCTTTCTTTATATTATACTCATTTAACGAGAGAATGTAAATACCTTTTTGGCTTTAGTGTACCCGAATTCACAAAAATAATACAAATCTCTTCCTTGGAACGACAAAAGGGATGCCGCAAAAGCGACACCCCCTTCATCCAAAAAACTGTGATAATCAAATATCTTTTGAAATTTTGCGGAACGCATCCACACCGGGAATGATACCAAGGCATCTTCCGTTGTCGAACCTACAATGAATGGTAGGAGCATCGTCAACAGAATATACGGTTCCTTTTGTCATAGCCGGAACCGGATGAGGATCATTTCCCATTTCAACCAACAGAATCCGCATCCCTTCCGGATATGTATCCTTATAGAATCGCCTGTATGCCTCTCTACTGTATTCGATAAGCAATTCTTCATTGTGTATGGTTTCATAACTAAACCCACATTTATTTCCAAAGGGATAAAACACAGGTTTTCTGAATCTTCGTATGATGAGATGTCCGGGAATCAGGATATCGTCATCGTTATAATAAATGCGCTTTACCTTCATACTCATTTTCTCCTTCGTTTATTTTTTGTTCGCAGCTTCCAGAGCCCTCTGTCCATATGCTGGAAATGCTCCGGATGGTACTGTAATGTCTGGCGGATTTTTTCTTTCCACCACTTGTTTGCCTGAGCTTTCTCGTGAGGTTCTATCTGCTCGTAAAGAAATGTGAGCGTTACAGGCTCCTTACATTGCTCCAGGACAGCCGCCACCACATCACGCCAGGTTGCTCCCGGAATATCGCGGATATCAATCTGCTTTTTCTCCGAAATAAGAACCGGGCAGATGAGTGCATTGTCTTTTCGGACAATCATCACATATTCGTGCAGAATCGGGATGAAAGAACCGCTGTACCTGGTCTTATCCGAAAAGCAATTGTGCTGGGCCTTGATAATGATATTTTCCAGTGTCCCTGGCTTTATAATCTCAGCCAGCATACTGTAGAGCCGCCCTTTTTTCTTGATGTCACCCATCAGGACTGCCATACGCCCTCCTTTTTCCAGGGAAGTGTATTGCTTCATCATCGCATAATTCATTGCCTCGACAAAGCGGTTCCAGTCCGGTATACGGGACAGGTCAAATTGCTTTGGATCATACCCATACTGGTTCTGGACTTCCGATGCGCTATACATGACATCTGAATAGGTCACGATATCCCAGTATGGCGGATGCCAGAAGATAAATTCCGGCCGCTCCGGTATCTCACAGTTCATGATATCAAATCCGCTGTGCAGATCGTACAGATGACTGCCAATGCCGAGCTTGTCCGCTGCAGCTTTCGTTGTCCCGCTCCCGCACATATAATCGCAGATTTCCTGCGGGCGGAAGAATCCAATCAGATCCTCAACCAGTTTTGGGGAACAATTCCCACGATACCGGTTATTACCGCCTTCGCCGCGTTCCGGATAGGATACAATGCTGGTCAGCGGTCTTGATTCGTTTTTTTCAGGCATAGTACCACCTCCTCGTATTTTTATTGTGACAGTTATACGCATTTCTCCTGCAGACACGCAGAACTGGATTCGTAAAGTTCCAGCGGAATCCATTTCCCATCCTGCAAGACACAGTCATTTGCCACACAGTAAATGAGCGGTTTTACCTCCGGATCTTCCAGACATTCCGGTGTGATATACAGTCCCAGGTGCTTCCTATAGAAAGACTCCAAATCGGCAAGTACCTTCTCCCGCAGCGTCCCGGCAAGGGAATCAAATTCATTTATGTCCTGATGGGAAAAAGCTGCTTTGGAAAGCTGCTTTAAAATACCACAGCTCTCAATCGTCCCATTGATGACAGCAGCTGCCTCATCAAGATAATCCTCATGAATACGAATACCGCAAAGCACTATATGCTTCACATAATCCGATGCAACGTGCCTGATTCTTTCGCATAACGTGTCATAGCCTTTTTTGTACCTTGTTTTCAGTATGTCAAGGGGAACCTTCTCCCGGTTATGCTTCAGGGTTGTCAAAAGTTTTGACAGCTCCTCCCTGAGCAGAGCAGTTTCCTGATCCTGCGTTTTATACATGGCATCCTCTATCCCCCATTCTCAACCGACTGATAATCTATATCAATCGGCTTGTCTGTCAGAAGCGGAATGTATTTTTTGAAAATATCTGCAACATCCGTTTCCGTTTTTAGCTGTTTCTGGCCTGTCCGGTTCCACGGATAATTCGGACAGAATAGCAGATAGTCTTTCCCTTCAAAGCTGTCGCAAGCCTCAAGTTCTACATTTTCCGCCTCCAGAATAACTTCTTTCAATATGGTGGCCAGTCCGAGCCTGTAATCCTGATCATATTCCATATAGTCGTCATAATCCGGATCTGAAATTCCACACTCATTCAGCCATTCCTGAATATTTTTCTGCAATACCGGCGCCATTGCCAGCAAATTCTGGATACGATCTACAGAAGGTTCTTCAATATCAGAAACGCATATACCATAGCCATATGTATGCCATGTATCATAGCTCATTGATGTACCTCCTCCGTTTTGCTTTTCATCTCTTTGCTTTCTTTTATGTATCTGTTGACAAACTCATGTGCCACCTCAGAAACCGTCTCCCAGTATGATTCCCAGTAATAGTCATTCTTTCCAAGTGCATTTTGAAGCCTTTCCGGGAACCGCGGGTCATGAATCATCCGTTCATACTGTGCATCCGTCAGCTTCTCAATTTCATCCCAGTCTGACACCTGAGAAACAAAATCCTCAAGCTGGCAGCTCGCTTTATGAATCTCAGAAAGCTCCCTTACAAACCTTTCTGATGCGCAAAGCTTCTGGGCGACAATGGAAATGGAATAATGATTTTCACAGTATTCTCCATCAAGATAGCATTCATAGGAATCCGGCGTAGAATCTGCAATAAATCCTTCATGGTAGTTCCAGTTCGGAATACAGCCATTGTCCATTTCCTTTCCCAATTTTTGAACCAGCAGCCTTTTGGCATCGTTATAATCCGTGTAAATCTCAGAATCATTGCCATGCTCACCGTCTACCGCCCAGTCTTCTGCCAGGATATACACCATCGGATGATGGCGGCATTCCCTCAAATCTTCAAGCTGGCAGATCATTTCCGGCACCATGATAACCAAATCCAAAGTAATATCGTCAATGGTTTTCGGCTCCTGGTATAAGTCTGAAAATCTTTTTTCCAACTCTTTTACCTCGCAGGGAAGTACCGGCACTTCAAAGGAACAATAGATATCCGGTGTTTCATTTTCCGTTTCTTTGTCCTCACCGTCACGGATTTCCGTAATGCTTCCATACAAGCCTTCATATTCACTTTCAGGCGTACCCATAATAGGTACGCCGATTACATAAGTAACGCCTTCATGCTCAAATTCAGCGCCAATTCGATTTATAATCATATTGATTCCTCCGTTTTCTGTGTTTTCCCCTTTCCCAAGACAAGGGGAAAACACTATTATCTTATTCTTTCTCTACAAAAATTTCTGCTATTGTCTTTGCAACCTGAAATTCAACTGTAGACCGGTCGCATTTCCATACACGCATATGCGTTTGAATGAAGTCTTCCACATCTTCAAGCAGAATCTGGTTAAAAGTATCCGTCATGACCGCTCTCAAAGATACGGCATCTATAACCGTACCTTCCAGTTTTTTATATACCTGTTCCACCCACATACACTTATTATTGCAAAAAGCATTATCTGCATGCTGTGGGGTCCAGTCATACAGCAAATAGCATGCGATCCAGCGTTGGCCAAGAACATTTGTTACATTATCTTCATAAACAGGAAACTCTCTCAGATTTATCCCCGTCGATGCACTCTCAGATAAAAGTCCAGTTGTTTGGGGATTGTTCGGAGCCTCCTGCAAAGGAAAGCTACAAATGCTTTCCGGTTTCTTTTCAATATTCGATTCATCTATAATCATTTTGATCCCTCCCTTAAATGTGATAGTCCACGCCTACGAGAACATCTTCATCTTCCAGATCATCTATGTACCCGTCTATGCGTTCTGCCCAGTCAACAGGAACAGCTTCGTTATTTGTCCAATTAAAATCATCCCTGCTGAACCAATTGTCTGCATCTACGATATCGTGGACATATACCGGGTATTTCCGGTTATCAAGGATGCCATTCCGATTCAGATAATCCTCAACTGATTCTTCTTTGAAATACACCATTTTCCCGTAATAGAGAACGCCTTGAGGGGTTATAGCTCCTCTGAGGCCTTCCTCCAACTGGCCGGTAACAAACATTTTCTCTAACTTTGAGAAATGCTCCCTGAATTTTTTCTCACGCCATTCGCGCATTACCTGCCACTCAATATCCTTTTTCTTAGCAGCGCATACCCAGATATATCCTTCCGGTACAGCGGATTTGTCATCCTCATTACACCAGCTGCGTTCGCCAACAGAATATTCCGTACACGAATCTTTGACCAAAAACATCTCCGGCCATCTGCCGCCGATTTGATACCAATCCCACATAGCGTTTGGATTGCAGATATAGCCATAGCCTCTATGTTCCTCATCATACGAAAATCCGCGTTCGTTTTCCGCATAGTCTTCAAAGCTGGCATACAGCTTTTTTCTGGGATACTCAGGCAATGCTTTCATACGTTTTGCCTTTTTTGTCCGCTTTTCATGTTTTAACGGACCGGCCTCACGCTGAAATACTTTGCCGTCCCGAATCACAAAACGCCCCCATAAAGGATATCTGTTTGCCTCGACAATCTTTCCCTGCGGGAGCCGGATGCAATCCACTATTGAATCGTACTCTTCGCGCAGATCCTCCGTGTAGTCCTCAAAAGACAGATATTCCGAATTTGCGGGATCGGTTGAATAATAATCCATAATCCCGGCAATTTCACGGTTAACCGCTCTTGCAAATGAAGAACGAAGATTCTTTAACTCCTCCATGTAAAAGCCAATCATAACATTATCTTTTTCCGCGTCTTTTCTTGCTTTTAGTTCTGCAAGAGCAACCGCAATTTCTAAATCCTTTGCTTTATCCTCCTCTATAGTAATAGGAGAATGTACAGCCGCCAATGTTCTAAAATGCATCTTTGGTTTCCTTTCTTAAAGACAGGAATGGGCAACTGTACTTTCAGCTGCCCATCCAAGTTATATAGTTTCGATGTTGTTATACCCGTATATGACGCTTAACCACATTGGTCAGCTTCGTGGGCAGTTGGTTCAGGTCGGTGATATCCAAAAAGGAATCCCCGTAAATCCGTTCGATATTTTCCTTATCGCTTCCAATGGCCGCCGCAACAAACAGAATTCCTTTCCGCTGGTATTCCTGCTTGATGCCACGGAGATCTTCTTCCGCTGCAGAGCCGCCGTATCCGGAGTCTGCGGGCTGCCCATCCGAAACCAGTATCAGTATTTTCACTGCTTCCGGCCGTTTGGAAAGCTGTTCAGCCACAAAACGCAGGGCTGCGCCGTCCCGGTTACTTCCGCGTGCGCTGATATCCATCATCCGGTATTTATCATCATGGTCGAAGCTCTCATATTCCGCATAAGAATACAGCTCCACCGTGTCATACCCTGTGGAATGTCCGTAAACCATTACCGGGATGTCAAGGCTCTGGCAGAAGTCATACAAAATAATTGCGGACGCCCTTGCATAAGTACAGCGGTCACAGGAACACATGGAACCTGACTCATCCAGCAGCAGTCCCACGGCCAGCTCCGGGATTTCATTTGGCAGGCTGTTCTTATAAAACACCTTACCGTCGTTCCGGCACAGGGCATGCGCATCCAAACGCCTGCCCATAATTAAGCCGGTCTGTTTTCCTCCCCGGCGGTTTTCCTTGAGCTGCTTGACCAGGCTTTTCTGCAGCTGGCGCGAGATATTGATGAGCGGCGCCGATATCATATCGTACTGCTCCGTCAATTCCTCATCCACACTGGAAATGCGGTTGATCCGGATATTGACGCCGGCATGGATATTCCCATAGGAAATATTCTGCGCCACATCATTCAGCTCCTGGATGCGCTCATTTTCCAGCTGCTCACAGGCCGCCCTTTCCGCCATCTTATCCAGCATACGCTCAATATCGGCGGCGGCACGGTCATACTGCTCCCGTTCATAGGACTCATTCTTTTCAGTTGTCCCTCCAAGCGGTTCGGAAAGAGATTCCGTCTGCTGATAGGGGATTCTGCCGCCTTCACTTTCCGTTGTTTCCTGTTTCCCGGAATTTGGACCGGAGCCACCAACGCTGCCTTCAGATTCCTCCGGAATTTCAGGTTTTGTTTCTCCAGACTCAGATGAATTTTCCCAATGTCATGATGCTGGGGTCAAAACATAAAGTTTTCTATGTTTGATATTCTGCAAGAACCTTGAAAATTTAATATTTTACAGTAGATTTTCTGTAAAAGA
>QXXC01000004.1 GCA_009911305.1 Clostridiaceae bacterium | reverse complement strand
ATATAACTATACGGGGTCGAAATAAATTCGCCACTCCTCCTTCCGTGCTCTGTAGTGTATTGCTATTCCTAAGGCTATTATAAACAAAATGGAGGGGGGACACAACAAGCTTTTTCATGTCTTGTTTGTGCCTTGAGCGAAGCGAAAGGAATGATAAAAACTATGAAGAAGAAATGGATGGCAGCAGCCGTTCTGGTGTCGTTTGCCCTGCTTATACAGGGATGCGCCGCCGGGAAAGCGGCGCCGGAGCCGTCGGCCCTGACACAGGAGCAAAAGCCGTCAGATCCGGCGCAGGAAGCGGCTCCGGCAGATTTGACGAAAGAGGAACGGCCTTCGCTTCTGGTGCAGGAGGGCGCGCGGGATCTGGCGGCGCCTTCTAAGACCGGGGCGCTGCATGTGGAGGGCGCGCGGCTTCTGGGAAGCGGCGGGCAGCCTGTGCAGCTTCGCGGTATCAGCAGCCATGGTCTGGCCTGGTATCCGGATTATATTAACAGCGCGTGCTTGAAACAGCTCCACGACGAGTGGAATGTGAATGTCATCCGCCTGGCGATGTACACGCAGGAGTACGGGGGGTATGTGAGCGGCGGCGACAGGGAGTATCTAAAGCGGCTGATCGACGATGGGGTGAGATATGCGGCGGAGCAGGATATGTATGTGATCATTGACTGGCATATTTTGTCTGATGGCAATCCGAATACGCACCGGGAGGAGGCAAAAGCCTTTTTCAGGGAAATGTCAGGGAAATATAAGGACTGCAGCCATGTCCTGTATGAGATCTGCAATGAGCCGAACGGCGGGACGGGCTGGCAGGATATCAGGGCGTACGCGCAGGAGGTGATCGGGGTGATCCGGGAAAATGACGCGGATGCGGTTGTTATCGTGGGTACGCCGAACTGGTCGCAGTATGTGGATCAGGCGGCCGCGGATCCGATCCGCGGGTATGACAATGTGATGTATGCGCTCCATTTTTATGCGGCTACCCATAAGGAGGATCTGCGAAGCAGGATGACGGCCGCTGTGGAGGCGGGGCTGCCGATCTTTGTGACGGAGTACGGTATCTGTGATGCGAGCGGAAACGGCGGGATCGACGAGGGGGAGGCGAACCGCTGGATGGAGGCCCTTAATCAGCACGGGATCAGCTATGTGGCGTGGAACCTTTCCAATAAGAATGAGACATCGGCGATTCTGAGCAGCTCCTGCGGTAAGACGAGCGGATTTACAGAAGAAGATTTAAGCGCATCCGGGCGCTGGCTGCGCGGTATGCTGACAGGACAGTAAATGGTTTTCAGACATGTTCCGGGACGAATTATGAACGGTCCTGCAGGCGGCAGAAAGGATGGATGGACAGCGGATGAGATATTTTACCTATATGAAAACAGACTTTTGCGATCTTCTTCTGGCAGGGGATGAGAGCTCGCTTACGGAGGTTTCGTTTGTGGGCCGGAAGATGAAGGGTTTTACAGCCGGACGCCGGGAGGAAGAGACGGAAGAAGAAACGCCTGTTCTTGCCCGGGCGAGGCGGCAGCTTGAGGAGTATTTCGCCGGAGAGCGGGAGGCGTTTGAACTGCCGCTGTCCGCGCGCGGCACGCCGTTCCAGAAGAGAGTGTGGGACGAGCTTTTAAAGATCCCGTATGGGGAGACGATCACGTACGGCGAGCTCGCCGCGCGGATTGGGAATCCGAAGGCAAGCCGCGCCGTGGGCATGGCCAACCATCACAACCCGATCTCGATCATCGTCCCGTGCCACCGGGTGATCGGCGCGCGCGGGAAGCTGGTGGGATATGGAGGCGGCCTGGACTTAAAGGAACGGCTTCTTGCATTTGAAAAGGGAAACAGGGGAAATTAAAACATGAAACGATGGCTTCCTTTCCTTATGAGTGTCAGTCTGGCGGCCGGGTGTACGCGGTACACGCCGGTTGAAGGGCAGGAATTACCGATCGAAGAGACAGGAGCAGTATACGGATATCAGGCGGAAGCGGAAACAGGGGCGCCGCGGGAGGCAGGAGCGGAAACGGAAACATCACACGGTGTGGGAACTCTAAAGAGACCGGATGCGCCGCAAAAAACAGGCGCAGCGGGAGAAAATGCCGTGTCCTTAAGCCTGCCCGGGCCGTCTGTGAAGTGTGTTTCGGTGGCGCTGTCTGAGGCGCAGAGGAAGGCAAAAGAGCTCGGCGAGGCTGTCAGGGCGGCGCAGGATCAACGGACGCCGGTGAAGGTGAAGGGGCTCTATGTGACAGCCTATGTGGCCGGGAACCGGGAGATGATGGAGCATATCATTTCCAGGATCGACGAGACGGAACTGAATGCGGTGGTGATTGATTTTAAAACAGATGAGGGGCATATCGCGGCTTACGTGGATTCTCCGGTTTTTAACGGGATGGACGCGTGCAGGAATTATATTCCGGATCTGCCGGCTCTTATGGATACCCTGAAATCGCACGGGATTTATACCATTGCGCGGATCGTGGCTTTTAAGGATCCGTGGCTGTCGGAAAAGCGGCCGGACTGGAGCCTGAAACGGGCGGACGGGAGCGTGTACCGCGACAGGCAGGGGCTTTCGTGGGTGAATCCGTATAAGAAGGAGGTATGGGATTATCTGGTGGAGGCGGGGAGGCAGGCTGCTGCGGCCGGGTTTGATGAGGTGCAGTTTGATTATATCCGCTTTTCCACGGATTCCACGATGCAGGAGGTTGTCTTTGATGAGGCAGATACGCTGGGACGGTCGAGGACGGATGTGATCACGGAATTCGCCGCGTACGCATATGAGAGGCTGGCCCCGCTGGGCGTGTTTGTGTCTGCCGATGTGTTTGGGGCCATCATCGGCAGCGGGGAGGATGCGGCGGCTGTGGGGCAGAGCTACGGCGGGATGGCGGGATGTGTGGATTATATTTGTCCGATGATCTATCCCTCCCATTACGGGGATGGGAACTTTGGGCTGGATCACCCGGATCTTCATCCATATGAAACGATTTTGGGCGCGCTTAACCAGTCGTCGGAGGAGCTTTCAGCGTACCGGGAGGAAGGACAGGAGCCGGAAGGCCGGGAGGATGCCAGAAGCGCTCCCCGGGAGCCGCTGGAAGGGCGGCAGGAAAAGGAGCAGAAAAGGCAGGCTGTGGTCCGGCCTTGGCTTCAGGATTTTACAGCGGGCTATTTAACGCATCACAGGCGTTATGGCGATAAGGAGCTGCGCGAGCAGATTCAGGCGGTCTACGATGCCGGCTATGAGGAGTGGATTCTGTGGAATGCGTCGAACCAGTATCATTACGGAGGTCTTTTGAATGAATCAGATGCCCAGGCCGGGGGAGAAGTACCGGCATTTTAAGAATAAGCTGTACCAGATCGTGGCTGTGGCCACGCATTCTGAGACGGGGGAGAAGCTGGTGGTCTATCAGGCGCTGTACGGGGAGTTCGGGGTCTGGGCGCGTCCGCTCTCCATGTTTTTGGAGCCGGTGGATCGGGAGAAATATCCGGAAGCCGCGCAGGAGCGCCGCTTTGAAAGAGTGGAGGATGCCGCGGGCGCCGGAGTGGAAGAGGAGGGCGCAGGCTCCATGGGGCATGCCGCTTCTGCGGCAGAACAAAACGCCGGGAACAGGGCCGCGGCGGATGAAAGCGCCCTTGATCCCCTTTTGTTCCGGTTTCTGGACGCAGAATCGCCGGGGGAGCGTATCAATTTGCTGAAGCTTATGAAGGGCAGGGTAGGGCAGGCCGAGGTGGACAGCCTCTGCACATGCCTGGACGCGCGGCAGACAGGAGGAAGTGTGGAGCAGCAGATCGACGATCTGATTGGGCATCTGCAGATGCAGCAGAGATACCATACGTCAAGGCTGCGCCGGGGTTGAGGATGATGTTTGAAATAGAAGAGGAATTGAAGAAGCTTCCGGCTCAGCCGGGAGTTTATATTATGCATGACAGCCGTGATGAGATCATCTATGTGGGAAAGGCGATAAGCCTTAAAAACAGGGTGCGCCAGTATTTTCAGAGCAGCCGCAACAAGTCGGCCAAGATCGAGCAGATGGTGTCCCGTATCGCCCGGTTTGAGTACATTGTGACCGACTCCGAGATGGAGGCCCTGGTGCTGGAGTGCAACCTGATCAAGGAGCACCGCCCGCGCTACAATACGATGCTCAAGGATGACAAGACGTATCCTTATATCAAGGCAACCGTTTCGGAGGAGTATCCGCGCGTCCTGATTTCGCGGCAGATGAAGAAGGATAAGAATAAATATTTCGGGCCCTTTACGAGCGCGGGGGCGGTGAAGGATACGATTGATATGATCCGCAAGATCTACCGGCTGCGCACGTGCAGCAGGAGGCTTCCGGAGGATATCGGCAAAGGCCGGCCCTGCCTGTATTACCATATCCACCAGTGCGGCGCGCCCTGCCAGGGATATGTCTCAAAGGAGGAGTATCAGCAGTCTGTGCGCCAGGCGCTTGATTTTCTGGGAGGGAAATATGAGCCGGTGATGAAGATTCTGGAGGAGAAGATGACAGAAGCCTCAGACGCCATGGAGTTTGAGAAGGCGATCGAATACCGGGAGCTTCTCTCAAGCGTGAGAAAGGTGTCGCAGAAGCAGAAGATCACGAGCCAGAGCATGGATGACCGCGATATTATCGCCATGGCAAAGGACGAGCGCGACGCGGTTGTGCAGGTATTTTTTGTGCGGGACGGGCGGCTTATCGGGCGGGAGCATTTCCATCTGAACATTTCCCAGGCGGAGGAGGACAGTCAGATTTTGAACAGCTTTGTGAAGCAGTTTTACGCCGGGACGCCCTTTGTGCCGCATGAGATCTGGATCCAGGAGGAGCTGGAGGACGGGCCGGTGATTGAGCGTTTCCTGACGGGCCGAAGGGGGCAGCGGGTGAGGCTCATCGTCCCCAAAAAGGGGGAGAAGGAGCGGCTGGTGGAGCTGGCGGAAAAGAATGCGAGGATGGTGCTTTCGCAGGACAAAGAGAAGATAAAGCGCGAGGAGCTGCGCACGATCGGGGCCATGAACCAGATCGGGGAGTGGATCGGGCTGTCGGGCGTCCGCCGCATCGAGGCGTACGATATTTCCAATATCAGCGGCTTTGAGTCCGTGGGCTCTATGATTGTGTATGAGGACGGGCGGCCCAGGCGCAATGATTACCGCAAATTCCGCATCCGCACCGTGCAGGGGCCGAATGATTATGCCTCGATGCGCGAGGTTCTTTGGCGCCGTTTTTCGCATGGATTAAAGGAGAAAAAGGCGCTCCTTGAGGAAGGGCAAGATATGTCCTTTGGAAGCTTTACGCGTTTTCCGGATCTGCTGATGATGGACGGCGGCCGCGGGCAGGTAAATATTGCCCTGGAGGTTCTTAAGGAGCTGGAGGTTTCGATTCCGGTCTGCGGGATGGTGAAGGATGACAATCACCGCACGCGCGGCCTGTATTTTAACAATGTGGAGATTCCCATTGACCGGCATTCGGAGGGCTTTAAGCTGATCACCCGCATCCAGGACGAGGCGCACCGCTTTGCGATCGAGTACCACCGGAGCCTGCGGGGAAAGGATCAGGTACATTCGGTGCTGGACGATATAAAGGGCATCGGCCCGGCCCGGCGCAAGGCGCTGATGCGCACATTTAAGAGCATTGAGGCGATCCGGGACGCGGGCGTGGAGGAGCTTGAGAAGGCGCCTTCCATGAACCGCGCCTCGGCGGAGGCGGTTTACGCGTTTTTCCGGGATGACAATAAGGGGAAGTTGTGATAGGATAGGGGTATGTGAAGGAAACGCAGCGGTTATGAGATGAAAGGAAGAACGACCATGTATGGAGTGACGATTACGGAGCTGATTGACAAGCTGGGCCTTAAAAATATGACGCCGGAGCTGGATACGGAGAGCATTATGCTGGTTCACCCGGATGTAAACCGCCCTGCGCTGCAGCTCACCGGATTTTTTGACCATTTTGACCAGGATCGCGTGCAGATTATCGGGTATGTGGAGCATGCATTTCTGGAGACGATGACGCCGGAGCGGCGCCGCGAGGTGTATGAGAAGCTGATTGCGAGCAAGATTCCCTGCCTCCTCTACAGCCGCGGCATGACGCCGGATGAGAGCGTCCTGGAGCTGTGCAGCCATTACGGCGTTCCGTGCATGGTGTCAGAGAAAAAGACGTCGGATCTGATGGCGGAGGTGATCCGCTGGCTGAATGTGAAGCTGGCTCCCATGATCAGCATCCACGGCGTTCTGGTGGATGTGTTCGGCGAGGGAGTCCTGATTATGGGGGAGAGCGGGATCGGAAAGAGCGAGGCGGCGCTGGAGCTGATTAAGCGCGGGCACCGGCTGGTGAGTGATGACGTGGTGGAGATCCGCCGTGTCAGCGACGAGACGCTGATCGGATCCGCCCCGGATATCACAAGGCATTTTATTGAGCTTCGGGGCATAGGAATTATTGATGTGAAGACCCTGTTCGGCGTGGAGAGCGTGAAGGATACACAGGGGATTGATATTGTGATCAAGCTGGAGGAATGGGACCGGGAAAAGGAGTACGACAGGCTCGGCATGGAGGATCAGTACACGGAATTTCTGGGAAATAAGGTGGTCTGCCATTCGATCCCCATCCGTCCGGGCCGGAATCTGGCGATTATTGTGGAGTCAGCGGCGATCAACTACAGGCAGAAGCAGATGGGCTACAACGCGGCCAAGGAGCTCTACAACCGCGTGCAGGCCAATCTGGCGAAGCCGAAATAAGGCGGGGCAGGGGATTATGAGTGATTTTTATGAAAAGCTGCGCCTGGCTGCCGGGGATGGCCGGATCAGGCGGGATGAGCCCATGGCCATGCACACGACCTTCCGTGTGGGAGGTCCGGCGGCATATTTTGCAGAGCCCGGCGGGGAGGACGCGCTTGCGCGTGTGATCCGCCTGTGCCGGGAGGAGGAGGTCCCGTTCTATATCCTGGGAAACGGGAGCAATCTTCTGATCAGCGATGAGGGATACCATGGGGTGATGATCCGGATTGGAGAGGGCTTTTCGCGCCTTGAGCGGCTTGAGGACGGGGCCGGCTGTAAGGCGCGCGTCCGGGCAGGGGCGGGGCTTCTCCTGTCGCGCATGGCCGCCTGGGCGGCGAAGGAGGGCCTGACGGGCCTTGAATTCGCGGCCGGCATCCCGGGGACCCTGGGCGGCGCGGTGGTGATGAACGCAGGGGCCTACGGTGGCGAGATGAAGGATGTCATCCGCTCGGTGCGGGCGCTGGATAAGGACGGGCAGATACGGGATTTCCGGGCAGAGGAGCTTCAGATGGGCTACCGCTTCAGCAGCATCCAGGAGCGGGGAGATATCGTTCTTGGCGCTGTGCTTGACTTAAATCCAGGGGACAGGGATGAAATCCAGGACCGCATGGAGGAGCTGGCGCGGCGGCGGCGCGAGAAGCAGCCTCTGGAATACCCGAGCGCAGGGAGCACTTTTAAGCGGCCGGCCGGCTATTTTGCCGGGAAGCTCATCGAGGAGGCGGGCCTTCGCGGGTACCGGGACGGAAACGCGCAGGTGTCGGAAAAGCACTGCGGCTTTGTCATCAACCGGGGCGGCGCGACGGCGGAGGAGATCCGCCGGCTCTGCCGGCATGTGCAGAAAAAGGTGGCGGAATGCGCGGGCGTTCATCTGGAGACGGAGATCCGCATGATTGGCTTTGAGGAGGAGACGTGCGATGCGGCTTGTAATTGTGACCGGAATGTCCGGGGCGGGAAAGACAACAGCCTTAAAGATGCTTGAGGACGCCGGCTTTTACTGTGTGGATAACCTGCCGATCCCGCTGGTGGGTAAGTTCGGCGAGCTGACGCAGGGGAGCGGGGAGATCCACAACGCGGCCCTGGGCATTGATGCGCGCAGCGGGGAAGAGCTCTCCCAGCTAGAGGATACGTTCCGGGAATGGGAGGCGGGATCCTTCCCGTTTGAGATCCTGTTTCTGGACGCGAGCGACGCGATCCTGATTAAGCGCTACAAAGAGAGCAGGCGCAGCCATCCGCTGGCCGGACGCGACCGTCTGGACCGCGGGATCGCCAGGGAGAGGACAAAGCTGGCCTTTTTAAAGAAACGGGCCGACTATATTTTAGACACCAGCAAGCTTTTGACCAGGGAGCTGAAGGGGGAGCTGGATCGGATCTTTTTAAACCGGGAGGGCTATGCGAACCTCTTTGTCACGATCTTAAGCTTTGGATTTAAATACGGGATTCCGTCCGATGCGGATCTTGTATTTGACGTGCGCTTCCTCCCCAACCCCTACTACAATGAGGAGCTGCGCGGCCACACCGGAAACGAGGCCTGCGTGCAGGAGTTTGTGAAACAGGGGGGAACCGCGCAGATTTTTCTGGAAAAGCTTCATGAGATGATTGATTTCCTTTTGCCGTATTATGTGCAGGAGGGCAAAAACCAGCTTGTCATCGCCATCGGCTGCACGGGCGGCAAGCACCGCTCTGTGACGATCGCCAATCTCCTGTACGGCTGCTATGCGGCCCGGCGGGACATCGGGCTGAAAATCGAGCACAGGGATATTGACAATGACAGCCGGGCGAGGCAGGAATAAGGGGGGCTTCTGCGCGCAGGCAGTATGCCAGAGCAGGTTATGGCGCGGCGCGAAAGGGGCGCGGGCTGTAAGATGAAAAGGTGGTGGTAGTATGTCATTTTCTTCTCAAATTAAGGATGAGCTGTCGCGTCAGATGAGTCCGGCCAGGCATTGCCAGATCGCCGAAATCGCCGCCATCCTTGGTTTTTGCGGCCATGTTCATATGGATGAGGAGAACTGTTTCAGTATCCGTATACACACAGAAAATGTATCTGTCGCAAGAAAATACTTTACTTTATTAAAAAAAGCATTTAATATAGGAGCTGATATTTCGATCCGGCGCAATGCATTTTTGAAAAAGAACCGTACATATACGGTGCTGATCCGGGAACATGAGCCATCTGTCCGGATACTGGAGGCTGCAAGGCTTCTGGACGGGCAGGGGGAGATCTGTGAAAATCTGTCGGCCGTCAGAAATACGGTGCTGCAGAATCCCTGCTGCCGCAGGGCGTTTATCCGCGGCGCATTCCTGGCCGCAGGATCGCTCAGCGATCCGGAAAAGTTCTATCACTTTGAGATCGTCTGCGCCTCAAAAGAGCGGGCCAGTCAGCTCAGGGAGGTCATCGCGACTTTTTCGATTGATGCAAAAATAGTTGTCAGAAAGAAGTATTTTGTGGTATATATAAAGGAAGGAAGTCAGATTGTAGAGATGCTGGCAGTGATGGAGGCGCGCCTGGCTCTGATGGAACTGGAGAATATCCGGATTCTGAAGGAGATGAGGAACAGCGTAAACCGGCAGGTCAACTGCGAGACTGCGAACATCAACAAGACCGTTTCCGCGGCCGTCAGGCAGCTAAGCGATATTACATATATCAGGGATACGGTGGGGCTTTCTTACCTGCCGGAGGCATTGGCCGGGATCGCTCAGATAAGGCTGGACAAACCTGAGGCGACGCTCAAGGAGCTGGGGGAGAGCTTAAGCCCTCCTGTGGGCAAATCCGGGGTCAATCACCGGCTGAGAAGGATCAGCGCAATTGCGGAAACCCTTCGTAACGGTTCAGACACGTCTGCACATTTGCTGCGCTGACCGCACAGAAGGGATAATCATAGCGGCTGCGGGGGATTCTTTTGTTAGTATGAGGAGGATATTATGACAAGTAAGAAAATCAAAATCGAACTCACTTCCGGCCTGCAGGCCAGGCCGGCCGCGATGCTGGTCCAGGTCGCAAGCCGGTATGAGAGCAGCATCTATCTGGAATGCGAGGCCAAGCGGGTGAATGCCAAAAGCATCATGGGAATGATGACGCTGGAGCTTTCCGAGGGTGAGAGCGTCAACGTGACAGCAGACGGCAGGGATGAAGAAAGGGCGCTTGAAGGAATAGAGAAGTATCTGAGCAACAATTAGGGATATCGCGGGTAAACGGTTCGGACAATCGGAACGCTTACCGTCGCGGGCCGCTGCAGGTTCTTTGCGGCGGCCTGTTTTGTGCATGCGCCGCTTATGCAGCAGGAGCGGCGCGGAGGGCAGGCATTTTTCCTGAACCGGTTACAAAGGGGGTTAATATGGCATTCACGCATCTGCATGTGCATACAGAATACAGCCTTCTGGACGCGTCGGCAAAGATTAAGGAGCTGACGGCCCGGGCAAAGGAGCTGGGCATGGACAGCCTGGCCATCACGGATCACGGGGTGATGTACGGCGTGATTGATTTTTACCGGGCGGCGCGTGAGAACGGCGTAAAGCCGATCCTGGGGTGTGAGATCTATGTATCGCCCGGATCGCGGTTTGACCGGGAAAATATAAGCGGGGAGGATCGGTACTATCACCTGATTCTTCTGGCGGAGAATTATAAAGGCTACGAAAACCTGATGAAGATCGTGTCAAAGGGGTTTGTAGAAGGCTTTTATTATAAGCCCAGGGTGGATTACGAGGTTCTCAGGACCTACAGCGAGGGCATCATTTCCCTCAGCGCCTGCCTGGGCGGCGAGGTGCAGAGGTATCTGGCCAGAGGCATGTATGAGGAGGCGTGTAAGGCGGCGCTCAATTATCAGGATATATTCGGTGCCGGAAATTTTTTCCTGGAGCTGCAGGATCACGGCATTCCCATGCAGAAGACGGTGAACCAGGGGCTGATGCGGATGAGCCAGGAGCTTTCCATCCCGCTCGTGGCCACAAACGACTGCCATTATATCTATAAAGAGGACGTAGATCCCCACGATATCCTTCTGTGCATCCAGACCGGCAAGAAGGTGACGGACGAGAACCGGATGCGCTATGAGGGAGGCCAGTATTATTTAAAATCAGAGGACGAGATGCGCGCCCTCTTTCCCTATGCGGCTGAGGCGCTTGACAACACCCACCGGATCGCCGAGCGCTGCAATGTGGAGATCGAGTTCGGGGTCACAAAGCTGCCGCAGTTCGATGTGCCGGACGGCTACACCTCCTGGGAGTATTTAAACAAGCTGTGCCTGGAGGGCTTTGAAAAGCGCTATCCGGACGATGACGGAAGCCTGCGGGAGCGGCTTGACTATGAGATGGGCGTGATCCATTCCATGGGGTATGTGGACTATTTCCTGATCGTGTGGGATTTTATTCATTTTGCGCGTTCCCATGACATTATGGTGGGGCCGGGCCGGGGCTCGGCGGCCGGGAGCATTGTTTCCTACAGCCTGGGGATCACGGACATTGACCCGGTCCGCTACCAGCTCCTGTTCGAGCGCTTCCTGAACCCGGAGCGCGTGTCCATGCCGGATATTGACATTGACTTCTGCTTTGAGCGCAGGCAGGAGGTGATTGACTATGTGGTGGAGAAATACGGCAAGGACCGGGTGGTGCAGATCGTGACCTTCGGTACGCTGGCGGCCAAGGGTGTGGTCCGGGATGTGGGCCGGGCCCTGGACATGCCGTACG
Source organism: Clostridiaceae bacterium (assembly GCA_009911305.1). Taxonomy (GTDB): domain Bacteria; phylum Bacillota; class Clostridia; order Lachnospirales; family Lachnospiraceae; genus Otoolea. Next base: position 157,824 of record QXXC01000004.1, on the reverse strand, counting down.
CCAAGTGCGATTCTATTGCAAAGATGATTCCCGGGGATCTGGGGATGACGCTTGACAAGGCCCTGAAGGCCAGCCCGGATCTGAGGAATGCGTATGGAAGCGACGATGAGGTCAAATATTTGATCGACATGAGCAAGCGTCTCGAGGGGCTGCCGCGCCATACCTCCATGCACGCCGCGGGGGTGGTGATCAGCCGTACCTCCGTGGATGAATATGTGCCTCTTTCGCGCGCGGCCGACGGTTCGCTCACCACGCAGTTCACGATGACGACCCTGGAGGAGCTGGGGCTTTTGAAAATGGATTTCCTGGGCCTGCGCACTCTGACCGTGATCCAGAATGCGGTGCGCCTGGCCGAGGGGGCGAACCACATTTCCATTGACTTAAATGCCATTGACTACAATGACAGGCGCGTCCTGGAATCGATCGGAACCGGAAAGAACGACGGCGTGTTTCAGCTTGAGAGCTCGGGTATGAAGAGCTTTATGAAGGAATTAAAGCCGGAGAATCTGGAAGACATCATTGCCGGCATCTCCCTGTACCGCCCGGGCCCCATGGATTTTATCCCACGGTATTTAAAGGGAAAGAACGATCGCAGGTCCATCACCTATGAATGCCCGCAGTTGGAGCCGATCCTGGCTCCCACGTACGGCTGCATCGTGTATCAGGAGCAGGTGATGCAGATCGTGCGGGATCTGGCGGGCTACACGCTGGGGCGGAGCGATCTCGTGCGCCGCGCCATGTCAAAGAAAAAGAGTTCCGTGATGGAAAAGGAGCGGCAGAATTTCGTCTACGGAAATGAGGCCGAGGGCGTAAAGGGCTGTATCGCCAATGGAATTGACGAGAAAACAGCGAACCATATCTTTGACGAGATGATCGATTTCGCCAAATATGCCTTTAATAAGTCGCACGCCGCAGCCTATGCGGTCGTCTCCTATCAGACCGCGTATTTAAAATACTACTATCCGGTCGAATTCATGGCGGCTCTTATGACCTCCGTAAAGGATAATGTGGGAAAGGTGTCGGAATATATCATGAGCTGCCGGAAAATGGGCATGAAGATCGTGCCGCCGGACATCAATGAAGGCGTGGGCGGATTCTCGGTGTCAGACGGTTCCATCCGCTACGGCTTATCTGCAATCAAGAGCATCGGCCAGTCTGTGGTGGATGAGATTGTAAACGAGCGCTCTGTGGGAGGCCCCTTTTACTCCCTTGAGGATTTCATTGACCGCATGGACAGCAAGGATATCAATAAGCGCACGCTGGAGAGCTTCATTAAATCAGGGGCCATGGACAGCCTTCCGGGGACAAGGAAGCAGAAATTTATCGTATCCGGCCAGCTTTTGGATCAGAAAAACAAGGAAAAGCGCACCTCCATAGAGGGACAGCTCTCGCTGTTCGATTTTGCCGCCCAGGAGGATAAGCAGAGCTTCCAGATCCAGTTTCCCGCCGTGGGGGAATACACAAAGGACGAGCTTCTGGCCTTTGAAAAGGAAATCCTGGGCGTCTACATCAGCGGCCACCCGCTGGAGGCCTATATTCATCTCTGGGAGAAAAATATCACGGCCAGGACCTCGGATTTCGCGGTGGACGAGGAAACCGGAGAGGCGGCGGTAAAGGACGGGACATACGCGACCATCGGAGGCATGATCACCGGAAAGACCGTGAAAACGACCCGTACGAACCAGATGATGGCCTTTGTCACCATAGAGGATCTGGCCGGCAGCGTTGAGGTGCTCGTCTTCCCCAGGGACTATGAAAAGCGCAGGGATTTGCTGAATCAGGACGAAAAGCTGTTCATCCGCGGCCGCGTCTCCATCGGGGATGATCCGGTGGGAAAACTGATCTGCGAGGACGTCATCCCCTTTGACGCGGTGCCAAGGGAGCTGTGGATCCAGTATGCGGACAAGGAGGCGTATCTGGCGGATGAGAAGGCGCTGCTTGACATGCTGCGGATGCAGGAGGGGCAGGATCGGGTGATCATCTATCTGGGCCGCGAGCGCGCGAAAAAGGCGCTGCCTGCCAACTGGAATGTAAAGGCAGGCGGAGAGCTTCTGGAGGCGCTTGGGAAACGTCTGGGGGAGGAAAATGTGAAGGTTGTGGAGAAAAGCCTGGGGACGGCCCGGCAGGGGCGCAGACCGTAACGGCCGGGCGGCGCACACATCTAAAAATGTGTGGAAAGCTCTTGAAAAGCGGTAAAAAATGCATTAGAATATATGAGATTGACAGGGAATATGATTTTTTATAACCATCACATATTTACGATTCGTTCCCCGCACCGGCGGGGCGGTAAGACGGAGGAGATACTATGGCAAAAGAGGTAAAGACAATCGGCGTATTGACCAGCGGCGGCGATGCGCCGGGGATGAATGCGGCTATCCGTGCGGTAGTCAGGACAGCTCTCAACAAGGGACTGAAGGTTAAGGGCATCATGCGGGGCTATGCGGGCCTTCTTCAGGAAGAAATTGTGGATATGAACGGAAAGAGCGTGGCAGACATTATCGGCCGCGGAGGTACGATTCTTTACACGGCGAGGTGTCCGGAATTTACGACGCCTGAGGGCCAGCAGCTTGGAGCGGATATGTGCAGGAAGCACGGCATTGACGGCCTGGTAGTGATCGGAGGGGACGGATCCTACCGGGGAGCCGGAAAGCTGTCCGCTCTGGGCGTGAATACAGTGGGCCTGCCGGGTACGATCGATCTGGACATCGCGTGCACGGATTATACGATTGGCTTTGACACCGCGATCAATACGGCTATGGAGGCCATTGACAAGGTGCGCGATACCTCCACCTCCCACGAGCGCTGCAGTATCATTGAGGTCATGGGGCGTCACGCCGGTTATATTGCCCTCTGGTGCGGTATTGCCAACGGTGCGGAGGACATCCTTCTGCCGGAGCGCTATGACGGGAACGAGCAGATCCTGATTAACCGGATCATTGAAAACCGTAAGCGCGGCAAAAAGCATCATATCATTATCAATGCAGAGGGAATCGGCCATTCGGCTTCCATGGCCAGACGGATTGAGGCCGCGACCGGACTGGAGACGAGGGCGACGATTCTGGGCTACATGCAGCGGGGCGGTTCTCCGACCTGTAAGGACAGGGTTTATGCTTCCATCATGGGCGCAAAAGCGGTTCAGATTCTCCATGAGGGCAGGACAAACCGCGCGGTTGCGTATAAGCACGGCGAATTTACGGACTTTGATATCCAGGAGGCCCTGAACATGAAAAAGGACATCCCGGAGGATCAGTTTGAGATCAGTAAGCTTTTGGTGCGCTGACAAACGGCAGGCTGCCTGAATGGTTACGCGCAAAGGCAGGGCGGCGCCCTTATCAAGGGAATGCCCCGCCGGTTTTGAAACGGAGTCAGGACATGGAAAACACGGTGCTGTGCGGCGCGAATTCCTATGTGGAAAAATACTATTTTAATGAAAGCTTTGCCGGGCTTCCGGAGGGGATAAAGGAAGAGCTGCGGATCGCCTGCGTGCTGTTTACGGAAGATGTAGGCGGCGCGCTGGTGCTGGAATTTACGCGCGAGGGGCAGCTTTTATTCCGGGTAGAGGCAGAGGAAAACGATTATCTGTTTGACGAGATTGGAAGCGCTTTGAAAGTCAAACAGTATCAGGCGGAAAAGAGGGAGCTTTTAGAATCCCTGGAAATGTATTATAAGATTTTTATTCTGGGAATGGGGAAGGACGAGGCTTCAGAGGCGATCAGAGATTAACGTTTGGATACGAATCATGAAGGGACGGGTGGAAAGGCATGGAGCTGACGATTGGAAATGTCCGCTTGGAGAGCGGCGTTATGCTGGCCCCTATGGCGGGCGTGACGGATCTGCCCTTCCGCCTCCTGTGTAAGGAGCAGGGCTGCGGCCTGATGTACACAGAGATGGTCAGTGCAAAGGCGCTGCTCTACCGCAACCGTAACACAGGGCCGCTGTTGGAGACCGCGCCCGGAGAGGGGCCGCTGGCGGTGCAGCTTTTTGGCTCGGATCCGGATATCATGAGCGAGATGGCGCTGCGTCTGGAGGAAGGCCCTTACGCCATCATTGATGTAAATATGGGCTGCCCGGTTCCTAAGATTGTAAAGAACAACGAGGGCTCAGCCCTTATGACAGACCCGGAGCTGGCGGCGAGAATCTTAAAGGCAATGGTAAGAAAGCTTCGCAAGCCGGTTACGGTAAAATTCAGGAAGGGCTTTACGGAGGAGACGGCAAACGCCGTTGAGTTTGCCAAAATGGCGGAAGACTGCGGTGTGGCGGCAGTGGCGGTTCACGGAAGGACAAGGGAGCAGTATTACTCCGGAAAGGCTGACTGGGACGTGATCCGCAGGGTAAAGGAGGCAGTTTCCATCCCGGTTATCGGAAACGGAGATATCTTCGGCCCGGAGGACGCGAAACGGATGCAGGAGGAGACAGGATGCGACGGAGTGATGGTCGCGCGCGGGGCCAGGGGGAATCCATGGATTTTCAGGAGGATCCGCCATTACCTCGTAACAGGGGAGCTGCTTCCCGGCCCGCCGCCGGATGAGATAAAGGCCATGATCCTGCGTCACGCCCGTCTTCAGGCAGAGTATAAGGGTGAGATGGCCGGAATGCGCGAGATGCGCAAGCACGTGGCCTGGTACACATCGGGATACCCTCACTCCGCGGCGCTGCGCAATGAGATTAACCAGGTATCGTCCATAGAGGAGCTGGAGCGCCTGATTTCCGGGCGGATGTAAAAGGGCGGGTTTTTTCTGTGACGGTTGCTGCGCCGCGCTGGGGAAAACCCGGGAGAAACGGCGTCAAACCGCGTTTTATGCGGTTTGTGCGCACCGCGAAGCGTGTTGCCGTGCACAACCCGAAAGGAGTGTGGACAGTAACCTACATAACCCCGCCTTCAGCCGCAGCCTGTCCCAATTCTTGACAAGGGTGTAAGGATCAGTTATAATAATGCGATGCAATATCAGGCGGCGCCTCACGGCAGCAGTTCCGATGATCCGGACTGTTACCTTTCAGGCTGGCCGGATCATTGCACAATATCATCAGAATCCGGAAACGGATTTTTATTTAAGAAGGAAGGGTAACTGTAATGGCAGAAAAGAAGAACATTTTAACTTACGCAGGTCTGAAACAGTACGAGGACGAGCTTCACGATCTGAAGGTTAATAAGCGCAGGGAGATTGCGGCCAAGATTAAGGAAGCAAGAGAGCAGGGCGATCTCTCGGAGAATGCGGAGTACGATGCGGCCAAGGATGAGCAGAGAGATATTGAGGCGCGGATCGAGATGCTCGAGAAGCTCCTTAAGAACGCTGAGGTCGTAGTTGAGGACGAGATTGATTTAGATAAAATCAGTATCGGATGTAAGGTAAAGCTTCTTGATGTAGAGGAAGATGAAGAGATGGAATTTTGCATCGTAGGCTCTACAGAAGCCAACAGCCTTCAGAATAAAATTTCCAATGAGTCCCCGGTGGGGCACGCGCTGCTGGGCAGAAAGGCAGGCGAGACGGTGGAGGTCGAGACACAGGCCGGCAACATTCAGTATAAGATTCTTGAGATCCAGAGGGTATCATAGGAGTTATAAGTCATACAGTTCACAAAGGAGTGGAAGAAAGTGGCAGAGCAGAATCAGCAGAGCAGGAAGGAAGAGCAGGATTTAAACCAGTTACTGAAGGTTCGCCGGGAAAAGCTGGCAGAGCTCCAGAGCAGCGGAAAGGATCCCTTCCAGATTACAAAATTTGAGGTAACAGCGCACAGCACGGATGCCAAGGAGCATTTTGAGGAGATGGAAGGAAAGGAAGTCTCCATCGCAGGCCGCATGATGGCCAAACGTGTGATGGGCAAGGCATCCTTCTGTAATGTTCAGGATTTAAAAGGAAATATCCAGTCCTATATTGCAAGGGACAGTATTGGCGAGGAGTCCTATAAGGAATTCAAAAGGCTGGATATCGGAGACATCATCGGCATTACGGGCACTGTTTTCAAAACAAAGACAGGCGAGATCTCGATCCATGCAGAGTCCGTGGTCCTTCTCACAAAAAGCCTGCAGATTCTGCCTGAGAAATTTCATGGCCTCACGAACACGGATATGCGCTACCGCCAGCGCTATGTGGATCTGATCATGAATCCTGAGGTAAAGGACACATTTATCAAGCGCTCCCGTATTTTAAAGGAAATCCGCAGCTTTCTGGACGGGCGGGGCTTTATGGAGGTTGAGACGCCGATGCTGGTGTCCAATGCAGGCGGCGCGGCGGCGCGGCCATTTTCCACTCACTATAATGCCCTTGATGAGGACGTAAAGCTCCGCATCTCGCTGGAGCTCTATTTAAAGAGGCTGATCGTGGGCGGTCTGGAGCGCGTATACGAGATCGGGCGCGTGTTCCGCAATGAGGGCGTGGATACCCGTCATAACCCGGAGTTTACTTTGATGGAGCTGTACCAGGCCTATACGGATTACGAGGGCATGATGGAGCTGACGGAGAGCATGTTCCGCTATCTGGCGGAGACCGTATGCGGGAGCGCGGTGTTAAGCTATAATGACACGGTGATCGACATGTCCAGGCCGTTCGAGCGCCTGACCATGATCGATGCGGTCAAGAAATATGCGGGTGTTGACTTCAGTGTGGTGACAACGGATGAAGAGGCCAAGGCCCTGGCGGATCAGCACCATGTGGAGTATGAAGCGCGTCACAGAAAGGGCGACATTATCAGTCTGTTCTTTGAGGAATTCTGTGAGGAACATCTGATTCAGCCCACCTTTGTGATGGATCACCCGATTGAGATTTCCCCTCTTACCAAGAAAAAGCCGGAGAATCCCGAACTGGTGGAGCGGTTTGAGCTCTTTATCTATGGACGGGAGATGTGCAACGCATACTCGGAGTTAAATGATCCGCTTGATCAGAGAGAACGGTTTAAGGCCCAGGAAGAGGCCTTCGCGGCCGGTGACGAGGAGGCCAACCATACGGATGAGGACTTTTTGAATGCGTTGGAGATCGGGATGCCTCCTACAGGCGGGATCGGATATGGAATTGACAGGCTGGTGATGCTGCTTACGGATTCTTATGCGATACGGGATGTGATTTTGTTCCCGACGATGAAAACTTTGGGTAAAGAAAACCAGTAAAATCAAATGTTTACGGTTAGAGGGAAGTAATTTCAGATTAGGCGGTATAGCCCCAATTACAAGGGCTGTACCGTTTTTTCTTGCGCTCAACGAGCGCATTTTCCTTATGCACCTTGCCGTTTCGGTTGCGTGGCAGAAAGGAAATTGATTTCCCCTACAAAGTTGAAAACAATATCTACTTTCTGTACCCGTTTCCCGTTCACCTTTTCCGGCGCATGGACTATGATTTTCTTGATAAATTCATTGACGATTGCAGGGGTGAGTTCCTTTATCCCCACATACTTGCGGATAATCGCGGCGAAGCTGTCAAAATCGCTTTTGTTCTGTTCGTAGGTATCGACTTCCTGCTGGTCTGCCTTGACCTTTTCTTCCAGTTCCCGCTGTTCCGCTTCATACTCTGCGGACAGCTTCAAAAATCTGTCGTGGCTGATTGCGCCGCTTATGTCGTCCTCATAAATCCGCTTGAAAATACGGTCAAGTTCCGCTATCCGCTTCCTCGCCTGTTCAACTTCACGCTTCCTGCGTTTCATTTCCTTTTCCGTTTCAGCGGAGCGTTGCTGATACATCATTTCATGGAAAGCCATGATGTCATCAAAGAAAAGGGCGGTCACATCAAATATCCTGCTCCATACGATTTGCTTCAACACTTCTTCGCGGATAAAGTGAGCCGTACAGCTTCCAGTATTGCTCTTGTACTTTGCACAGCGGTAATGGTCTTGTGAGCCGTTAAAACTCTTACAGGTAACAAAGTGTAATTTACTCCCGCAGTCTGCACAGTATACCAAGCCGGAGAACAGGGCTTGCCGTTCTGCTTTTGTGGGGCGGCGTTTGTTCGCCCTAAGTTCCTGCACCCGTTCAAAAACAGCGTCCTCTACAATCGCTTCATGGGTATTATAGAAAATTGCCTGCTGTTCCTTTGTGGTTGGAATCCGCTTTTTCAGTTTGTGGGATTTGGAATAGCTTTTGAAGTTTACCGTATGCCCGCAGTAGTCCATGCGCTCCAAAATGCCGACAATGGTACTATCTCTCCAGTCATAAGGGCTGTCGGGGAGTGCTTTCCCCTTTTTCTTTGCGTAATACGCTTTTGCTATCAGCACATTATCCGCTTTGAGGATTTTTGCTATCTGCGCAGGTCCTTTCCCACCGATACATAAATCAAAAATGCGTTTCACCACAGCGGCGGCTTCCTCGTCTACAATCCATTGCTTTTTGTCCGTAGGGCTTACTATGTAGCCATAGGGCGGCTTTGTCAGGTGTTCCCCCGCCTGTCCTTGCGCCCGTTTGATTGCCCGTACCTTTTTGCTTGTATCTTTGGCATAAAAATCGTTGAACAGGTTACGGAACGGGGTAAAATCGTTGTCGCCTTTTGCGCTGTCTACACCGTCATTGATTGCGATATATCTAACGTCGCGCTCCACGAAAAAAATTTCTGTATAGTAGCCGATTTTCAGATAATCGCGCCCCAATCTTGACATATCCTTGACAATGACTGTCGCCACGTTTCCGGCTTCAATCTCCGCAATCATGCGGTTAAATTGAGGTCTGTCGAACGTCACACCGGATACACCGTCGTCAATGAAGAAAACGGGATTGGAAAAGCCGTTGTCCGCCGCATATTTGGAGAGGACTGCTTTCTGGTTTACAATGCTGTTGCTGTCGCCCTCTAACGTATCTTCCTGCGAAAGACGGGCGTATAATGCTGTTATCTGTCCGGGCTTATATGTATTTGCTGTCATGTGTTCATTCCTCCTGTAATGAACGCCCGACAAACAGTATGTGCTAACCCTATTATAGCGCACTTATCCCTGTTTGTCATTGGGCGGTTTGACGGTTTCCGATTTTATGAGCCGTATCATCTTGTCGCGGAGCCGTTCCGAACCGCCGCAGGAGGTAGACACTTCATAGTAGGTGCCGCCGATTTTGTAGCAGACGGTTTCCTCTGTCGGCTTTCCTTTTTCCGGCAGATAGCCGCTGTCCTTGATTTCCAGTTCCCAATCCATTCTTTTCCCTTCCTTTCATGAAAAGCTGAATGAAATATCCTGCTATAATGCAGAAAGAAAGGAGGATGCTGCAATGCCGGGGAATATCAAAAATGTAATGGCGGCAATCGACTATATCGAAAGACACCTGCACGAAAAACTGGACTTGGAAACAGTTGCGGGGGCTGTACATTATTCAAAGTATCATCTGCACCGAATGTTCACAGGTACGGTAGGGTTGACAATCCATGATTATATACAACGCCGCCAGTTGACCGAAGCCGCAAAACTGCTTGTACTTTCCGACAGACCAATCCTTGAAATTGCGCTTTCTGCCGGATATGAGAGCCAGCAGTCCTTTACGGATATTTTCAAAGCCATGTATAAAAAATCCCCCAACAGGTACAGAGAGGAAGAAGAATTTTATCCATTGCAGCTAAGATATATCTTGAATGAAAATCCTACAAATTTAGAGGAAAAAGAATGGCAGGATAAAATCGTCTTTGCAACACAGGAGGACATACCTAAATGGATAGAACTGGTTCACCTTGTCATAGACGGGTTCCCGCATCTGGACGAGAATCAGTACCTTGAACAGTTGCAGGAGTGTATCAAAAATAAGCGTGCATTGATTTTGAAAGACACTGATACGGTAATCGGGATTATGGCATTTAATGAGGTGACAGGGAGCATTGATTTCTTTGGGGTACACCCACAGTATCGGAAAAGAGGGATAGCGAAAGCATTTTGTGAAAAAGCATTGTATGAACTTGCACGTTCCGCACAGATTAGTGTGACGACTTTTCGGGAGGGTGACAAGGCAGACACAGGCTATCGGGAGATATGGGGAAGCCTTGGCTTTGCCGAAGCGGAATTGTTAATTGAGTTTGGCTATCCGACACAGCGGTTTATACTTCACAGAGAAAAATCGGAGGGCGAGGACAATGAGTGACCTAAATCCATTATCAAAGAACTTTACAATAAAATCACTGCTCAAATTTGCATTTCCGACAATTTTGATGATGATATTTATGGGGCTGTATACAGTCGTTGACACAATTTTTGTAGCACGATTTGTAGATATAAATGCACTTTCAGCATTAAATATCGTCTGCCCTGTTATCAATCTGATTGTCGGTCTTGGAACCATGATTGCAACCGGAGGAAGTGCGATTGTAGCGCGCAAAATGGGAGCAGGAGAACAAAAAAGAGCGGAACAGGATTTTACGCTGATTATCTCAGTGGGTATTTTGTTTGGTGTATTGATTGCAGTCTTTGGGACGGTTTTTATTGACAGAATTGTCTGGGGACTTGGAGCGAACAGTATTCTATTTCCATACTGTAAAGAATACCTTTTTATCCTGCTGTTATTCACGCCCGCAAGTATCCTGCAAGTGCTTTTTCAAAATCTGATTGTAACGGCGGGACGCCCCGGAATGGGTATGGTGCTTGGCGTGAGCGCAGGAATCGTAAATATTTTACTGGACTATATTTTTATGGTGCCGTTTCACATGGGCATTAAGGGGGCGGCATTTGGTACGGGCATTGGCTATATGATACCGGCGGTGATTGGATTATGGTTCTTTTCCGCAAAGAGAGGCAGTCTGCATTTTAGGAAGCCAGTCATAGATTTTTCCGTATTGGCTGAAAGCTGTTCCAATGGTTTTTCGGAAATGGTAAGTCAGGCGGCAACAGCGGTTACAACATTCCTTTTTAACCGCATTATGATGAAACTGCTTGGAGAAAACGGGGTTGCGGCAATCACAATCATTATCTATACACAATTTTTATTGAGTGCCCTTTACATAGGTTTTTCTATGGGCGTAGCCCCTGTTATCAGCTATAACTATGGGAAGCAGGACGAAAAACAGCTAAAAAATGTATTTGCAATTTGTATGCAATTTATTGTCTTTGTTTCGGTCACTGTTTTTGCAGTAGCATTTATTTTTGGTTCGCCATTGGTTCGTGTTTTTGCAGAAAAGGGAACTCCTGTTTACGAAATTGCGCGAAATGGATTTTTGATTTTCCCATTCAGTTTTCTATTTTGTGGACTGAATATTTTTACCTCTGCCACATTTACTGCATTATCAAACGGGAAGCTGTCAGCAATTTTGTCGTTCCTGCGGACTTTCGGACTGATTACAGTGCTGTTGCTTACATTGCCAAATATTTTGGGCGTAACAGGGGTATGGCTTGCAGTACCGATAGCAGAGCTAATCACTATGGTTGTAGCATTGGTTTTTCTTCATCAGAACAGAGAGAAGTATCATTACGCATAAAAGAAGATGTTCATGCCGTCCGGCGGTTAATAAAAAAACCGTTGTGTGGCGGCAAAATCATCATGCGCCAAAACAGAATATGAGCGGCTGAACGGCGGTTTTGAAATAACAATCAAAGCCGCCGTTCTTATGTGGCAGGAAAGTTTTCATAGATATGGCGGTATTGTGAGGTACTGCTATGTCTGTTTTTTATTTCATGGGTAGTTTTGGCTGTGGTGAATTATCAAAAAAATCCTGTCTTGTGGAACGGGATTTCCTGCCTATGAGTATGAACACACATATCATTTAGTATGTCTTAATAATTCGCATTACTCAAAAACTCATGCGCTTTCTGCTGTATGGGTTTTTGTTGTAATAGCCCCCTACCGGGAAGAAAGGGGGTGAGAGAAAATGAGATATTCTGAACAGTTCATGGAGCATATCGAATATGCGTTTCATGCGTTCTGTAAGATTGTCCTGCGCCATGAAGCCATGAACGCATGGCGGGATTTGAAGCGGAAAGAAGAACGGGAAATATCCCTCGACTATCTGATGTCAGAACGATATTTTGAACCGTCTGCTATGGACACTTTTATCATGGTATCCGTATCATACCATCCTATATCATGACAGGGCAGAATTTGCTGATTGAAAAATCTAAATTTGAAATGGCTTCTGAGGATATTGCTGCAATGTACAATCTGATAATGAAATGAGGATTGCGGGAGTACAACGTACGGAGCAATCCGGTATCAGAGGGCTGTGGGGAAACAGACGGCTCTGACACAGGGAGGGTGTGACTCAAAAGGAATCACCCCTCTCATTATATTTTTCAAACACGCTCCGGCGTCACAGAAGAGTATCGGATAATCGGAACCGTTTAACTAAATGACTGAGTATATTGGCCTGCCCGGAAAGCTCTTCACTGGCTGCCGCGCTTTGCTCGCTGGTAGCGGAGTTGGTCTGCACAACCGTAGATATCTGGTCAACCCCGGCCGTGATCTCCTGAATCGCATTGGCCTGTGCTCTGGATGCCGCGGAGATTTCTCCGATAGTGGATACTACCTCCTGAACCTTATCAGCCAAATCCTCAAACGTATCGCTGGTTTTTCCGGCGATCTCCTCCCCATGGGAAACCGCAGCGATAGCGCTTTCAATCAGAGCCGTGGTGTTTTTAGCCGCTTCCGCAGATTTGCCGGCCAGGCTGCGTACCTCATCTGCAACGACGGCAAAGCCCTTTCCGGCATTGCCGGCCCGCGCTGCCTCCACGGCTGCGTTGAGAGCGAGAATGTTGGTCTGGAAAGCAATGTCGTCAATGACCTTAATGACTTTTTTGATATTCTGAGCTGTTTCAGATATCTCCTGCATGGCAGAAACCATTTTATCCATGTCTTCGCGCGTGGATCGCGCTACATTTCCGGAAGCAGTGGCAAGGGAATTGGCCTTTTGTGCATTTTCCGAGTTCTCCTGCACCTGATGAGATACATCTGCAATAGCGGCCGCCAATTCTTCCACACTGCTGGCTTGTTCTGCAGCCCCCTGGGCCAGCGCCTGCGCTCCGCTGGAAACCTGGCTGGCTCCGGAATCAATTTGCCCGACGGAGCTGTAAATTGCCCCCATAGATTCATTGAGATTGTCAATCAGCTTATGGATGGACGTTTCGATCTCTTTCATTTCTCCCGGAAATTCCATGGATATTCCCACCGTCAGATCGCCCTGGCTCAGCGCGCTCATGACAAGCGAAATCTCGGAGATGATATGTTTCAGTTTCTCAAAGCTGTTATGTATACTTCTGCATGTTTTCCCCAGCTCGTCTGCGCTTTCATAAGTGATGTGGGTGTTAAAATCGCCGCGGGACAGGGCGTGCGCCGCATTCTCAATTTCCAGCAGAGGGGGAATGATTGCGTTTACCAGCCTGCAAATCACGACAAAGCTGATTACAAGCGCCAGGGCAATGAGACACACGGTGACGGCCAGGGTTCCCCAATAGTTTTTTTCGCCTGTTTCGGCCTGAACGCGTGCTAAATGATCCTGGTCACTGCCAATATCGGCCAGAATATCAGCCTGCTGGTCCAGCAGCGGCCTGAGTTCACTTTCAAAAATCTGAAATGCTTTGGCTGTGCTTTCCTCTGTACTTTTCTCCAGCAAAGCTGCTATTTCTGCCCTTGGCTCTGTCTGCTCCCTGAAGCAGGACTCCAGATCATTGATTTTACCCGCATCCACCCTGTAATTCAGTTTGTACTTATCCAGCAGGGCTGAATTCTTTTCCACTTCTTCCTGCGCCTTATTCAGATATTCTCTGACTGACTGCGGATCTTCCACAACAAATGCCATTAACTCATAGCGCTGCTCTGACATCAGGTTTCTCCGCATTTCCCAGAGATAGTCTTTGTTAGCAAGCGTTTTATTAATTAACGTATTGTTCTCCTGATGAAGCGCATTTAATCCGGAAACAGACAGAAAAGAAACGCTCATCATCAGAACAATCAGGATTCCAAATCCGAGAAGCAGTTTATGTTTGACTTTCAAGTTTTTCATCAATATGTGATTCTCCTTTCTAATTGCGGTTGTTTTGACATCATTTACGGATTTCCTTTTTCCGCGGGTATTTTCCCGTCTTTGTTCCTTCATTTAATGGCTGCTCCTGTCGGTCTGCAACATAATTTTCATTATGTTGTCATTTTCTGAATCTGGCCGGGGCATTGTTCTCAGCCATTTCAAAAACTGTATGAAATTTTAGATTGTGATTCCTCCGAAAATGAAAAATGCACAAAAATTCAGACCGGTCAAAAATTTTATCGTTCCCGGTCTGCTTTTTGCACCCTTCTGGTGATTATGAATACATGCGCGGCCTGTCTATGTACTTTTTTGATCGCAGATAAAGCTTTCACATTTTAACGATTGACTTGAAATATGAAATCAAGTATAATAATCCATGTTTGTGTCCGCCTGGAATACAACATAATGAAAATTATGTGGTCACTAATCCCATGCGGTTCAGTTGTTTTATATGGACACAGCCGCTTTCCATGGTATAGATGCGGGTGGTTGCCACATTGGAATGGCCCAGAATGTCAGCCAGCCGGGACAGATCCTTTTCAGCGGAGTAGAACGTGCGGGCGAACAGGTGGCGCAGGTTGTGGGGGAATACTTTATCAGAATCTACCCCGGCGCTGCTGCAGAGCGCTTTCATATCACGCCAGATATTGGAACGGTTAAGCGGCTTTCCGGTTTTCGTTACGAATACCGGGCCCTCCGTTCTTTTTTGTTTTTGCAGATACTTTTTAAGCGCGCGGCACAGCTTCTCAGGGAGGAATACGATCCGGCGTTTTCCCTTGTTGCTGACTTCGGCGCGACCGCTCTGCACAGCCTTGGCCGTGATGAATTTCAGCTCGCTTACCCGGATGCCTGTGGCGCAGATCGTCTGAATGACCAGCGCCAGCCGCTCATTTTTTTCAGCTTCCGCAGTCCGCACCAAGCGGACGTATTCGGCGCGGGAAAGCTCCTGCTTTTCATCGGCAAACACTGCTTTTTGAATCTTCAGGGATTTTACTGTCAGTTCCCTCCACTCCATAAAATTGAGAAAGCCATTGACAGCGGCCAGCATGGAATTGACGGAGGCAGGCGCATAAATTTCTACAAGCTGCTCTTTCCAGCCGATCAGCGCGGTTTTTGTGAGCGGCTTATCTGCCAGATATTCCAGCAGAGCGTTCAAATCATGCGCGTATTTCTGAAGCGTCGCAGCCGAGCGTTCCTGCTCAGCGAGATTAGTAAGGTAATCTTTCATCGACTGTACGGTCAGGGCATAGGTTTTCTTTTTCATTTTGGTGTCCTCCGAATATGGAATAGATAGCTGCCATGTATTGTACCTTGTCTGGCGCCGCATATACCTGTTTTTTCAGAGAAATCAGAATTTTTTCATATTCTGAGTAAGCGATGAGCCGGAATGTCCCAAAAGGATATTCCGGCCCGCCTGATGGTGGTATGCAGGTGATGACCTTTGCTTTAGAGCGTGTTTGAAAAATGCTTTCTGCTCCCGGGCTGCGCTTTGTTTCCAAGCTTCTTTGACAGGGTGCGCAGCGTCTCCACCTGTTTTTTCTGCGCGGGGTTCATGTTGGCGGTCAGGATGGAGACAAGCAGATCGGTTTCCTGATCGTTAAAGTTCATGCCGCCCGGCGCGGCCGCGAGGCCCATGAAGAGCGGCAGCAGCTTGTCTTTGGGCGTTTTACCCGCCTTTTCGGCAAAGTCTGTGAGATATTTAAGCTTTTTGGGATCCATTCCCTTTAACCGCGGATCCTGCCTCCAGTCTGTTTCTTTCATTGTTTTCCATATCCTTTCTGTTGACACAGCATACGGCGTCTGCGATTGGCCTGCTTTGCAGCGTCCGGATGCCCTGAGCGGCTGCTTTCCCTCCGGTTATGAGAACTGCTGGAAGGTCTGCACAAGCATCTGGGCCGTTTCAAGCCGGGACTGCTGTTCCGGCGGCAATATGTTCATGAGCTGCTCCATGGGGAAGCGGCGGTGCTCGGCGCGGTGGGGCTCTTCCTCCTCCGGCGCGGTTTCGCGGTAGGACTGGTACAGGCGGGATCCCTGCATAAAATTAATGACAAGGTCAATAAAATCCTGCTCTTCTTCGGTGCCGTAGGGCTTCATGGCGTTCAGCATGTCGATCGGCGTGGCCGGCTCATCCTCCTTCAGGGAGCAGATGCCGACCTCCCCGGTTTCTTTTTCATCAAAGAGACGCATCGTGCGTTCCAGTTCATTGATTTTCACCATTAAAGAAAAAAATCGCTGTTCCGGTATATGGATGTAGGGAAGGGCGGCTTTGATCATCTGAAGATGAGGAGCCGCCGTCAGATAATCAAGCTCCGTCATTTTCATGCCAGGCTCCTGGTTCATGTAACATACCTCCTGGATTCTTTGCCTCAATATATGCGAAAAAAGAGGAGATCATACCGGCTTTGGCAGGCCCTTTTGCATATATTAGAGTACAGATGAAAAACAGGAGGATTGAAAGCGCATGTGTACGCGTTTGATTATAGAGGGAAATAGTGTGTATGAAATTGACGAGGACTGTCTTGCCTGCAGCCGTGAGCCGGAGACGGGAGCGCACAGGGGAGAGATGCCCTGCCTGCTTAAGACATACGATTCCGAAGACAGGAAGGCGGCAGAGCGGGAGGAGGAGAAAAGGGACAATATGCCGTAAAAAGCCCGGGACGCGCGCTGCCGGGCGATGTTTTTTCCGGCAGCGCGCCCCGGCTGTTCCTTCAGGCATCCGGCGGCCCGCAGCGCTCCCTGCATTTTAAATAGCGGTAAAATGTGTCAGCAGCCCGGGATTTCCCATGCCCGTTCTCAGACAGGAGCTTTATGGAGCGCAGAGGCGTCTCGCAGTCAAGCGGGATTTGTATCAGGATTTTTTTGGAGATCAGCGGCTGTGCCAGGCGTTCGGGGACAAAGCCGATCCCGAAATTATGGCGGATCAGGGGCAGCAGAAGGTCAGAGGTCGCCGCCTCCATGTCAAGCTCCAGCTCTGCGCCGTGCGCCGCGAAGAAATCCCTGTATAAATCGTATGTCGCGGTTCCCCGCCCGAGTCCGACCCAGGGATATGCCAGGAGCTCCTTAAGCGGGCTTCTCCTGCTGCACAGATGCCGGTACTGCGTTCCGCCCACAAGGATGTCACGGAAATCATGCATGTTTTCGCACCGGTATGCTTTGGCCGTTTCAAAGGGAGAGGTGACAACCGCGAAATCCAGTTCGCCTGATGCAAAGCTTT
The DNA here is from genome assembly GCA_009911305.1 of Clostridiaceae bacterium. Lineage (GTDB taxonomy): Bacteria > Bacillota > Clostridia > Lachnospirales > Lachnospiraceae > Otoolea. The sequence goes on along the minus strand of QXXC01000004.1, from coordinate 140,712 downwards.
TGAGAATATCAGGCGTACTGTGATTATGCACCCGGATGCGGATATCGGGATAGCTTATGCGGAAATCGTGCATGGCAGAGAGAAGCAGCAGATGCAGCGCGGTCTCCGTGGCTCCGATGTCAATGGTCCCGCTCCCTTCCGGGCTGGCATCGCCAAGCTCCTCCTGCGCTTTAAAAAGATGCTCGCAGGCCGCCGCCGCATGGATATACAGGCGTTCTCCGTCCCCGGTCAGGCGGATCCCCCGCGGCTCGCGGATAAAGAGACGCTTTCCTAATTGTGATTCAAGCTGACGGATTACACGCGTCACATTCGGCTGATTGCTTCCCAGCACGGCGGCGGCTTTTGTTATGCTTCCATATTTTGCCGCAAAATAAAAGATTTTGTAGTATTCAAAATTAATATCCATATCAATTTTATATCTGTAACATATTCTATATACATTATCCATATTTCTTTTCTGGTAGTATAATATGGTTCAAATGAAATGTAAATACAGAATAAGGAAAAATGAAACGAAAGGATGGGGATGGTTATGAATCAGGATTTAACCAAAGGTTCTCCCGGGAAGGTTTTATGGGCGTTTTGTCTGCCCATGTTCGGGAGCATCGTATTTCAGCAGCTCTACAATATCGCCGATTCGCTGGTGGCCGGCAAATGGATCGGTGAGAATGCCCTGGCAGCCGTGGGTAACAGCTATAATATCACGCTGATTTTTATTGCGTTTGCATTCGGCTGCAATATCGGATGTTCGGTTATCGTGTCAGAGCGGTTCGGCGCCAGGGATTACTGCGCCATGAAAACAGCGGTGTATACGACTCTGGCGGCGAGCGCCGTGCTGTGCGCCGTTCTGATGGCCGCGGGCCTTTCTTCGTGCGGCGGGCTGCTGCGCCTGATGAAGACGCAGGAAGAAATCATGGCGGATTCGTCCCTGTATCTGAGGATTTACATATGGGGGCTTCCGTTTCTGTTCTATTACAATATTGCAACCGGCATTTTTTCCGCGCTGGGAGACTCCGGCACGCCGTTTCGGTTCCTCGCCGTATCGTCCGCCGCGAATGTAGCGGTTGATATCCTGTTTGTAAAGGCGTTTTCCATGGGCGTTGCCGGCGTGGCGTGGGCGACGTTTCTCTGTCAGGGAGTTAGCTGCGCCCTTTCCCTTGCGCTGATGTTTAAACGCCTGTCGGGGATAGAGACAGACGGTCCGGTCCCGGTCTTTTCCTGGGTTATTTTCAGGAGAATCGCGGCGATCGCCGTCCCCAGTATTTTACAGCAGTCCTTTATATCGGTTGGAAATATGATGATACAGGGCTGCATCAACGGCTTTGGCGTCAGTGTGGCCGCGGGATATTCTGCCGCTGTGAAACTCAATAACCTGGTGATCACATCATTTACCACCATCGGAAACGGCATTTCCAACTTTACGGCGCAGAATCTCGGCGCCGGGAAATATGGGCGGATCCGGGAAGGGGCCCGTGCGGGCGTGAAGCTCGTGTGGCTCTTGTGTATCCCGTTCTGTTTCCTCTACATTGTCTGCGGAAAACAGGTATTGCTTCTGTTTCTGGATCGCAGCTCGGCAGAGGCGCTGGCTGCGGGGAGGCAGTTTCTGTGGATCCTCTCGCCGTTTTATGCCGTAATTGCGGCCAAGCTGATGGCGGACGGCGTCCTGCGCGGGCTGAGCGCGATGAAAAAGTTTATGGCGGCGACCTTTACGGATCTGATCCTGCGCGTGGTTCTGGCGTACGTGTGCTCCGGGCTGACCCATTCGCCGGCCGGTATCTGGTGCGCATGGCCTGTGGGCTGGTCTGTGGCAGCCGTCCTTTCCATCGGTTTTTGCAGGCGGGAGAGCGGGAGGCTGGAGCGCGTCTGAAGCACGCTCCGGCAGCCGCCGGTTATGCTCCAAAGAGGTCTGCTAACATGGCGCTCACCTTCTGCGCGCCGGTCCCGCTTAAATGATCCGTATCCGTAAAGTCCGAAGGATCAAGGCAGGGGGACTGGTTGAAATCGATATAGTGGATCGGTTCCGGCACGCCGTTTAAAAGCTCCAGGACGGCCTCCTTCATTTCCTCCAGCACAAAACGGTTGTATTCGTCCGTAAAGGGCGTGATGACGACAACGGGCTCTATATGGCGGCTGCAGAGAAAACGGACAAAGTCCCGGAGGATGATTTTATTTTCCTCAAAGCTTTCTTTATAGGCAAAGGAGCGGTTGTGGCTTTCGGCCCGCCCGCGGCCCAGGGCCTGCCGTTTCTCATCCGGGATCTGAGCCCAGGTCAGGCCGTTTAAGCCAAACAGAGGAGTCCGTGGACGCAGATCCGAGTAATAGGAGCCGCATTCCAGAAGCATCTGCTGCGCCGCCTGTTCGCAGATGCGGCGGAGGCGGTCAGACAGGCGTGGGGCGGGCGATATATCGTCAAGGAAGGCCCATGGGTCGCCCGCAGCCGGATTCTCCCAGTTATGCGCGTCATGGAAGAGGGGATAATATACGTTTGCGATCACGCGTTCCCGCATGCTGGTGCTTCTGGAAAGATCCTGAAAGGCGATATAGTAGCCCATGACGATGAAGCACCTCTTAAATACCGGCTCTGCTGCAGAGAGTACCGCCTGGCGGGCGCACAGGAAATCATAGTAGAGATCCTGGGAATGCATGGAACAGTTGACGGCATAGCGCCATGCGCCCTCCCGGACCGCGTTCAGAGCATGGGAGGAGCCGGTGATCAGGGTGGAGCCGGGAGGCGCATTGCGGCACTTCTCCAGCCTGCTTTTCAGCCAGAGGTAATCGTAATTGCAGCTTACGTATTGGCCGATGAGATGGGAGAGCACGCGTTCTGTTTCAAGTGACATATCAAATACCTCCTGACGGTTTGCAATCGATATTTCTAATCTGCTTTTTCCATATGATGTCTGTGCCGGGACAGAAAAACAGCGGCGGGAGCTGTTTTACAAAAGCCCGTCTTCCGCATGCATTTCCTTCCACAAGGCGAGGCTGGCCCGTTCACCGCACCGGCCGTCTGCCAGGGGAAGATCCCGCTGGCGTATGATCGCCCTGAGTTCCCTCTTTGGATCATTTCCATGGCGTATTTGCTCTAAAAATTGCAGGATGCCCTGTATATGATCGGTGTATTCCATCCATTCGGTGCTGATGAATTCTTCCCCAGTAGGGACTAATACCGGAACATCAATCCATAACAGCGGTTTATCCATAGGAAGATATTGCGGCATCATGGAACTGAGATCAGAAAACTGGGCGTCTGAATATACAAATGAAGCCAGAAATGAGGGTTCCTGGTCCAATATGGCATTGGGAGCATCTGTTACGCACCGGATACAATGCCGGAAAAACGGGAAGCGTTCAGGCGTATGTACCTTTGTTACGGTTTCTGTCAGCGGGTGAGGGCGCCAGATAAGCGCGCAGTCTTCATGTTCCTGAAACCATTTGAATATGTCATCAAAAAATCTCAGGGAGGATAACTCGATATCATACCAGGTGTTCCAGAGAAAGACCTTTTTACCTCTGATTTTTTCCCATCCGTGCGGTAAAGCGACGCCGTTTTGCGCTGCCTTTATGACAGGATCCATTTTGGGTAATCCGGTCACCAGCATGTTACGGCCCTGATGACGGGAATATCTGCGATAATATTCATAGTGCTGCCGGCTGGATCCGAGCACCCGCCACGATACGTCATAAACCTTAAGCTGGCATAGCTCTTTAGGAGACTGCTCCAGGACGATATCAGTTAAAAAATAAGATACATATACTAACCGCGTATGCGCCGCGATATACTCCGGCCAGAACTGCGGGAGCGTGCAGACCTCATAGGGCTGGCAGACAAACGCCAGATCCGGGCAGTCTGTTTCCAGGCTGTACTGGCTGTAGCCCAGAAAGGGGATGCCTAAAGGAGTCAGGTAATCATTGTAGATGATCTCCTGGCGCTGCTCGCCGTTTACATTGGCTATGCGGAAAACAGGCGTGAGAACCACAACCGGGTCAAAACGGGGGTCGTCCCTCATAAATTCATAAATGCTCTCCAGCGAGTCCCATTTTTCTCCAAGCTCCGCAAAAAAGACGGCGCGGACCCGGTAGCTGATCTCTTCCGGAAGGCAGCGGATCCACTCCGAGAGCTCTGCCTGCAGGGCTGTGTATTCCCCGCCGTCCTCCCAGAGCCGCCGGATTTTCTGCAGTTGATCCAGAGGGCGGGAGGAGCGTAGATCCCCATGGTGCTCCTCCAGGATGGCTTTGATCCGCCCCAGCATGGCCTGGCCGTTTGCCAGAAGCTCTTCCTTCAGGTCGGTATTCTCCGCTGTCTTTAGGTATCCCGCCGCGTCCAGCAGGGTCTTTCCCATATTTGTGATGTAAACGAGCATGGAATATCTCATAATGAAACCCTTTCTGCTGTTGTCATTTGTGTGTACACAGTCGTAATATGAAAATGTTCGCCGTTTTCTCTTTTATGTGCTCCCGGAGTCTTTCCACACCTGATTTTGCGGAATTTTGGGAGTCCATTTTAAACATCGGCTGGATTGGCGGGAAATTAAGGGAAAGCAGGTATCAACGCTCCGATAGTTGCCATTTTCGCCCCAATTATGGTAAAATACCCTTATATTCCCTTAAGACGTATTTGCACTAAAGAGGTGACGCACATTGAATCTGTATAAAATCATGCTGGTTGACGATGAGGAGGAGGTGCGCAAAAGCATTATCCGCAAGATAGACTGGAGCAGGGCCGGGTTTGAGGTGATTGGAGACGCGGAAAACGGAAAAGAGGCCCTTGAAAAGATCGATCAGATCGAGCCGGATGTGGTTTTAACCGACATCCGTATGCCGTACATGGACGGGCTCTCCCTGGCAGAGGCTATCCGGCAGAGGCATCCGTCCATAAAGATTGTGATTTTTTCCGGTTTTGATGAATTTGAATACGCGAAAAAGGCGATCAAGCTGAATGTGATCGAATATATTTTAAAGCCGGTGAATGTGGAGGAGCTGACCGCGATCCTGAAACGGATCAAAGGCAGCCTCGACGAGGAGATTGAGCAGAAGCGCAATGTGAGTCTTCTGCGCGAGAGCTATGTAAAGAACCTGCCCATCATCCGGGAGCATTTCCTGAATGATCTGCTTCATGGCGGGATGGATCCGGCGGAGATTCCGGAGAAGCTTAAGGAGTATCACATTGACATCGGCGGGGCGGCTGAGTGGGTGGCGGCCGCGATCCATCTGGAGCCGGATGAAAAGGTGGACCGGGCCGTTTCGCTGCACAAGGAGAGAGAGCTGATTCCCATATCCGTCCAGAACCTGATCCGGGGAAAGCTTGAAGGGCGCTACCGCTTTACTATGTTCCACTCCTCGTTTGAGAGCGTGCTGATCGCCGCGATCGACGAGAATAATACGCAGACCGGCCTGGTGGCGCTTCTGGAGGATATCTGCAAGGAGACGAGGAAGATCCTGGAGGTGACGGTGACGATCGGCGTGGGCGTGAGCTGCCCGGATCTGGCGGAGGCCGGCCTTTCGTTCCACTCTGCGTTAAACGCGCTCGGCTATCGCGCCGTGGCCGGGTCGGGCGGTGTGATCTGTATCCGCGACATGGAGCCGGTTCATTCGGAAACGCTGCAGTTCGACAGCCGGATGGAGTCCGCCCTGATTGCGGCCGTGAAATTCGGGCCGGAGGAGGCGATCGGCGCGGCGGTGGACGAGACGGTTAAAAAGATGGAGAAGGCCAGGGTGCATTACCGCCAGTATCAGGCGTATATCCTGGCTGTGATTAACGCTCTGACGCAGCTCACGCAGCATTATGATCTGCAGATCAGCGACATGTTTGACGCGGAAACCGATTATTTTGAGATGCTGGGCAAGGTGGAGCAGACGGAATACATCCGCCGGCGTCTGACAGAGATGGCGCTTCGGATCAACCGCGCCATGGCGGAGGAGAGGAGCAATACGACCAAGCATGTGATCCGGGAGGCTAAGCGCTATATCCAGGACAACTATCCGGATCCGGAGCTTTCGGTGGAGAAGATCTGCCGCCACTTACATATGAGCCCCGCCTATTTTTCGACGGTGTTTAAAAAGGAGACGGGGCAGGCTTATATCGCGTATCTGACGGATGTGCGCCTTTCCCGGGCCGTGGAGCTTCTTCTGACGACCGGGGATAAGACGTATGTGATCGCGGAGAAGGTGGGGTATCCGGAGCAGAATTATTTCAGCTATGTGTTTAAAAAGAAATTCGGGGTGTCGCCTACGAAGTACCGGGGGCAGGCGCAGGGGTGTTGAGCTTAAAAGACGGATCGCACCGTTAAAGGGGGAACATGAAAAGTGGAAGAGCGAAAAAGAGAAAACCGCCTTTTCAACAACAGCATCCGCACCGCGATTTTCATCTATTTTACAGTAACCGCTCTGGCAGCCGGTCTTTTGATCACATTTTTCCTCTACAAACGCCTCTCCAACCAGGTGCTGGAGGTGGTGCGGGAGGAGAATCAGAGCCTCATCGGGCAGGCGGCCCGGTCGGTGGAGTCGTATCTGCGCACCGTGATGAAGCTGTCAGATTCGCTGTATTACGGAGCGGTGAAGAACGCGAATCTGTCTACGCAGTCGATCTATGATGAGCTGATGCTCTTGTATGACAGCAATAAGGACAATGTGGACAATATCGCCCTGTTTTCAGAGGACGGGAGCCTGGTGGAGGCCGCCCCGGCGGCGCGCGTCAAGGCCAATGTGGATGTGACGAAGGAGGAATGGTTTCTGGCGGCTCTGGAAAAGACGGAGAACCAGCATTTTTCGCTTCCTCATGTGCAGTATATCTTTGACGGCGGCGAGGATCAGTACCGCTGGGTGATCTCGCTTTCCCGGGCCGTGGAGCTGACGCGGGGAACGTCCACCTCACAGGGCGTCCTTCTGGTGGATGTGAGTTACTCGAGCCTGGAACAGCTCTTTGACGGGATTACCATGGGCACAGGCGGATATGTGTATTTAATGAGCGGCGACGGGGAGCTTTTGTACCATCCGAAGATGCAGCTCATTGATTCAGGGCGCGTGAAGGAGAACCACCGCAGGGCCGCGGCCTACAGGGACGGGAACCATCTGGAGGAGTTTGAGGGCGCGAACCGCATTGTGGCTGTGAAATCCATCGGGTACACGGGGTGGAAGGTGGTGGGAGTCACGCCGGAGCATGTGGTTTCCTTAAATACCATCCGCACGCGGCTGTTTATTGTATTCCTGATCGCCCTGATTCTGTTTATCCTGGCCCTGATCAATGCCTATATCTCCTCGCGCATTACAGATCCCATCAAGGAGCTGGAGAAATCGGTGGGCGTGCTGGAGGAGGGGAATTTGGACGCGCCGGTCTATATCGGCGGCTCGTATGAGATCCGTCGCCTGGGAAAGTCGATCGGGGATATGGCGGCCCAGATCCGGGTTCTGATGCGGGATATTGTGCGGGAGCACGAGGCCAAGCGCAAGCAGGAGTTTGACACCCTGCAGTCGCAGATCAACCCGCATTTCCTCTACAATACGCTCGATATCATTGTGTGGATGATTGAAAATGAACAGAAGGCCGAGGCTGCCCAGGCGGTGACGGCGCTGGCGCGCTTTTTCCGCATCAGCCTAAGCCGGGGAAAGAGTATTATCACGCTCGGCGACGAGCTGGAGCATGTGCGGAATTACTTAATGATTCAGCATATGCGCTTCAAAAACAAGTTTTCCTATGAGATACGGGCAAACGAGGAGGTTCTGGGACTGGGGAGCATCAAGCTGATGCTGCAGCCGCTGGTGGAGAATGCGATTTACCACGGCATGGAATTCATGGACGGGGACGGGGAGATCCTCGTGGATGCATGGAAGGACGGGCCGGATCTGTATGTGCAGGTGAGTGACAACGGGCTGGGTATGACAGAGCGTCAGGTGGAACGGCTCTTTTCCGGCTGCCCGCATACGGCCTCTCAAAAGGGTTCCGGGATCGGCGTGAAAAATGTAAATGAGAGGATGAAGCTGTACTTCGGCGAGGAATACGGCCTGTCGATAGCGTCTGAGCCGGATGAGGGGACAAAGGTTCTGCTCCACCTGCCTGCCGTGCCATATGAGGAGGCGGCCAGAAAGGAGTGGGGGACCGTGATGCGTTTTGAGAGCTGAGAGGTGAGCGGGATGTTAAAACGGGAGCGGCTTTTATGGGCGCTGTTTGCGGGGATTCTGGTATTTCTTTACCTTTTGTCCTCCACGGATCTGATTATAAAGGAAAAAAAGACGGAAGTCTATACGGTGTCCGTGATCATCAGCGACACATCGGATGAAATGTACGGGAGCTTCAAAAAAGGCGTGGAACAGGCGGCCGCAGAATATAATGTCGATATCCGTTTTATTACCCTGTATGAAAAGGGGGACAGCGCGCAGCAGATGGAATTTCTGAGGCGTGAGATCGACGACGGGACGGGAGCCGTGATTCTGGAGCCGGCAAATCCGCGGGAGTGCATGGCGCTTCTCGACGCCTTCCCTCCCGCAAGCCCTGTGATCGTGACAGGGAGCCTGCTTCACAGTGAGCGTGCCGCGGCGTGCGTCGGTGTGGATGCATCCCTTGCGGGGCGCAGGCTGGGGGAGGCGGTATGCCGGGACAGTATACCCGGCCTCCCTGTCCTGGTTCTTGCTGAAGATATGGATTACGGAAATGTGCAGGAGCTGTATGACGGCCTGATGTCCGCAATGGACGGACAAAACCATGAGACCCGCCTGTATGAGACGTTAAACGGAGAGCATATGGAGGAGGCGGTGGGGGCTCTGGCGGAACAGGGGGAAAGGGCCGCTGTCGTGGCCCTGGATCCCTCAAGCACCCGGGAGGCGGCCAGGCTTCTGGAGGAGGATCCGGATTACAGGAAAGCCGTTCCCTGGCTTTACGGGACAGGCGCGACGCCGGTGCTTTTGAACTACCTGGATCAGGGAACCATCCGCGGCCTTCTGACGAGCAATGCATTCGATAACGGCTATCTCTGCGTGGAACAGGCAGTGGGGGCGATCCGGAGGCAGACTGTCGAAACGGAGATCGCGCTGGATTCTTATTATATCGAAAAAGAGGCTCTGCGGGATCGGCAGTATGAAAAGATGCTGTATCCGATGAGCTAGAGCGTGTCGAACGCTCCAGAGCGTGCCGGATGCTCCAGACACGGCCGGCTCTGCCCGGTGATCGCGCGCAGTCCGGCAGGGGAGATGCCGCGGATTTCCTGAAGGGGAGGATACGAATGAAGAAAACATACGCTGTGCTGGCGCTGACGGCCGTTTCGTTCGCGGCCGCCGCGCTTGTCTGGCAGAGCCGGACACAGAACAGGGAGGACGAAATAAAGGAAATCCGGATCGGGATTGCCCTTTACCGGGGCAATGATCCGTTTATAAACAGCCTCCGTTCCCGGCTCGAGGATAAGGCGAAGGAGTATGAACAGGCGACGGGAATCCGGGTGGTGCTGGACACGGCGGATCCCAAGGGAAACCAGAATACGCAGAACAGCCAGGTAGAGCGTTTTCTCTCCCTGGGCTGCGACGCCCTCTGCGTAAACATGGTGGATCGCTCCGCGGCTTCATACGTGATCAACAAAGCCATGGATGCCGACGCCCCGGTGATATTTTTTAACCGCGAGCCTGTGGAGGAGGATATGAAGCGCTGGGAGCGCCTCTATTATGTGGGGGAGAACGCCAGGGAATCGGCCGTGCTTCAGGGCGGCATTCTGGTCAGCGCCTGGAGGGAGGATCCGCGCTCCCTTGACTTGAACGGGGACGGGAGAGTGAGCTATGTCCTCCTGGAAGGCGAGAGCAGCCACCAGGACTCTTTAATCCGGACCGAGTGGTCCGTCCAGACCCTAAAGGACGGCGGGGTTCCCATCGAACGCCTCACAGGCGGCATCGCCAACTGGGATCGCAGCCAGGCCTCGGCCCTGATGGGGCAGTGGCTTGAGGAATTTCCGGGAGAAATCGAGCTTGTCATCTGCAACAATGACGAGATGGCCCTGGGGGCCGCCGATGCGCTCGAGCGCGCAGAAGAAGACAGGCCTGTGAGGATCGTGGGCATTGACGGCACGCCGCAGGGCCTGGAGGGCGTAAAAAAGGGAAAGCTGTTCGGAACCGTGCGCTGCGATATCGGGGAGTATGCCGAGGTAATCTTTGCGATCGCCGCCGCAGAGGCGCTGGGGCAGGATGTGCATGGGCAGGTGGAGCTTATGAACGGCATTTATTATGAGTGCGGGCAGGAGGCGGTGACTGCGGAGGATCTGAAGTAGGCAGAAGGGCGATCGTGAATGTGCGGGGCGCATGCCGGGGCAGGGAGATGTCACGCGGGCTCTCCCGCAGCCATTCCTGTAAAATTTGACGATTTTTGGAGGATCTTACAAAAAAAATCCCTGCAAACGCCTGAATCTGAAAAAATTTTATAAAAGTGCGAAAAAAATCATATGGAAATTCACGAAAAATCAAAGTATAATAGACGTGTCGATGAATAAAAACCGACAAAACAAACAAAACAAACAAAACAAGGGAGGATTTATTATGAAACTGAGAAAAGTGATGGCAGTCAGCCTTGCAGCAGCGATGGCCCTTTCCATGACGGCATGCGGCGGCGGAAGCAGCCAGCCGGCAGAGACACCCGCACCGACTGAAGCAGCAGCGGCGCAGGGGGAGACAAAGGCAGAAGAAGCAGCCGATGCAGCCGATGCAGCTACAGAAGCAGCGGAGTCGGTTGAGAAGGCCGTGGAAGGAAAGGATCCGGCAGAGATCAAGGTTGGTATTTCCATTTACCAGTTTGCTGATAACTTCATGACTCTTTACCGCACAGAGTTAGAGAATTACTTAGTAAATGAGCTTGGCCTTAAGAAGGAGAACATCTCCATCATGGACGGCAAGAACGACCAGGGCGAGCAGATGAACCAGATCCGCAACTTTATCACACAGGGCTGTGATGTTCTGATCGTGAACCTGGTACAGGCTTCCTCTGAGCCGACCGTTACCGAGGAGTGCGCGGCAGCCAACATCCCGGTAGTTTACATCAACCGTGAGCCGGAGGCAGAGAGAGAGCAGGCATGGGTAGACGGCGGAATCAAGGCTACCTATGTAGGCGCGGATGCCAGACAGTCCGGAACCTTCCAGGGCGAGGAGATCGCGGAGCTTGAGAACAAGGGCGACGCGGACGGCGACGGCGTGGTTCGCTACATCATGGTACAGGGCGATCCGGAGAATGTAGACGCTCAGTACAGAACCGAGAAATCGATCGAAGCCTTAACAGCGGCAGGCGTTGAGGTAGAAGAGCTTGTTAAGATGCGCGGCGACTGGGATCAGACCAAGGGCCAGGAGATCACCGCCAACGCATTATCACAGCACGGCGCAAAGATCGACGTTGTATTCTGCAACAACGATGCTATGGCGCTGGGCGCTCTGCAGGCAATCGAGGCAGCCGGAAGAAAGGTAAATGAGGACATTTATCTGGTAGGCGTGGACGCTCTCGTTGAGGCTGTTGAGAACGTTATGAACGACAAGATGACCGGTACGGTATTCAACGATTACTTTGGCCAGGCCCACACGGCGGCTGATGTTGCCCTTGACTTTGTAAACGGCAAGGACGTTGAGAAAGTATACATGGTTGACTATGTAAAGGTTACGACTGAGAACGCAGCAGAGATTCTCGAACTGATCAAATAATCATCCGCAGGGCGGGAAATAGACAAAAAAACGTCGGGTGTGTCCTCAAAAGGCACACCCGATTTTATGAAAGGAGAGAATGGGATGGCAGAGTACAGACTGGAAATGCGCGGGGTTTCCAAAAGCTTCCCCGGCGTGAAAGCCCTGGATGGGATCAATTTAAAGGTCCGTCCTGGTACGGTTCATGCGCTCATGGGTGAAAACGGCGCGGGAAAATCCACCCTGATGAAATGTCTTTTCGGCATTTACCACATGGACGAGGGCGAGGTTTACCTGGACGGGGAAAAGGTGGAGATCCACAATCCGGATGAGGCCCTTCAAAAAGGGATGGCCATGGTACATCAGGAGCTGCAGCCGATACCTGAGAGAACGGTGGCAGAGAACATGTACGCCGGCCGTTATCCGATGAAAAGCATCGGCCCTTTGAAGATGGTGGACCACAAAAAGATGTTTGAGGAAACGGAGAAATGGCTGAATGACGTAAAGATGCCGTACAATCCAAGGGCAAAGCTGGGAACCATGTCCATTGCGCAGATGCAGTCCGTTGAGATTGCAAAAGCCGTCTCCCTTCAGGCCAGAGTCGTGATTCTGGATGAGCCGACGTCCTCCCTGACAGACAATGAGGTGGAAGCGCTGTTCCGCATTATCCGGGATCTGAAAGCAAGAGGCGTTTCCCTCATTTATATTTCCCATAAGATGGCTGAGATCCGGGAGATCTGCGATGATATCACGATCATGCGCGACGGCACATATGTAGGTTCCTGGAATATGGCGGATATCACGGATGATGAGATAGTAAAACAGATGGTGGGCCGTGAGCTGACGAACATCTACCCGCCCAAGAACGACGCCCAGGCGGGCGAGGTTCTGCTCGATGTGCGCGATTACTCAAGCATTCACGCCCGTTCCTTCCAGGACTGTTCCTTCCAGCTTCGCAGCGGCGAGATTCTGGGCTTCGGCGGCCTGGTAGGCGCGCAGAGGACGGAGCTTATGGAAGCCATTTTCGGCATCCGGCATATCACAAAGGGAGAGGTGTACATCAAAGGGCAGAAGATGAATATCAGGCGTCCGCAGGATGCGATCCGCGGCGGGATCGGCATGATCACCGAGGATCGGCGCGGAACCGGTATTCTGGGATGCTTATCCATTGCGGATAACGTATCCATTTCCTCGCTGGATCAGTATCTGGAGATGGGAGTGAAGCTGAATAAGGGCAAGATCGAAACCCTGGTTCAGGAGAATGTGGCGAAGCTCTCCATCAAGACGCCCAGCAGCAAGACGCTGATCCAGTCCCTGTCAGGCGGCAACCAGCAGAAGGTTCTGATCTCCAGATGGCTGGCAAACAATCCGGATATCCTGATTCTGGATGAGCCGACCCGCGGTATCGACGTTGGAGCGAAATACGAGATTTACCAGATCATGATCGATCTGGCCAAGCAGGGCAAGGGCATTATCATGATTTCCTCCGAGATGCCGGAGCTGATCGGAATGTCCAACCGGATTCTCGTTATGTGCAACGGCCATATCACGGGCGAGGTGCAGGGCGAAGAGGCAACACAGGAGCGTATCATGAGCTACGCAACGCAGTTCTAGGACAGGAGGAAGAGAAAATGGATAGCAAGAAAGTCAATGTAAAAGACATATTGATCAACAATGGCATTATTATACTGATTCTTCTCATGGTGCTCTTCGTGGGAGTGACCAAGGAGAATTTCTTCAGCATCCCTAACTTTAGCAACATCTCCATCAACGTGGCCTGCCGGTTCATCATCGCAGTCGGCGTATCGGGATGTCTGATCACAAAGGGAACCGACCTCTCCGCCGGACGCGCGGTGGGCCTTGCCGCCTGTGTGGCCGGAACCCTGCTCCAGAGAGCAGACTACAGCGGCCGTTTTGAGCTGACCAAGAATTTTCCGGAATTAAACGTATGGCTGATTCTGTTAATCTGCGTCGGCGTGTGCTGTATCTTTGGCCTGATCAACGGTATTGTGATCGCCTACTTAAGCGTACCGGCTTTCATCGGCACCCTGGGCATGCAGATGATCGTGTACGGCATCAACCTTGTATATACGAAATCCGTGCCGTTAGGCGGCTACCGCAGTGATTACACAAACATTGCCAACGGAAACTTTCTGGGGATCCCGTATCTGTTCATCATCGCGATTGTGATTGGCCTGATCATGTGGTTTGTATATAATTATACACGCCACGGAAAGTACATGTACGCCATCGGCGGCAACGAAGCGGCTGCTGAGGTGGCGGGCGTGAATGTGAAGAAGACGAAGATCATTATCTATGTAACAGCAGCGGCGCTGTATGCGATCGCAGGTTTCCTGCTGGGCGCAAAATCCGGCGGCGCGGGCGTAAATACCGGAAGCGGTTATGAGCTGGAGGCCATCGCAGCCTGTACAATCGGCGGCGTATCCGTAAACGGCGGTATCGGACGCGTATCCGGGATTGTAATCGGCGTGCTGGTATTTGAGCTGTTAAAGACCTGCCTGCAGTTTTTGGGAATTGACCCGAACTACCAGTTTATCGCACAGGGTATTGTAATTGTAGTGGCGATTGCTTTGGATATACGGAAATACATTGCGAAAAAGTAATGAGCAGTGCGAAAAAATCCAGTCGGAAGCCGGCGTTGTGCTTGCACAAAAGCCGGTTTTTGGCTGGATTTTTTCATAGGGCGAATGCCTGCGAGCGAGATGGAGCGAAGCGGAATCGAGCTGCGCGCACTGCGGGGCGGAGAGCTGTGTTTTCCGGAGGAGGTTGTCTTAAACCGGAGAGGAAGACGGCCGCTCACCAGATATTGCAGGACGAAAAGTACCGTCGGAAGCTTTATACAGAATACCATATCATTTGAAGGCCGGTGTCCCATTTAGAGCGTGTCAGAAAAATAAAAAAAGGTATTGCATAATTATTCTTAATGAGGTATAATTATGCCAATTTCAGAGCAGCCCATTTTCAGACAGAATGGGCTGCCGCTGTTTTCTGAAATTGATATAGCGCATATGGCGAAGGAAGAAACAATCGGAGGAGAATCATTATGGAAAAGAAATACAATAAAATCGTGCTTGCATACTCGGGCGGTCTGGACACTTCGGTGCTGATCCCGTGGCTGAAGGAGAATTACGGGTGCGAGGTGATCGCGGTTTCTGCGGATGTAGGGCAGGGAGCGGAGCTGGAAGGGCTGGAGGAGAAAGCGCTTAAAACAGGCGCGTCTAAGTTATATATTGAAGATTTGAAGAAGGAATTTGTGGAGGACTATATTATTCCGACCATGAAGGCAGGCGCGGCGTATGAGCACTACCTTCTGGGAACCTCCTTTGCGCGTCCGATCATCGCAAAGCGCATTGTGGAGATCGCCAAGAAAGAGGGCGCGGACGCGATCTGCCACGGCTGCACAGGCAAGGGAAATGATCAGGTGCGTTTTGAGCTGGCGATCAAGGCGTTTGCGCCGCAGATGGATGTGATCGCGCCGTGGAGGTTCTGGGAGCTGAATTCCCGGGAGAAGGAGATTGCTTACGCCGAGGAGCACAAGATTCCGTTAAAGATCACAAAGGAGACGAATTATTCCAAGGATAAGAACCTGTGGCATCTGTCCCATGAGGGGCTGGATCTGGAGGATCCGGCGAATGAGGCGCCGATCAGCCGTCCGGGCTTTCTGGAGCTGGGCGTTTCCCCGGAGATGGCCCCGGATCAGCCGACCTATGTGACCATTCATTTTGAAAAGGGCGTTCCCACAAGTCTGGACGGCAAAGAGATGGGCTGCATGGAGATTCTGGAGGTTCTGAATAAGCTCGGGGGAGAGAACGGCTGCGGGATTCTGGATCTGGTGGAAAACCGTCTGGTGGGTATGAAGAGCCGCGGCGTGTATGAAACGCCGGGCGGCTCCATTCTCTATAAGGCGCATGAGAAGCTGGAGGAGATCACGCTGGATAAGGAGACGCAGCACTATAAGCAGCAGCTTGCGTTAAAGTTTGCGGATCTGGTATACAACGGACAGTGGTATACGCCGCTCCGAAAGGCGATGAGTGCTTTTGTGGATTCCACACAGGAGACGGTGACAGGCGATGTGAAGCTGAAGCTTTATAAGGGAAATATGATTCCGGCTTCGGTTACTTCCCCGTACAGCTTATACTCGGCTGACATGGCGACCTTTGATGAGGACGAGTGCTACAATCAGGCGGATTCCGCGGGCTTTATAAACCTGTTCGGCCTCCCGATCAAAGTGCGCGCGCTGAACGATCAGGCGCTGGCTGCGAAGACGGGAACGCATTTCCCGAGTGTGGAATAGCTGCGGTTGCGGTTCCTATGCCGGGCAGCGCGGGACTTTTTGTGAGCACGGCGTTTGCGGGAGGCATAAAGAATCGATGGAACAGGACAGGGTAAAGGAGTAAAGATAAATGGCAAAGCTGTGGGCAGGCCGTTTCGGGAAAGAGACGGATCTGGAAGTAAATGATTTTAATTCCTCCATATCCTTTGACTGCCGTCTGTATAAGGAGGATATCACCGGTTCCATGGCCCATGCGGCCATGCTGGGAAAGCAGGGGATTATCGCGCAGGATGAGGCGGATCGGATTACAGAGGGGCTGCAGGGTATTCTGCAGGATATTGAGAACGGGACGATTGAATTTTCGCAGGATTATGAGGACATCCACATGAATGTGGAGCATATCCTGACGGAACGGATTGGGGACGCGGGCAAGCGTCTCCACACGGCCCGCTCAAGAAACGATCAGGTGGCGCTGGATCTGCGCATGTATGTGAAAAAAGAGATTGCAGCCATTAAGGGGCAGGTGCTGCAGTTTATGAAGGCTCTGTGCGGGAGCGCGAAGAAGAACACGGAGACCGTGATGCCGGGCTATACGCATCTGCAGCGCGCGCAGCCGGTGACCTTTGGCCACTATATGATGGCCTATGCCAATATGATGAAGCGCGACGTGATCCGCCTGGAAAACTGCCTGGAGGGCATGGACGATATGCCGCTCGGCTCCGGCGCGCTGGCCTCCACCACGTACCCCATTGACCGCGATTTTGTGAGGGAGAGGCTGGGCTTTGCGCGGATAACGGATAATTCGCTGGACGGCGTGTCGGACCGCGATTACTGCGTGGAGCTCTGCTCGGCGCTCTCGATCCTGATGATGCATCTGTCGCGTTTTTCGGAGGAGATCATCGCGTGGTGCTCGTGGGAGTTTAAGTTTGTGGAGCTGGATGACGCATTTTCCACGGGATCGTCGATCATGCCGCAGAAGAAGAACCCGGATGTGTGCGAGCTGGTGCGCGGCAAGACGGGGCGCGTCTACGGTTCCCTTTTTACCTTACTCACCGCGTTAAAGGGGCTTCCGCTGGCATATAATAAGGATATGCAGGAGGACAAGGAGGCGGTCTTTGACGCGATCGATACGGTAAAGCAGTGCCTGCGCGTCCTTACGCCGATGTTTGCCACCATGGAACTGCGGAAGGATAACATGGAGCGGGCGGCGTTAAAAGGCTTTATCAATGCGACGGACTGCGCCGATTATCTGACGAAAAAGGGTATGCCGTTCCGCGACGCCTACAAAACTGTGGGCCAGCTTGTGGGAGAGTGTGTGAAACGCGACTGCGCGCTCTCGGATCTGACGCTTCCGGAGCTTCAGGCGCATTCGGAGCTGTTTGAGGCGGATGTGTATGAGGCCATTGATTTAAAGACGTGCGTGCGCGGCAGGAAGGCGCCCGGCGGGCCGGCCCCGGAGGAGGTGTCGCGCCAGATTGCGGCGATTGAGGCATTTATAGGAAAACGGGAGGAGTGACGGCCGTGACGGCAGAAAAACCAAAGATTTATATTGACGGGAAGGAAGGCACAACGGGCCTCCAGATATACGATCGCCTGGCGGCGCGGGACGATATCCGGCTGCTCCTGATTGATGAGGAAAAGCGCAAGGATACGGATGAGCGGAAAAAGCTTATCAATGAGGCGGATCTGGTTTTTCTCTGCCTTCCCGACGCGGCCGCTGTGGAGGCCGTGTCGCTTGTGGAGCGGGAGACGGTTCGCGTTATCGACGCTTCCACGGCGCACCGGACGGCGGCGGGCTGGGCGTACGGCCTGGCGGAGCTTTCACAGACGTACCGGGAGAGGATAAGGGAGTCAAAGCGGATCGCCAATCCCGGCTGCCATGCCACGGGCTTTATCACCGCCGTGTACCCTCTGGTGCAAAAGGGAATTGTGCCGGCGGACTATCCGCTGTCCGCGTTTTCCCTGACCGGCTATTCCGGCGGCGGCAAAAAGATGATTGCGGAGTATGAGTCAGAGGAAAAGCCAAAGAGCCATTTTTCGCCCCGCATCTACGGGCTGAATTTAAAGCACAAGCATCTGCCGGAGATGCAGGCTGTCTGCGGGCTTTCCCGTCCCCCGGCCTTCTGCCCGGTGGTGGATGATTATTATAAGGGGATGGCTGTGACGGTGACGTTTGAAAACCGCTTGCTGAACGGGTGTCCGTCTGCTGCGGACCTATGCGCCTGCCTGGCCGAATGGTATGAGGGGCAGAAGCTCGTAAAGGTTCATCCCTTTGGCTATGAGGGCATGATCGCGGCCGGGAGCATGGCCGGAAGCGATGTCCTGGCCCTGATTGTGAACGGGCATGCGGATCAGACCATGGTAACCGCCCTGTTTGACAATCTGGGCAAGGGCGCTTCCGGCGCGGCGGTCCAAAATATGAATCTGGCGCTGGGATTTGAGGAGACAACGGGGCTGAATGTGTAAGACTTCGGTTAAATGTGCGAGGTTTCGTAAAATATGTAAGGTTTCATTTAGTTATGGAAGAGAGGGAAAGGCATGAAAATCATAGAGGGCGGCGTATGCGCTGCAAAGGGTTTTAGAGCGGGCGCGATGCGCTGCGGGATCCGCAAGTCCCAGACCAAGAAGGATCTTGCAATGATCCTTTCAGATTGTGAATGTAACGCTGCAGCCGTATATACGACGAATCGGGTCAAGGCGGCGCCCATTCTCCTGACAAAGGAGCACCTGGCCAACGGGAAGGCCAGGGCTGTGATCGTGAATTCCGGCAATGCCAACGCCTGCGCGCCGTTTGGCATGGAAAACGCCAGGAGGGAGGCCGCGGCCGCGGCCCGGGCGCTGGGCGTGGAGGCAGAGGATGTGATTGTGGCCTCCACGGGCGTGATCGGCCAGACCTTAAACGTGGAGGCAATCGAGGAGCACGCAGGCAGTATGGAAATGAAATACGACAATTCCATGACGGCCGCGGAGGCGATCATGACCACAGACACAAAGGTTAAAACCATTGCCGTGGAGTTTGAGGCCGGGGGAACCGTCTGCCATATGGGCGGCATCTGCAAGGGCTCCGGCATGATCCATCCCAATATGGGAACCATGCTGGCCTTTATCACCACAGACTGCGCGATCACGGCAGAGCAGATGCAGAAGGCATTGCTCGACGAGGCGCGGATCACCTTTAACCGGGTTACCGTGGACGGCGATACCTCCACCAACGATATGTGCGCGCTCTTAGCTAACGGCATGGCCGGGAACGCGGAGATCGCGGCAGAGGGCGCGGATTATACGGCATTTCGCGAAGCGCTCCACACGATCACAGAGGATCTGGCGCGCAAGATTGCCGGGGACGGCGAGGGCGCGAGCAAGCTGATGACCTGCTCCGTGTCCGGCGCGGCGGATGAGGAGACGGCGGAGCGCCTGGCAAAATCCATCTGTTCCTCCTCGCTTGTCAAGGCCGCGATGTTCGGCTCAGACGCCAACTGGGGGCGGGTTCTCTGCGCCATGGGCTATTCCGGCGCGCCCTTTGACACAGAGGCCGTCACCGTGGAATTTGCCTCCAAAGAGGGCAGAATCGCTGTCTGCGAGCAGGGTAGAGGGCTCGATTTTGACGAGAATCTGGCAAAGAGAATCTTAAGCCAGGAGGAAGTGGAGATCCGCGTAACTCTCAAGGAGGGCGGCGGGGCCGTGACCTGCTGGGGCTGCGATTTGACGTATGATTATGTGAAAATAAATGGAGATTATCGGTCATGATGAATTTAAAACCGGAGATGCGGGCGGAAACGCTGGTGGAGGCCCTGCCCTATATCCAGGAATACGCCGGGGAAATTATTGTGGTGAAATACGGCGGGAACGCCATGATCAACGAGGAGTTAAAGGAAGCGGTGATCGAGGACATCGTTCTTTTGAATCTGGTGGGTATAAAGGCAGTGCTGGTACACGGCGGCGGCCCGGAGATTTCCGAGATGCTGAAAAAAATCGGAAAAGAGTCTAAATTTGTCAAGGGACTGCGCTATACGGACCAGGAAACCATGGACATTGTACAGATGATCCTCTGCGGCAAGGTCAACAAGAACCTGGTTTCCCTCTTTGAAAAGGCCGGAGGCCGCGCCGTGGGCCTGGCCGGCATGGACGGGGGGCTCTTTAAGGCTGTCCGGCTAACCGATCCGGACGGGACTGATTACGGCTATGTGGGCGAGATCCGGGAGGTCAATGAGCAGATTATCCTCAACATGCTGGAGGAGGGCTTTATCCCGGTCGTATCCTCCGTGGCGGCCGGGATGGACGAGGAGACGAATTACAATATCAACGCTGATACGGCGGCCGAGAAGCTGGCTGTGGCCTTAAAGGCTAAAAAGCTGATCCTTCTGACCGACGTGCGCGGACTTATGCGGACGCCGGGCGATGACAGCACCCTGATTCCGGAATTAAAGGTGTCCGAGGTTCCGGTGCTTATCAAGGCAGGCGTCATTTCCGGGGGCATGATCCCCAAGGTGGAGTGCTGCGTGGAGGCCGTGCGCCAGGGCGTGGAGCGGGCCAATATCCAGGACGGGAGAGTGCCGCACTCGATTTTGATTGAGCTGCTCAGTGACGACGGCGTGGGAACCATGTTTTCATAGTCCGGCGGCTTATCTGCCTGAAGCATATCAGATAAGCAGGCAGCTCTTTAGCCTGAAGCATATCAGGCGGGCAGGCGGTTCTTTTGCCTGAAAACCATCAGATAAGCAGGCGGCTGTCCGTATCAAATACCATTAGAATGGCGGGAGGTAGAAGGAAGATGACATTTCAGGAATTGAAGACAGAGGAAGAGACGTATTTAATGCATACATACAACCGCTTCCAGATTGCGCTGGAGCGCGGAGAGGGCGCGACGCTCTGGGACGTGGAGGGGAAATCCTATATTGATCTGACCTCCGGGATCGGCGTGAACTGTCTGGGGCATAACCATGAGGGGCTGATCCATGCCCTGACAGAGCAGGCCCATAAGGTGATGCACGTATCAAACCTTTACTACACCGAGCCGATGGCGCGGGCGGCAAAGGCCCTTGTCGCCTCCTGCGGTATGGGAAAGGTATTCTTTTCCAATTCCGGGGCCGAGGCCAATGAGGGCATGATCAAGCTCGCCAGGAAGTATTCCTTTGACAAATACGGAGAGGGGAGAAATAAGATCATTACCTTAAAACAGTCCTTCCACGGCCGTACGGTGACGACCTTAAAGGCCACGGGGCAGGACAAATTCCATCAGTATTTCTTCCCCTTTACCGAGGGCTTTGACTATGCGGCGGCCAATGACATGGACGATCTGAGGGCAAAGGCCGACGCGTCCACGTGCGCGGTCATGATGGAGATGATCCAGGGAGAGGGCGGCGTGCTTCCCCTTGATAAGGCGTATGTGCAGGAGGCGAGGAAGTTCTGCGGCGAGCGCGATATCCTGTTTCTGGTGGACGAGGTGCAGACCGGGATCGGCCGTACCGGGAGCCTGTTCTGCTATGAGCAGTACGGGATTTCGCCGGATATTGTCAGCATGGCCAAAGGCTTGGGCGGCGGCGTGCCCATCGGGGCTGTGATGGCCTCCGCCGCGTGCGCGGACGTCCTGGGCGCGGGGACGCATGGGACCACCTTCGGCGGAAACCCGTTCTGCTGCGCTGCGGCCTGCACGGTGCTGTCTGTGGTCAACACTCCGGAGTTTTTAAAGGAGGTCAGGGAAAAGGGCGACTACTTAAGGAAGGCCATCCTGTCCATCGGCTCTTCTAAGATAAAGGGCGTGCGCGGCATGGGCCTGATGCTGGGGATCGCGGTCGGGGCGGATGAGAGGGCCGGGCTTGTGGCGAATCTGATGGAACACGGCGTCCTTGTGCTGACCGCCGGGACGGATACGATCCGCCTGCTCCCGCCGCTTGTGATCACATATAAAGAGATAGACACAGCCGTTTCGGCCATGAAGGAGGTATTTGGAGAATGAAACACTTATTAAAGCTTCTGGACTGCGCGCCGGAGGAGATTACGTCCATCCTTGATCGGGCGGATCAGCTCAAATACGAGAGAAAGCACGGGATTCCCCACCGGATTCTGGAGGGAAAGTCCGTGGGACTCATTTTCCAGAAATCTTCAACCAGAACGCGGGTTTCGTTTGAAACCGGGATCTTCCAGCTGGGCGGGCAGGCGCTCTTTCTGTCCTCCCGCGACTTACAGATCGGCCGCGGCGAGCCGGTCCAGGACACGGCCCGCGTGCTTTCCCGGTATTTAGACGGCATCATGATCCGCACCTATGAGCAGAAGGAGGTCGAGGATCTGGCCAGGTATGGCTCAGTTCCGGTGATCAACGGCCTCACGGATTTCTGCCACCCGTGCCAGGTGCTGGCGGATCTCATGACCATCCGTGAGCGGTACGGCATGCTGGACGGTCTGAAGCTGTGCTATATCGGGGACGGGAACAATATGGCCAATTCCCTGATTGTCGGCGGTCTGAAGATGAAGATGAAGGTGTCGGCCGCATGCCCGAAGGAGTACCGGCCGGATAAGACGGTGCTGGAATTCGCGGGCGGGTATGAGACATTTTCCCTGACCGATGATCCGATGAAGGCGGCGGAGAATGCGGATATCGTGATCACCGATACATGGGCGTCCATGGGGCAGGAGGCAGAGAAGGAAGAGCGCATGAAAGCTTTTGCCGGGTATCAGGTGAATGAGGATCTGATGGCGGCCGCAAGGCCGGACGCCATGGTGCTGCACTGTCTGCCGGCTTACCGCGGGCAGGAGATCACGGAGAAGGTGTTTGAGGCGCATGCGGAAGAGATCTTTGAGGAGGCCGAGAACCGGCTGCATGCGCAGAAGGCGGTGCTGGCAAAGCTTTTGGGGAGTGAGCGGAGGTAGGGCTTTTTAAATACGTTCCGTGTGCATCGTATCGTGTAAATAACATGGAGAAGGCCGGATAGAATCGTGAGAGGACCGCGTATGTTGAAAAGTATCGTTATCGGGAGTCCCGGCGCGGGGAAGAGTACGTTTGCGAGGACGCTTAAGGACTGTACGGGAATTCCGCTGTATTATCTGGATATGGTGTGGCACAGGCCGGATCGCACGAACGTATCCAGGGAGGTGTTTGATGCCGCGGTGCGTAAGATTATTGCGAGGGAACGCTGGATTGTGGATGGGAACTATCAGCGTTCCCTTGAAATGCGTTTGCAGGCGTGTGACACAGTTTTTTTGCTGGATTACCCCCTTTCGGTCTGCCTTGCCGGGGCGCAGGCGCGTGTCGGTAAGAAGCGGGAGGATCTGCCCTGGGTGGAGACAGGGCTTGATGAGGAATTCAGAAGGTGGATTTTGGATTTTCCCAGGGAGCAGTTGCCCCGGATCTATGAGCTTTTGGGGAAGTACCGGGAAGGACGGGAAATATTTGTTTTTAAGTCAAGGGGAGAGGCGGATGTGTATCTGAGGGAGCTGCAGATGGATTTGCCGCCTGACGGCCCCAACGCGGTTCGTACAGCTTTGCACAAATAACGGTGAATTTCAGCGCCCGTTATTTATGCAGGGCTGTACGAATCCTCCCTGTGTGCTTTCAATGATACGATGCGGCATGTTAAAAGCGCCCATTGATTAAATCGTCTAATGTTATCCCATAAAAGAAATCGTGAATATGCGCATTAAATTTTTTCCACAGGGGCAGGGTGGCGCAGGCGCTTTGCCGGGGGCACCGCTCAGAATCCGGCATAAGGCAGGCCACCGGGGCAAGCGGGCCTTCCGTCAGCTCGATAATTTCGCCTACTGTATACGCTTCCCGCGGGCGGGTCAGCCTGTATCCGCCGCCTTTTCCGCGAAGCCCTTTTACAATTTTGCCTTTTACAAGTATTTTTAGTATGATCTCCAGATATTTTTCGGAAATCTCCTGTCGTTTTGATAGTTCCTTTAAGGGAACATAGCTGTCTTCCTGATTTTGGGCAAGGTCGATCAATACTCTGAGCGCATAGCGCGCCTTTGTTGAAATCATCGGAATATACCTCCTGTTTTTGTATTATACGGTTAAATAAAGAAAAGATCAATAAAAACCTATATACCTATTGACATAGTAGGTAAATAGTAATATGATGTATCTAATTTCCCGGTTCGGTCGTCCTGCCCGGGAAAAAGCGCAGGCCGGCGGAAAAACGATATATGAAAAAATAAGAAAGAAGGAATGTAAAATGTCAGGTTATTATCAGGGAGTTCTGGAATTGATCGGCAACACGCCTCTGGTGGAGATAGTGAATATCGAAAAGGAGCTTGGGCTTAAGGCAACGGTTCTGGTAAAGCTGGAATATTTCAACCCGGCCGGGAGCGTAAAGGACAGGATCGCGAAAGCGATGCTGGAGGACGCCGAGAGTAAAGGGCTTTTAAAGGATGGGTCTGTTATTATTGAACCCACGTCGGGTAATACCGGGATTGGGCTGGCGTCCATCGCGGCCGCAAAGGGATACCGGATCATACTTACCATGCCGGAGACTATGAGCGCAGAGCGGAGGAATATTTTAAAAGCATATGGCGCCGAGCTGGTGCTGACGGATGGCGCGAAGGGGATGAAGGGGGCGATTGAGAAGGCGCGGGAGCTGGCGGAGGAAATCCCGGGCAGCTTCATCCCGGGACAGTTTGTAAATCCTGCGAACCCGGCGGCCCATAAAGCGGGGACAGGGCCGGAGATCTGGAGGGATACGGATGGGAAGGTAGATATTTTCATTGCAGGCGTAGGAACGGGCGGTACCATAACAGGAACCGGGGAATATCTGAAGGAGCAGAACCCGGATATCCGGATTGTGGCGCTGGAGCCTGCGGGCTCTCCGGTATTGTCAGAAGGAAAGGCCGGCCCCCACAAGATTCAGGGAATCGGGGCGGGATTTGTCCCGGATGTATTGAACACATCTTTATACGACGAAGTGTTCAGGGCTGAAAATGAGGATGCGTTTCAGGCGGCGAAGCTCCTTGCAAAAAAAGAAGGCATTCTGGTTGGGATTTCTTCCGGGGCGGCCCTGCACGGCGCGATTGAACTGGCCAAGCGCCCGGAGAATGAGGGAAAGGTGATCGTAGCTCTGCTGCCGGACAGCGGAGACCGGTATTATTCAACGCCTTTGTTTGCGGAATAAAGAGGCGCAAAAAGGGAGGGATGCGGAACGTAATCCGTGATACCGGAGGATATAAATGTGGCATACATAAAGGATTTTAAAAACAAGCACAGGGGAAGAGCTGTCGGAGCAGGGGATTAAGCCCAATACGATCCGGCTTTCCGTGGGCATTGAGAAGGTGGAGGATCTGATTGCTGCATTTGAAGCGGTGTAGAGACGGGGGAGCGTGTGAGGCCGCCAGAGGGAGGTCCCGTAGTTCCATGATATACGGTAACGCTTTCGGGTTCATGCCCCATATTTTTATACTATATCCGGTATAAACAGCGATACAACTGGAAAACAGGGGGCAATCTGCGGCCAAAGTCTGATTGACATAAATTTTTCCATATTGTATAGTTAAATCAGAGACACAAACGTGAGAGAGGTAAAAGATATGGAGAATGCAAAGGTTTATTTTGCAAAGGAGCTCATGCCGGATGACGTGCGCAGGATGTACCGCATACTTAAAAAGGGGCTGCCGGGCGTATGAGCTAGTACATCATTGCATTAATTCTCGAGTAAACAACACTCGCTATCCGCGCCCTCTGCACGCCTGAGAAGCTAGTCGTAGACTCCACTACGCCGTCGCTTCTCAGGCGCACAGATGACACGAATATCAAGCGCTGTTTACTTCGATATTAATGCAATGATGTACTAGTATAGCAGACAATAAATAGCTCATAGTTTTGCATTTACGCCATTTATTGATAATCCGTTGATAAAGCAATACAAATATTATGAGTTGCTTTATGAACGATGTACTAGTTTGTAAGGAATGAGGAGAACGATGTATCAGTTGATTGCGTTTGATATGGACGGGACGCTGCTGAATTCCAGGAAGCAGATTTTGCCAAAAAGCCGGAATGCGGTTGCTAAGGCGGCGCAGGCCGGAGCGGTCGTGATCCTGAATACGGGGCGCTGCCTCGCGGAGCTTGGGGAGTATCTGCGGGCGCTCCCGGAAATCCGCTATGTCAATTGTGCGAGCGGGGCGATGGTCTATGATGTGCGGGAGCGTAAAGCCCTGTACTCCAGGCTTCTTGGCACAGAAAAGGTGAGACGGATTCTGGAGCTGGGGGCGCTTGAGCAGGCTATGCCGAATCTTTTGCTGGAGGAATCCATTGTCCAGAAAAGCCACTGGGAGCGGATTGAGGAGTTTGGTATGGGCGCTTATAAGGATACGTATGAGCGCGTGGCGGTCATGTGGGAGGACATTGCCGGAGAATACGGGAGAAACCCGTTTCCGGCGGCGAAGGTAAACCTTTACCACAGGAACCGGGAATCAAGAGAGAGAACGATACAGCGGATCCGCAGCGGGGGGCCTGAGGTTTCGATGGCCCTGGGCGAAGCAGCTTCCCTGGAGATGTCGGAGCAGGGGGTCGATAAGGGCGCGGGCCTTAGGATGCTGTGCGGGCATCTCGGTATCCCGCTGGAGCGGACGATCGTCGTGGGGGACGCGGACAATGACCGGGAAGCTATGAAGGCGGCGGGGCTTGCCGTGGCGATGGGAAATGCCGCGGCATCTGTTCGGGCGATCGCCGGCGCGGTGGTTGCGGACTGTGATCACGACGGGTGTGCGGAGGCGGTTGAGCGGTATTTATAATTGCAAATTCTCCGGCGCATTTCCGGAATACATCGTGTGAAACAGCCGCCCAAGCGCCTGCGCGGCCTTTGAGCGGTATTCCCCGGCCGGGTAGGTGAGGCCGAGTTCTAAGAAAACGCCCTCAGTCCCGATGCGCAGATAGGCGACAGACGGATCGGGAACGATGCAGGAGCGGTACGTGACGCAAAGCCCCAGCCCGGCGCGCGCCATGGAGGCGGCAAAAGGCGCGGATATGTGCGTATTTAAGCCTGCGGGCTCGCGGCCTGCTTTGCGGAACTCCCGTCTGGCCATGCGCCCCAGCACGGTATCCGGCGGCCCCAGGATGTATTCAAAATCTGCAGTATCCCGGAAATCGACCCACAACTGCCCGGGCTCGTCGGTGCGCTCTTTTGCAAGGGCCATGACAGGATGGCTGTCAGCGGCCACAATTAAAATTTCATCGCGCATGAGCGGGTCAACCCGGCTTTTAATGCGCACCGGAGGGGCGGCGATAAGGGCGATGTCCAGGAGCCCCTTTAGAATCTGATCTTCTAAGTCAATGCTGTCCATTTCTGTGATCTCCACATGGACATTCGGGTGCAGCTCGTGGAACCTTTTTAAGACAGGCGGCAGAAGATACGTGCCGCGGAAGGTGCTGATGCCAAACTCCACCCGGCCGCCGCGCAGACCTTCGATATCCCAGACCTCATTTTTTGCCAGGTGGTAGCTCTGTAATATCTGCCGGGCCCGCCCAATAAAGGCCTCCCCGGAAGCCGTGGGCCGGACGCCTCTGGCGGTGCGCATAAAAATCGGCGTCCCGAGCTCCGCTTCATAAACCTGAAGCGACTGGCTTAAGCTGGACTGCGCCATGAAGAGCTTATCCGCCGCCGCGGAGATGCTGCCCTCGTTGGCAATTGTGACGATATACGTCAGTTCTTTTAAATTCATTTCGTGTATTCCCCCTTTTTGATTTCATGTACCCCATATATCGGTTTTTCCGATATGTCATATTAAATTTATTGCCTTTCTCCGATATCTGAAATAGTATACAATCATTTCCAGAGAAATACAAGCCTGTAAAAAATGAAAGGAGAAGGATGAAACATGGCTGAGATTTCAAAGGAAACGATTTCGATGAAGGGCGTGATTGATATGCACGTCCATTCCAATCCGGATCTGCGCAGGAGGGCGTATGATGATCTGGAGCTGATGGAGGCTGGAATCCGCGTGGGCGCGCGCGCGATTGTGATTAAGACGCATCAGGGGACCACAATGGACCGGGCGTTCTTATGCAACCGCCACAACGAGATTGTACATGGGGGGAGCAATGATTTTACCATGTTCGGGAGCATTACGCTGAACCGGGTGGTGGGGGGAATTAATCCCTGGGCGGTGGAGACGGCGCTGAAGCTGGGGGCAAAGGTGGTGTGGCTGCCTACCCAGTCGGCAAAAAACCATCTGATGAAGATGAAGCAGGATCCCGCGGCAGGGGTGGACGTAGTGTGCGGCGGGAAGGTGGTTCCGGAGCTTCAGGATGTGTTCGGGCTGATACGGGATCACGGCGCGGTTCTGGGAACGGCCCATATCTCGCCTGACGAGGCGTTTGTCGTCGTGGAGGCGGCCCGGAGGGCGGGGGTGAAGCATATTGTCATCACACACCCCGAATGGTGGATTGTGGATATGAGCCTTGAGGATCAGCTCCGGATCGCGCGGGATTACGATGTGATCCTGGAGCGCTGCTATGCGCAGAATATGGGCGGGGGCAGATATAAGAGCAATCTGGCCTCCAATCTGGAGCTGATTAAGGAAGCGGGGTATGAGCATGTCATGGTGGATACGGACGGCGGACAGACCGAAAATCCATACTGGGAGCTGGCGTTTGGGGAGTACATGCAGTACCTTGTGGACAACGGCATTCCGGCAGAGCATGTGTACCATATGACCAAAACCATTCCTGCAAGGCTTCTGGGACTTGAAGAAGGGGGGCGGGGAAAATGATGAGCGCTCTGATTGTCGCCTCCATCGCGCTGGCAGTGGCGCTGGGGTATAAGACGAAAATCAATACCGGCTTTTTCTGTATCGTGTTTGCATATGCGATCGGCTGCTTCGGGCTTGGGATCAGCGCCAAAGAGCTGATTGCCTGCTGGCCGACCAGCACGATGTTCGTGATTTTGTCGGTTTCGCTATTCTATAACTTTGCGGCCGTAAACGGAACGCTGGAAAAGCTGTCCTCCTGCCTTTTGTATGCCTGCCGGAAATTCCCGGGACTTTTGCCATTTGCCCTGTTCTTTGTGGCAGTCGTGCTGTCTGTCATGGGAGCGGCCTTCTTTACGGTTCTGGCATTTCTGGCCCCCATTACGCTTTTGATCTGTGAGGAGGCGCGCATGGATAAGCTGACCGGGGCGGTTGCCATCAACTGCGGCGCGCTGGCCGGCGGAAATTTCCCCACCGCGGCCCTGGGGGTGGTATTCCGGGGGCTGATTGACACAGCATATGAGTCAGAGCCGTCCCTGGCCGTCCCGGATTCTTTTGTGGAGGAGATGAAGATATTTGCCCTGGCAGTCGTATTTTCACTGGCCCTGATCGCTATATTCCGCTTTGCGTTTAAGAGCAACCGCAATATCGGCAGGGGAATCACCTTTGAAAAGCCCGAGCCCTTTGACGCGCGCCAGCGCGCAACCCTGAATCTGATGCTGATTATGATGGGGGTTGTCCTGGTATTCCCTGTGCTGAGCCTTCTGCTTCCGGGAAACGCCCTCCTTGGCGCCGTCAGCGGAAAAATCGATGTGGGTCTGGTAGCGGTCTGCTTTGCAGTGGCGGCCCTTCTGATGAACCTGGCCCCGCAGAAGGAGGTCATTGCCCGCGTGCCCTGGAATACTATTTTGATGATCGCCGGAGCCGGGATCCTGATTGCGGTGGCGGTTAAGGCCGGGACGATCGACGCCCTTTCCACCTGGATCGGCTCCAATGTCCCTGTGGCCATGGTGCCCCTGGCCTTCAGCCTGGTAGGCGCGTTTATGAGCTTTTTCAGCTCCACGACCGGCGTAGTGGCGCCGGCCCTGTTCCCGCTGATTCCGTCCCTGGCGGTTTCAACCGGGCTCAATCCGGCAGTGCTGTTTGCCTGCACGATTCTGGGCGCGCAGAGCAGCGCGATCAGCCCATTCTCTTCAGGCGGAAGCCTGATCATAAGCTCCTGCGGCAATGAGGAGGAGCGCAACTCGCTCTTTAACCGCCTGCTGTTTGTAGCAGTACCTGTGAGTGTGGTATGCTGTGCATTTTATAACCTGGCTGTGGCCATGATTCTGTAATGGAGCGGACTAAATTTAAAATAAGAAAGGAAGGCTTATTATGAATAAAATAATTACGGTATTTCGCGGGGACGGGATCGGCCCCGAGCTGGCAGAGAGTGCGCTGCGGATCCTGAAGGCGGCGCATGCGCCTCTGACGTATGAGATATTCGATGTAGGAGAGGGGGAGTGGAGGAGAAACGGCGCGCTGATCCCGGACGCTGCCTTTGCCTCTTTTGAAAAGACCAGGGTTCTGCTGAAAGCGCCCATCACGACGCCGGTGGGCGGGGGCTTCCGCTCTCTGAACGTGACACTGAGGGGAAAATATGACCTGTATGCCAACATCCGGCCCGTAAAATCCAGCACAGCGGTGAAAACACCCTTTCACGATGTGGATATCGTCATCTTCCGGGAGAATACAGAGGGCCTCTATGTGGGAAAAGAGGAACAGATAGACGAAAATACGGTGCATGCGGTCAAGATCGTTACGAGAAAGGCCAGCGAGCGCATCATCCGCGACGCCTTTGAATATGCCAGGCTTCATGGGCGGACAAAAGTAACCTGCGTCCATAAGGCAAACATACTGAAGAGGTCGGACGGCATGTTTCTGGAGATATTCAGAGAGATTGCCCGCGGGTATGCGGATATCCAGGCAGACGATAAGATCATTGACAACACCTGCATGCAGTTGGTAATGAATCCCAGCCAGTTTGATATCATGGTCATGCAGAACCTTTACGGCGATCTCATCTCCGATCTGTGCAGCGGCCTGATCGGCGGACTGGGTCTTGTGCCCTCCAGCAATATCGGGAAAGAATACGCCATGTTTGAGGCAGTCCACGGCAGCGCCCCGGATATCGCCGGAAAACACCTTGCAAACCCGACCGCCTTTGTGTGGTCAGCCTGTATGATGCTGGAGTATCTGAAGGAGTTTGAATGCGCGGGAAAAATACGGCAGGCGGTGGACCGTGTGCTGGCCAAAGGGGAACATCTCACGCGGGATCTGCGCGGCGCGGCTTCGACAGAGGAATACGTGGAGGCTGTGATAGCAGAGCTGTAAACGGTTACAATACTTACAAAACACATTATAAACTTACTAAAATTGACTTTACCCCCGCCATGGTTTACAGTAATTTTATAAAAAACTTACATAAGTTTCATAAAATGAATTGGAGGGGTATTTATGTCAGAAACGATCCTGCGCTATTTTGGTACGTTCACTCCCGCGGCTGACGGGGCGGCCGCGGCCTTTAAGTTTGAGTATCTCACGACGCTCGGCTTTGCAGCTATTGTCATCTTCCTTGGCCGTGCCATTGTGGCGCGCTCCGCGCTCCTGAGGAAGTACGCGATCCCGGCCCCGGTCGTATCCGGTATCATCTTTTCCGTGATCGTGGCCATTATTAAAGGAGCCGGCATTGTCGCATTCAGCTTTGACGCGGCGATTGTAAAGGATTTATGCCAGAATCTGTTCTTCCTGTGCGTCGGCTTTGGGTTCAGCCTGAAAATGCTTAAAAATGCAGGAGGAAAGCTGTGCGCGATGATCGCGATCGCGGCCTGCCTGCTGATTACGCTGCAGGATCTGCTTGGCTGGCTTGTCGGCAGCCTGGTCGGGCTTCATCCGCTGCTGGCGCTGCAGTGTTCCTCAGCCGCCATGTCAGGCGGCGTGGGCACAGCTTCCGCATTCGGCCCGATTTTTGAGAGCATGGGAGCGCCGGACGCCACCACGATCGGCGTTGCGGCCGGTACCATGGGAAATATCATGGGCTCCCTGATCGGCGGCCCGGTGGCGGCTTTCCTGATTACCCGCCACGGTTTAAAATCCGACCCGAACGATAAGCCTGAGGCTGCAAAAACGGGATCTGCGCCGACGCTTGACAATGGCAGGATGATCTCCATGTTTGCCATGACGCTCCTGATCGCTGCGCTCGGAATGCCGATCTACTGTCTGCTGGACAATATTCCGATGATTGAAATGCCGAAATTTATCGGCTGCCTGTTTGCCGGAGCAATTGCCCGCAATGTGATGGAAGCATGCAACATTCAATTCTATGTTCCTGAGGTTGACGCCATTGAGCATATGTTCCTGGAGCTTTACCTGGCCCTGGTACTGATGACCACAGACATCACAAAGCTGGCTCCGGTTGCCGGACAGATGGGACTGATCCTGCTGGCGCAGGCCATCCTCATGGCCCTGTTTGCCATCTTCATCTCCTACAACATGTTTGGGCGCGACTACGGCGCAGCCGTTATGGCAGCCGGAAACTGCGGATGGGGCTGCGGCTCCGGCCCGAATGCGGTTGCAAACGAAAAGGCCGTTATGGAGGAATACGGATGGCACAACATTGCCTGGGTGCTTTATCCATCCTTTGCCGTTATCATTGACGATATTTATAACCCGATCTTCCTTTCCATCTTCGGAAGCCTGATCGCATAGGAATCATGGGGCCGCGTATGACGGCTGACCGTTCATATGCCGGGCGATGCGGTTTTCATTACCGCATCGCCCGGCTGTTTTTTTATCATTTGGCGGGGGTATCCGGGCCGTGAATCATAACGCTTTTTGCGGAGGTTCGGGCTGTCCGAACGGCTGTGCTTTTGCATAGGAGCGGACGATTTCAATCAGAATCCGCGAGACGGTCTCAATGGATTCGGCGGTGATATGCTCCATGGGGCCGTGATAGGCGTAGCCGCCGGCTCCAAGGTTGGGGCAGGGAAGTCCCTTGAAGCTCAGCCTGGCTCCATCGGTTCCGCCCCGTGTGGAGCATATCCGGGGCGTCAGGCCGACCGTCCTGACTGCCGCCGCCGCGTGTTCAATGAGATGAGGGCAGGCTTCGATGATCGGCCGCATATTGCGGTATTCGTCTTTGACAGTTATGCGTACCGTATGTTCGCCGTAGCGCTCGTTCATCTGCCGGCACAGTCCGGCCAGGGTGTCCAGACGTTTTTGGAACAGGATCGGATCATGATCGCGGACAGCGTAGACAAGAACCGCTTCCGCCACATTTCCATGGGAGGACAGAAGATGGTAAAAGCCTTCGCGTCCCTCGGTGTGGGACGGCGTTTCACGCGGAGGGAGTAGCTGGTGGAGCTCCATACCGATGAGCTGCGCATTGATCAGCCTGTCCTTCGCCCGGCCGGTGTGAAGATTTTTTCCGCGGATATGGATGGTAGCCTGCGAAGCGTTAAAATTTTCACAGACAATCTCCGCCGGATCCCAGCCGTCCACCGTATAGGCGTATGCAGCCCC
This sequence comes from Clostridiaceae bacterium, assembly GCA_009911305.1. Taxonomy (GTDB): domain Bacteria; phylum Bacillota; class Clostridia; order Lachnospirales; family Lachnospiraceae; genus Otoolea. The sequence continues at coordinate 107,552 of QXXC01000004.1, read as the reverse complement.
GAAGCGCTCCAGATCAAAATGATCCGTGCCGCCTCCGATTTCCTCATCCGGTATGAAAGCCACGCTGAGGCTTCCATGCGGGATCTGCCTGACCATGATCTGCTCAAGCGCGGTCATGATCTCAGCGATGCCCGCCTTGTCGTCCGCGCCCAGAAGGGTGGTTCCGTCTGTGGTGATCAGCGTATCCCCGCGCAGGCCGGGAAGGTGCGGGTGTTCGGACACCTTGAGGGTGAGCCCTGACGAGCCGAGAGGAACATCTTTGCCGTCATAATTTTCAATGATCTGAGGGGAGACGTCCTTCCCGCTGAAGTCGGGAAACGTGTCGAGATGGGCAATAAAACCGATATGCGCCCGATCCTCAAAGCCCGGCGTGGCGGGAAGATGCGCGTAGACAATACCGTAGTTATTGACCTCTGCGTCCGAAAGACCGATCTGCTTCAGCTCAAAAGTCAGCAGATGCGCCAGATCAAACTGGCGCAGGCTGCTGGGGACAACCGCGCAGCCGCGTTCGCTGGATGTCCAGATTTTAACATAATTAAGAAAACGTTTGTAAGCCCACATATGCTATCTCCCGTGTATTTTCCAAAATGAAAGTGTTTAGACTGGTGTCAGTTTGTAATGGATGCTGTCAGTTGCTATTTTGTCATACAAAGGGGGGAAAGTCAATTTATTTGTAATGGCTGGAGGGGGAGTTATGGATTTAAAATATTTGATGTGTTGCGGGCTGTGGTTGATTGTGGGAGGGCCGCCAGAGCCAGCTTCCATATCCATCTGGAACCCCGCTTCCGCTCGGAGAAAAGCGCAGCGGACGCTAAGCTCGAAAAGACCTCGCTAAGCGCCGGCGGTTTTCTACGGGTTCCTGATGGATATGGAAGCTGGCTCTGGCTACACGATCGCGGGCTATGAATATTTGACAGATAAAATGGTTGATTATAGATTTTAACGTTAATATTTACTGTTAATTTTTAGATTAGCAAATAATTACAGCAACTCATATTTTTTGGTAATTAAAACAAATAAGAAGTATTAAGGAAATTATTTATGGATATTTTTGAAAAACATAATAATACAGCACATAATTTAAAAAATATCACAACAATTTCGGCAGGCCGAGACTGGTTCCAGGCTTACCGATAACGTAGCCAGCGGCCGGTTCTATATCCATAAGAAACCCGTAGAAAACCGCCGGCGCTTAGCGAGGTCTTTTCGAGCTTAGCGTCCGCTGCGCTTTTCTCCGAGCGGAAGCGGGGTTTCATATGGATATAGAACCGGCCACTGGCGGCCCTCTCACAATCAACCACAGCCCGCAACACAACAATCACTTCAATAAAATCTCCCCATATTTGACATCCCAAAACAACCATGCTACACTAAAAGCCAGCTATAAGGCAATAAAATGTTTCATAACAGAGGCGGAATATACAGACAGCCGCTTATGAGCAATACGCACGGAGGTAAAGGTATGCCGGAATTACCGGAAGTGGAAACGATAAAAAGAGTGATAGAACCGCAGATCCAGGGCCTTACAGTGGAGCGGGTGACGGTCAGGCGCCCGGAAATCGCCGCATATCCGGATGCAGATGAACTTTGCCGGAGGCTGGCCGGCCAGAGGCTGGAGCGCATGATGCGCAGGGGAAAATTTTTGACAATCGTGTCAGACAGGGGCGACCGCCTTGTGCTGCATTTAAGGATGACAGGGCGTCTTCTTCTGACTCCGGCCTGTGTTCCGGAGGAAAAGCATACGCATGTGGTTTTTGGCCTCAGCGACGGCAGGGAATTACGTTTCTCTGATACACGCCGGTTTGGGCGCTTCTGGCTGCTGGGAAAGGACGAGACGGATACATACAGCGGGATCGAAAAATTGGGGATGGAACCGTTTGACAGGGATTTGACAGCCGGATATCTGAAAGGCTGCCTGGAAAAGCGCAGGAAGACAATCAAAGAATGTCTGTTAGACCAGAGCATCCTGGCGGGCATCGGCAATATCTATTCCGATGAAATCTTATTCACAGCGGGAATCCACCCCGCGCGCCCGGCAAATACACTGAAGCAAAACGAGTGGGAGCGCCTTGCGGCTGTTATTCCGGAACGCCTCTCTTATTTTATTGAGACAAATCAGATTACGCCGGAGGACTATCTGGAGACAAGGGGACGGGAATACAGAAACACGCCGTTTCTGCAGGTATACGGCCATGCAGGCGGGCCCTGCCCGGTCTGCGGGAATGCGCTTTGCCGCATGGTAATTGGAGGCAGGGGAAGCGTGTATTGCCCGGCCTGTCAGAAAGAGCCGGGATGAGTTTTGGCCGGCAGCCGGGAACCTTTACAGGACAGGCGGTTTTAAATCCTTGCATGCGTATCCGGCCGGGGATATAATAGAGCTGCCGCAGGGTCTTTGTGTAAAGAGGCAGATGTCCGGCGGACCGGGCGGTTACATAGAAAGGAGAAAGGATGACACGGACCGTAGCAATTGGGATTCAGAGTTTTGAGAAAATAATAGCCAACCATTATTTCTATATCGATAAAACGGATTTTATAAGAGAGTGGTGGGAAAGCGGAGATGACGTCACCTTAATCACCCGTCCCAGAAGATTTGGAAAAACGTTGAACCTGAATATGCTGGAGCGCTTTTTCTCCATGAAATATAAAGATCAGGGGCAGATCTTTGAGGAGCTGTCCATATGGAAGGAAGAAAGCTACCGAAGCCTTCAGGGAACCTATCCGGTGCTTGCCCTCAGCTTTGCAGATATAAAGGAACCAACCGCTTTCGGCACGAAAAAAAGGATTTGCCAGATCATAGAGGAATTATATAATCAATACGATTTCTTACTGGACAGCGGCTGTCTGAATGAAAAAGAAAAGGAGAGCTTCGGGCGGATAACGGTTGACATGAATGATTATGAAGCAGCCGGTTCTTTAAAAATGCTGTCCCTTTACCTTGCCCGATATTATAAGAAAAATGTCATTATTTTGCTGGACGAATATGATACGCCCCTTCAGGAAGCCTATCTCAACGGTTATTGGAAGGAATTGGTGGAATTTACCCGCAGTCTGTTTAACTCTACGTTCAAAACCAATCCCTATTTGGAGAGGTCTCTTATGACTGGCATCACGCGGATCAGTAAGGAGTCTGTTTTTTCAGATGTAAATAATCTGGAGGTGGTTACAGCCACATCGGAGAAATATGAGGACAGCTTTGGATTTACGCAAGAGCAGGTATGGGAAGCGCTGAGGGAATTCGGGTTGTATGGGGAGAAGCAAAAGGTGAAGGACTGGTATGATGGCTTTACCTTTGGAAAAAAACGGGATATTTATAATCCATGGTCTATCTTAAACTATCTGGATAAGAAACGCTTTTCAACATACTGGGCTAATACGAGCAGCAACAGCCTGACAGAAAAGCTGATTCGCGAGGGGGGAGCGGCCATAAAGGAGACCATGGAGGATTTCCTGAAAGGGGGCAGGCTTTGTGTGGAATTGGACGAACAGATTATGTTCAGCCAGTTAGACCAAAACGAAAGCGCTGTCTGGAGCCTGTTTCTGGCAGGCGGATATTTAAAGGCTGTCAGCTACCAGTTTAACGAAGCGCTGGGGAAAGAGGAGTACGAGCTGGCGCTGACCAACCGCGAAGTCCGGATCATGTTTGAAAAAATGATACGCGGCTGGATCCGCAGCTATGGCTTTGCCTTTGAGGGAAAGCGGGTTCTCATTGGTTGAATGGCCGTTTTTCCATGCAGGAAACGATGAAAAGGCTGCCGGAAGCAGGCAGAGACAGGCAGGAGATCAAGTCAAAGAGGCAGGAAGAACCATGATATTCAACGGAAAAGAATATGTATACGAAATATACCGGGAAAGAAGCTTCTCCACAGCGGCCCAGAAGCTGTACACCACGCAGCCGGCCTTAAGCAACAAAATAAAGCGGATTGAGGACGAAATCGGTTCCCCCATTTTTGACAGGAGCACATCCCCGATCCAGCTCACGGAGGTGGGGAAGGCCTATATCGAAGCAGTGGAGCAGATGATCCGTCTGGAGGAGAATTTTGCCAATTTTCTGGCGGATACGCAGAATCTGAAAAAGGGGAGCCTGTCAATCGGGAGCGGGGCCATGTTTTCGTCCTACGTCCTGCCGCCGCTGCTGGCGGAGTATAAGGCGGCGTTTCCCTGTGTGGAGGTGAGCGTGCAGGAGGGAGGCGTCAATTCCCTGCAGCGGCGTCTCCTGGAAGGGGCGATGGATCTGCTTATTGAAAATGAGGAGCTTCCGCTGGTGAACTTTGAGAGGCAGCGCTACCGCACGGAGTATATGATTCTGGCGGTTCCAAGGAGCTGGGAGTTAAACGGCCGTCTTCTGGCGTGGCAGCAGAGCCTGGATAACATCGTGACAGGACGGTTCCTGGCTCCGCAGTATCCGAATGTGCCCTTGGATCAGTTCGCAAAGCTTCCGTTCGTGCTGCTGTCGCCCGAGAACCGGACGTATCAGAAGGCGCTGGCTGCGTGCGGCCACTATGGCTTTGTGCCCCGGGCGATCCTGACCTTAAGCCAGCAGCTCACGGCCTATAACATGACATGCGCCGGAGTGGGGGCCTCTTTTGTCAGTGATACGCTGGTCAGGAGCGCCAGGCCGCACCCCGATGTGGTTTATTACAAGCTGGATATGGAATTTGCCAGAAGGGATATCTTTTTTTATTTTAAGAAAAAACGCTATATTCCGAAATGCATGGGAGAATTTCTCAGGCTTGTGGAGGAAAAGAGCCGCGCGGCGCGCGGCGCAGGAGAGCGCGATGGCGAAGATTACGACAATGGTCTCCAGAAGAGGCTAGCCCGTTAAAGGCGCTGCGAGCGCGCAGGCGGGCCCCGTGTACAGGCGGGAACTGCAGCCGGCATGGCTCTTATTATACGAAACAGGGAACCGAAACGCCAATTCCATTTGTGTGATAAGTTCTATCATCCTCAAAACGGTATGTTATCATAAAAATGTGATAATTCCTATCATATTATTAGAATTAGACTATAACATTTGATAAATAGTATAATGATCGCAATAAGCGTCCATCTCGGGCGGATCTTTATCGTCTGCGCCCCGGCCTGCCGGGGACGCGGGCTTTACCGGCCAGGTGATTGGCTTTCAGGATATTCTGGCATGGTTCTATGCGCTGCTTATACGGTACACAGCCAATGGTTGGAAAGAGCAGAAATCCGGCCATTTGCTACACATTTTTAAGAAAGGAAGAAAAAAGATGAAATTTGAAGAAATTTCCCGCGATATGATGCAGTTTATCGAAAAAAGCCCGAGCTGCTATCACGTGATCGAGAATCTGCGCGCCCTGTTCCGGGAAGCAGGCTATCAGGAGCTTCTGGAGCACGAGCGCTGGAGGCTTGAGCCGGGAGGAAGGTATGTGACGACGAGAAACGGCTCCTCCCTGATCGCTTTTTCCGTACCGGAGGGCTGCTACCGGGGCTATATGATTGCCGCGGCCCACAGCGATTCCCCGACATTTAAGCTGAAGGAAACGCATGAGATGGAGGTAAAGGGAAAATATGTGCGCCTGAATGTGGAGAAATACGGGGGCATGATCCTCTCGCCATGGCTCGACCGGCCGCTTTCCGTGGCGGGCCGGGTGACGGTGGAGCGGGAGGGGCGTCTGGAGAGCCGGCTGGTGGATATCGGCCGCGACCTGGCCCTGATTCCCAATCTGGCGATTCACATGAACCGCTCGGTCAACGACGGGGCTGCGTTAAACCCGCAGAAGGATATGCTGCCGCTGCTGCGCATGGCCGGCGGGGAGCATACCATGATGGGGCTGGCCGCGGAGGCGGCGGGCGTGGAGGAAGCGGATATTTTAAGCAGCGATCTCTTCCTCTATAACCGCATGCCGGGCACGGTCTGGGGGGCGGACAGGGAATTTATCTCCTCCCCGCGCCTGGATGATCTCCAGTGCGTCTATGCAGCCGCAAAGGGGCTTCTGGAGGCGGAAAATGAGACGCATATCGCCATGTGCGCTGTGTTTGACAATGAGGAGGTCGGGAGCGGAACAAAGCAGGGAGCGGGTTCTACGTTTCTGGAGGATGTGATGAAGCGCATAAACGGCGCGTTCGGCCGGGACTTAGAGGATTACCGGATCGATGTGGCCAACAGCTTCATGGCGTCAGCCGACAACGGACATGCCCTGCACCCGAATTATCCGGAAAAGGCGGATGAGGGCAACCGCCCCTTCCTGAACGGGGGAGTCGTGATCAAATACAGCGCGAACCAGAAGTATACCACGGACAGCGTTTCCTCCGCGATCTTTAAGGCAGTCTGCAAAAAGGCCGGCGTCCCCTTCCAGGTATTCGCCAACCGTTCGGATATCCTGGGCGGTTCCACGCTGGGGAATATTTCAAATGCGCATGTTTCCCTGAACACGGTGGATATCGGACTGGCGCAGCTCGCCATGCATTCGCCGTATGAGACGGGAGGCGTTCAGGATACGGCGTGGCTCTTAAAGGCCCTGCGCGCCTTTTTCTCAAGCGGGATATTCTGCGGGGAGAACGGCGCATACCGGCTTTCGGGCGGGGAAATTCATGTGCATGAAACAGAGGAAAAAGAATAGGAGATAGGGAACATGAACGATAATAAGGGGAAGAATATTCAGTGGTATATGCTGGCTGTGATGGCGTTTTCCACCGTGTGGGGCTTTGGAAATATCATCAACGGCTTTGTGTATTTCAACGGTATGCAGGTAATTTTCAGTTGGATTATGATGTTTGGCCTGTATTTTATCCCGTATACGCTGATGGTGGGAGAGCTTGGTTCGACCTTCCGGCATTCCGGCGGGGGCGTCAGCTCCTGGATCCACGGGACGATCGGCGCAAAATGCGCTTACTACGCGGGCTGGACGTACTGGGCCTGCCATGTGACATATATTGCGAGTAAGGGAAGCGGCGCGCTCAAAGCCCTTAGCTGGCTCGTTTTCCAGGACGGCTCCACCTATGACACGCTGCCCACCACCTGGGTGCAGCTCGCCACGTTAGGCGTCTTCCTGTTCTTCTGCTGGGTGGCCAGCCGGGGCTTAAACCCCTTAAAAAAGCTGGCGACCATTGCCGGGACGAGTATTTTCATCATGTCGCTTCTCTACATCCTGCTGATGTTTGCGGCTCCGGCGATCAATCCGGGAGCGGACTATGTGAAGGCGGATGTGAGCATTCAGACCATGATTCCGCAGTTCAGCGTGGGATATTTTACATCGCTGTCCATACTGGTGTTCGCTGTTGGCGGCTGTGAAAAGATTTCCCCCTATGTCAACAAGATGAAGGATCCGGCAAAGGGCTTTCCCAAGGGCATGATCGCCCTGGCGGTGATGGTTATGACCTGCGCGTTCCTGGGAACCATGGCCATGAGCCGCATGTTCGATCCGGCTGTGATTAACGAGAGCAAGGAGAGCTTTAATTCCTATGTGTCAAACGGGGGCTACTGGGCCTTCCAGAGGCTTGGGGAATACTATCATGTGGGGAATCTGTTCATGATTATCTATGCGGCGTGCAACACGGTGTCCCAGTGTTCGACTCTGGTGCTCAGCATTGACGCCCCTCTGCGCATGCTTCTGGACAATGAGGAGGCGAGACAGTTTATTCCTTCCGGCCTTCTGAAAAAGAATAAGAACGGAGCTTACAGCAACGGGATTAAGATGGTTGTGATCCTGTCCGGCAGCATTATCCTGATCCAGTCCTTTGTGCCCGGGGCCGCGGCCGTGCTGGCGCAGCTCCAGAAGCTGAATTCCGTGACCATGCCCCTGCGGTATCTGTGGGTGTTTGCCGCCTATATTGCCCTCAGAAAGGCGGCGGATCGGTTTAAGCCGGAGTACCGGTTTACAAAGCATCAGTGGTTTGCGTACCTGGCCGGCGGCTGGTGTTTTGTGGTGACAGCGGCCTGCTGTATTCTGGGGATGTATGTGGAGGGCGATATGGCGTCCACTGCGCTGAATATCGTAACGCCGTTTGTGCTGACCGCGCTGGGGCTGATTCTTCCGGAGATCCGGAAACGGGAAAAGAAGAGGGTGGAAAGCGGGAATTAGAGCGTGTTTTATTACATTTAAACAGGATGGGGAAAGCACATTATTTTCATAGAAGGGAGATAGTGTGCTTTTTCTGTGTCAGTAAACAGCTAAAGCGGACATTACGGCATCTGAAACCAGAGCATACGCTTGTAATATGTCAGGGGTATGCTATAATTGAAAGGAAAAGGCAGGGTAAACCGGTATATCCGGCAACTGATACGAATGGAGGGATAAAATGGTCATACGTCATTCCACTGAGGAGGATCTGCCCCGCATGATGGAGATATACGCATCTGCGCGCAATTTCATGGCAGAGAACGGCAACCCGAACCAATGGGGGCCGACCAACTGGCCGCCGCAGGATCTGATCCGCGCGGATATCGCGGATGGGAACAGCTATGTATGCCTGTGCGGGGATCGGGTGGCCGGCGCTTTTTTCTTTCGTCAGGGCAGGGACATTGAACCCACGTACCGGACGATACAGGGCGGCAGATGGCTGGATGACAGCCCGTATGGCGTGGTCCACCGCCTGGCGGGGGACGGGAGCGTGAAGGGGATTGGAAGCGCGTGCCTGGAATGGGCGTTTGGACAGTGCGGCCATCTGCGTATCGACACGCATGGGGATAACCGGGTCATGCAGAACCTGCTGAAAAAGAGCGGCTTTGTATATTGCGGGATCATCCATGTGGAGGAGGACGATGATCCGCGGTTGGCGTATGAAAAGATGTAGAGCGGAGAGTTAGAATGCAGGAATTACTGGCTTATGTGATATTGCTTAATGAGGGATTCGTAACAGAAAACGAGTATTGTAAATGGCTCGATGAATTATTCCTCAACAATCCCGAAGACGATGATCTGCTCTATTTAGAATGGGAAACGGACATGAAAAAAGCGATTATGTATGTGAGAACACAGATTGCTTATAACAATCTTGATACGGAACGGTTTGGCAAAATATTAATGGGCAGATTGAAGGGAGTTTATACAAATTGTTCAGATATAAAAGAGTTTGCAAGCAAAATGTACCGCTTATGGGAAAATCTTCCCGGGAATATTCAGAATATAGAACCGTTTTGGACTCTGAGTTATGCGGATGATCCTTTATCGTGGGGAGATGAAGAACAGACCAGGAATATGTATGAACAAATGCTGAATTACTATCAATGAACGCATGGTAATTCCTGTTTGCTGCGGGGCTGCTGTTACGTTTACGGGCCGCTTCCCATTGACTTTCTACCCCGGACAGGATAAAATAAGGGAGAAAACATAAGTCCTGCAGAGGAGGAAAAATATGGCATTTATTGAAGAATTAGGAAAAGCAATCGGTAATGGCAGCAGAAAGGCCGCCAATAAAGTTAAGGATATGACCGGAATTTTACAGCTTAAATCAAAGCTGTCCGCAGAGCGGGAGAAGATCAACCGGGCGTATATCAGCCTTGGCCAGGCATATTATGACAAGCATGAGCTTTCCGTTGAGGAGGAGTTCGCCAATGAGTTCAAGATCATCGGGGCAGGGCTTGTGAAGATTGCCGCCCTGGAGGATGAGATTGCGGAGCTGGAGGGCGCCAGAGTCTGTGCGGAATGCGGTTCCAGAGTCGAGCGGTCCGCCATGTACTGCAGCCGCTGCGGCGCGCTTATGGGGGAGTGTGCGCCGCAGTCCGGTGATCCGGGAAGGCGCGCGGCTGCCGAGCAGTTTGATTTTACAGGTAAAGACGGGCAGAACGGGGAACAGGAGCAGTAAATGGACGCATTTGTACAATGGTTTACCGCCAACCTGTCGGGACTGGTTTCAAAAGAGGTCATTGTCTTTATTATTTCCATGATTCCGATTCTGGAGCTTCGCGGCGGGCTGCTGGCATCGTCGCCGGCGCTTCTTGACATCCCGATCCTCACCGCGATTCCGATCTGCATTATCGGAAACATTCTCCCGATCCCGTTCATTCTCCTGCTGATAAGCCGGATACTGGAGTGGATGAAGAAAGTCAGCCTGTTCCGGCCGGTCGCTCTGTGGCTTGAGAGAAAGGCGATGGGCAAAAAGGATCAGATTGAGAAATACGGCTTCTGGGGCCTTGTCCTTTTCGTGGGGATCCCGCTTCCCGGAACCGGCGCATGGACAGGGGCGCTCGTGGCTTCGCTGCTCCGGATTGACTTTAAGAAGGCGTTCGGCGCGATTCTGATCGGGATTGTAATCGCCACGGTGATCATGTCGATCCTCTCATATGGGGTGCTGGGCGTTTTGTTCGGATAGGAGTTTCGCCGGAGCGTGTCTGAAAATGAAAAGAGCTGGCGCTGAAATCTATATGCCAGATGTGAAAAAGGCGGAAAGGAACCGTCTGGTTTTTGAATGGTTCCTTCCCGCCTTTTTGCATTATTTGAAATATTCGTTTCAAGGTCTGCATTTGCGTATGATATTCCTTAAATACCGCATGTATGGACCGCATGTATATCTGACGCGCGTTAATACTTTGAGTTGTCGCTGAAGCTGCTGTATGTAGGGTCTGTCTGCGAATACGGCGCGGCGGCGCTGCTGCCGGCCTCCGGTTCGGACTGGACACCGGCGGCGCTGCTGCCGGCCCTCGGTTCGGACTGGACACCGGCGGCACTGTAGCTGTCTTCTAAACGGAACCGTCCGATCAATTCCTTGAGTACGTTGGCCTGGCTGGACAGCTCCTCGCTGGCGGCCGCGGACTCCTGGGATGTGGCGGAGTTGGTCTGTACCACGCTGGAGATCTGATCCACCGCAGTGGAGATCTGGGAGATGGAGGCCGTCTGCTCCTCGGCTGCGCCGGCGATGAGACCTACCGCATCCAGAACCTTCTGGGAGCTTTCCACCACAATCTGAAGGGCCTGGCTGGTTTCATGGGACAGATCAAGCCCCTCTTTGACGGCTTTTACCGTATCCTCGATCAGGGTGGCAGTGCTCTTGGACGCTTCTGCGGATTTGCTGGCCAGGTTACGCACCTCGTCGGCTACCACCGCGAAACCTTTGCCGGCTGCGCCGGCGCGGGCGGCCTCCACAGCGGCGTTCAGCGCCAGGATATTGGTCTGGAACGCAATGTCTTCGATGGTCTTGATCACCTTGCTGATCTCGCTGGAATGAGTTTCGATCTTGTTCATGGCATTTAAGAGGGATTCCATATCGCTGAAGCAGACCCCGATCTGCTGGTGGGACTGTTCGTTTTCCTTCTTAGCGGTTCTGGCGTGCGAGGCTGTGGACTCCACCTGCTTGCTCACATCCTGGATGGTAGCGGCCAGCTCCTCCACGGAGGAAGCCTGCTGCGTAGCGCCCTGGGCCAGGGCCTGGGCCCCGCTGGACACCTGATCGCCGCCGGCGTTGACCTGATTCGCCGCAGACTCGATCCTGGACAGGGTCTCGCTCATGGAGCTTTTCATGGCGCGCATGGCATGTAGGATGTTGGAGTAATCGCCTACATATGCTTCAGGATTTTTGCTTTTTACGGTAAAGTTGCCCTGGGCCAGCTCCTTCATGCAGTAATTGATATCGCTGATCAGGACTTTGACAGTCTCTGTCATATGCCGCATATTGTCCGCCATCTCTCCCAGCTCGTCGCCGGAGTGGTAGGCGATCGCCACACTCATATCGCCTTTACAGATTCGGGCGGCCACCTGGCGCATCTCCTCCACGGGCTTGCGCACGCTGTCGCTCATGAAAAGGGCCAGGATGACGCTGACCACGACCGCGGCTGCAATCAGGGCGATCACAATGACGTCTGCGATTCTGGCCAACTGCCTGCTCTTTTCGAGATTCGCCAGAGCATTGGCTTCGGCGGTCTCACAGAGATTCGCCAGAATGTCGCGGCTGGAGTCCATATGAGGCTTGTAGTTGGACTTATATAACTCAAGGGATTCATCATCCTTCTGCTGTGCGGCCAGATCCAGGATCTGGGACAGATAAGCGGACGCCTGGTTTAATTTTGCTTCCACCTCGGACAACTGGGAGGATCCATTCTGGGATGAACCGGCGCTCTTCTCCTCAATCTCCTTTAAATCGTCTATCAGCGTGTACAGGTAGTCGAAATCGCTTAAAGCGTTGGAATACGCTGCATCGCTGTACTCCACAATGCTCGAGAGGATGTTGCCCCGGGCGGAGAATACGGTACGGCGGGCATCCATCGCTAACGATACGGTTTTAAACTGCAGGTCATAGAACTGCTGCAGCCTTTGGCTTGACTGATTGAGCATAACGATAGAGGTTATGCCGACAATGAGCAGCAGAAATACAATAATAAAATAAGATATAAGCATTCGGCTGCGGATCTTTAAATTTTTAATCATCTGATTCAGCATTTCATAAACTCTCCTTTGTTTGATTTCACCTTCAAAAACAGTGGACGTAATTTTCAGACATATGTTCCTATGTCCTCACCTCCTCCCGAACCCCCACTTATACATTGTACATCAAAATTTTCCTTTTTAACAGACTGTTTTATTTTTTTGTATAAATTTCCAATCCTCAGAACAGAACGCTCTTGACATATACCCTACCAGGGTATATAATACCCATATCCGGGAAACGGCGCTTTCCTGACGCAGGAAGGCCGCCGTTTTGGACATCCAAATGGACTCCCGGGCTCTCACCGCGCCTGATTTTGTGAGACTCTGGGAGTCCATTCCAAACTGAAAGGAGGACGATATGGATCAATATACAGTAACCGGCATGAGCTGCGCCGCCTGCAGCGCCCGTGTGGAAAAGGCGGTATCAAAAGTCCCGGGCGTGACGGCCTGCTCTGTCAGCCTTTTGACCAATTCCATGGGCGTTGAGGGAGAAGCCGCCAGCGGGGCAATCGTAAAAGCCGTGGAGGACGCCGGGTACGGCGCCGCATTAAAAGGCGCCGCAGACAGCGCCCGCGCCGGCGGGGCGGCTTCATCGGCTGCCGGGGACGCCCTGCAGGATCGCGAAACACCGGCCCTCAGACGCCGCCTGTTTTCATCCCTTGGCTTCCTGGCCGTTCTGATGTATGTTTCCATGGGGCATATGATGTGGGGCTGGCCGCTTCCCGCCGCTCTGGCGAGGAACCATGTGGCTGTCGGCCTTATTGAGCTTCTCCTGACCGGGATCGTCATGGTGATCAACCAGAAGTTTTTCGTGAGCGGTTTTAAGGGCTTCCTGCACGGCGCGCCGAACATGGATACCCTGGTGGCGCTGGGCTCCGGCGCGTCGTTCGTGTACAGCGTATATGCGCTGTTTGCCATGACGGACGCGCAGCTTAAGGGCGATATGTCCGGCGTGACAGCCTATATGCACGAGTTCTATTTTGAGTCTGCGGCAATGATTCTGACGCTGATCACGGTGGGGAAGATGCTGGAGGCGCGCTCGAAGGGGAAGACCACGGACGCGCTGAAGGGGCTTATGAAGCTTGCGCCCAGGACGGCGGTTCTCTTAAAAGAGGGTGTGGAGACAGAGGTTCCCATCGAGCAGGTGAAAAAGGGAGACGTGTTTGTGGTCCGCCCCGGGGAGAACATCCCGGTGGACGGGATTGTGCTGGAGGGCGTAAGCGCAGTTAATGAAGCGGCTCTGACGGGAGAGAGCATTCCGGTGGATAAGGAGGCCGGGGATCCGGTTTCGGCTGCGACCGTGAACCAGTCAGGATATATGAGGTGCGAGGCGGTGCGGGTGGGCGAGGACACCTCCCTGTCCCAGATTATCCGCATGGTGAGCGACGCGGCGGCTACCAAAGCGCCCATCGCCAAGGTGGCGGACCGGGTGTCCGGCGTGTTCGTGCCGGCTGTGATCGCCATAGCGGCCGTTACGTTTGCGGCCTGGCTTCTGGCCGGGGAAGGGGTTGGCTTTGCCCTGGCAAGGGGCATTTCCGTGCTGGTGATTAGCTGCCCCTGCGCGCTGGGACTGGCGACCCCGGTGGCCATCATGGTCGGAAACGGCATGGGCGCAAAGAACGGAATCCTGTTTAAGACAGCGGTTTCCCTGGAGGAGACAGGGAAAATGGAGATCGTGGCGCTTGACAAGACAGGCACCATCACAAGCGGCGAACCGGAGGTCACGGATGTGCTTCCTGCGCCCGGCATCGAAAGAGAAGAGCTTTTAACATGCGCCTATGCGCTGGAAAAACGGAGCGAGCACCCTCTGGCCAGGGCGGTTCTCGCGTACGCAAAGGAGCTTTCTTACGACGCCCCGGAGGTGGAAGCGTTTAAAGCCCTGCCGGGAAATGGCCTTACGGCGCGTTTGAATGGTTCCATCCTAAGAGGCGGCAGCTTTTCCTTCATAGACAGCCAGTGCGGCGCGCCGGAGGCGATGCGGCGGCAGTTTGAAACGCTTTCCGAAGCCGGGAAGACTCCCCTGTTTTTCGCAAAGGATCAGGAGATTCTGGGGATGATTGCCGTGGCGGACACCATCAAGGAGGAGAGCCCGCAGGCGGTAAAAGAGCTTCAGGACATGGGGATCCGGGTGGTTATGCTGACCGGGGATAACGAGCGCACAGCCCGCGCCATCGGCAGGCAGGCAGGCGTGGACGAGGTGATCGCGGGCGTCCTGCCTGACGGAAAGGAGAGCGTGATCCGCTCCCTGCGTGAACAGGGAAAAACAGCCATGGTGGGAGACGGCATCAATGACGCGCCGGCCCTCACAAGGGCCGATGTGGGGATCGCCATCGGCGCGGGAACCGATATCGCGATGGACGCCGCGGATGTGGTGCTGATGAAGAGCCGGCTCACCGATGCTGCGGCCGCGATCCGCTTAAGCCGCGCCGCGCTGAGAAACATCCATGAAAACCTGTTCTGGGCCTTCTTTTATAATGTAGTGGGGATTCCATTAGCAGCCGGTTTGTGGTATCCTGTCTTTGGATGGAAATTAAATCCGATGTTCGGGGCAGCGGCCATGAGCCTTTCGAGCTTCTGCGTCGTGACCAACGCGCTGCGCTTAAACCTTTTGAACGTGCACGATCCGTCTAAGGACAGACGGCTTCGCTGGAGAAAGGCAGAGGCCGCATACGGGCAGGGCGCCCCGCGCGCCGCGAAAGAACAGGCAGAAGCAGAGAACTTTGAAAATGAAACGGAGGAAGTAAAGATGAAAAAGACGATGAAAATCGAAGGAATGATGTGCGGACACTGCGAGGCAAGAGTGAAAAAATGCCTGGAGGCGCTTCCGGGAGTGGAAGAGGCGGCGGTGAGTCACGAGGCAGGCACAGCAGAGGTTTCCCTGGCCGGGGAAGTAGCTGACGAGGCATTAAAAAAAGCGGTCGAGGATCAGGATTATAAGGTTCTGGCAATCGAATAAAGGGCTCCGGATCCGGCGCGGGCGTGTGGCTGAGGCCTGACACCGCGCCGGGATTCCGGAAGTACATATAAAGGTATGGAGGATAGCAATATGGGATGCTGTGAAAAAAAAGAGAGCGGGCAATGCATGTATGCAGCGGACGGGACAGCCGCCGAACGCCATAAGCACAGGAATCTGACAGAGGAACGCGATCTGCTCAAGCGCTTAAACCGCATTGAGGGCCAGGTGAGAGGCGTAAAGGCCATGGTTGAGGATGAGCGCTATTGCGTGGACATCTTGAACCAGGTATCCGCGATCCAGGCCGCGCTCAACAGCTTTTCCAGGGCGCTGCTCTCCAACCATATCAAGACCTGCGTGGCAGACGATATCCAGGCCGGAAACAGGGAAGAGGCTGTGGAAGAGCTGTGCAGGACGATCCAGAAGCTGATGAGGTAGAAAAACGCTCTGCTACAGATAGAGCAAAAATCCCGCGATGCCGCTGATCAGCATGATGAGGATCGGATGGATGCGCCATTTGCGCAGCATGAACAGCATTGTCAAGAGCAGACATAACGCAGTCCGGTTAAGCGCAAAAAAACCGGCTCCGGGCTTCGCGCTGCCGTACAGCGCTAACCCTATGATCGTAAAGGCTGCCGAAAGAATCAGGCCCAGCGAAGCGGATTTCAGCCCGTTCAGCACATCCAGCACACAGGCAGAGGTCCGGTGTGTCTGAAAAAAACGGTATAAAGCCAGAGAGAGAACCACCCCGCACAGCACGCAGCCAGTCGTTGCCGCCGCCGCGCCTGCAATCCCGCCGATCTGAAGACCGGCAAAGGTGGATGTATTGACAGCCAGCGGTCCCGGCGTCATCTGTGAGATTGTGATAATGTCTGTAAACATCTTTTCACTGATCCAGCCCGTTTTCTCCACAACCTGTTCCCGGATTAAAGGTATAACGGCATATCCCCCGCCGATGCTGAACAGGCCGATCCTGAGAAACACTGTAAATAAGTTCCATGAAGAATTCATTGTTTTCGCCTTTCTTTCATAAATACCTGCAATACGCACAAAACACAGCAGACGGCAAGGATCCAGGCCGCGTGGACGCCAAATACGAAATTGGCAATAAAGGAAAGCGGTATCATAGCAGAGAAAAAGAAGGAGCGTTTCTTCCATATCAATGAGCACATATCTGCAATCAAGTCAATCATCAGAGCCGCAACACCTGCCTCCATTCCCTTTAAGACTGCCGCAATCACCGCATTGGAGACAAACGCTTTATAAAATGCGGAAACAAATGTGAGAATAACGAGCGGGGGAGCGACGGCGGCAAAACAGCTTATCAGAGCGCCTGCCGCGCCGGCTGCCCGGCAGCCCGCCAGCGCAGAGAGATTGATCGCGATCGCGCCGGGCGCTGACTGCGCGATGGCCGCCATATTGATCAAATCCTCTTCCGTAAAGAGCCTTTTTTTCAGGACAAAGAAACGGCGTACCATTGGCACAACAATATAGCCGCCGCCAAACGTAAAAGCGCTGATAAACAGATTGACCGCTAAAAGCCATCCGTATGTTTTTAGGTTTTGTTTCATAATCAATTTCTCCGTTCCCTCCTGTCCGCCCTATTATATCTCTTGCGCTGAAATCTGTAAAATGCTATAATTTCATATAATTCATCGATTTTATTCATGTCAGGAGAGGGGAAAACATGGTTTTACGGCATTTGGAAATTTTGGAGGCCATCGCAGAGACCGGGACCTTTACGGGCGCGGCAAAAAAGCTGTATATGACGCAGTCCGCCGTTTCCCACGCGGTGGCAGAGCTGGAAAAGCAGGCGGGAACCGCGCTTTTTGAGCGCCATCCCAGGGGAGCGGCGCTGACCCGCTGCGGCGTTTCGCTTTTAGAGGAATCCCGTCATATTCTGACCGCCTGCAGAAATTTAGACAGAAGAATCGCCTGTCTGGAAGAGAATACGCCGGTTACGGTTGTATCGAGCATTACCATTGCCTCCTTCCTGCTCCCTCAAATCCTGAGCGGGCTTAGGGCGTCCTGTCCGGAGCTGAGGGTTTCGGTGCGGGTTGCGAGCGCAAATGCCGCTATCGATATCCTGCGGCGGGGAAAGGCGGATATCGCATGCTGGGAAGGCATTGCCCCCAAAGGGGATTTTCACACAATTCATTTAGGCTCCTACCGATTATGCGCTGCCTGCGCGCCGGGTTTTGACTTAACGGAGCAGCCGGTTACGCCGGCCGGCCTGTGCAGGTATCCGCTGCTGCTGCGCGAACCGGGAAGCGCGATCCGCGACACGTTTGACAGCCGTCTGGCGCTTGCCGGCTTAAAGGCTGAACCGGTCTGGGAAAGCGTGAATTCATCTGCCCTCATACGGGCAGCCGAGGCAGGGCTGGGCATCGCCATTCTTCCGGAGCAATTATTGTCGGATTCCCTGCTTTTAAACAAGCTGCGTCTGATCCGCCTGGATTACATGGAAATGGAAAATCAGATGCTGGCGCTGTTTAACAGGGACAAATATATCACAAAACCGTTCCGGATTCTGGCGGACAGCCTGAAACGAGGGGCGGGATCCCCTTTGGCGATCCGGCCCGAATGCCGTTGATTTTGAGCGAATCACAGCAATTGTTTTAATTGAATCAATTTTTTTAATTTTATTTAAAAAAAGGGTTGACATTTTCTGGTTCCTGTATTATACTACGTTATGTAATCGAGGCGTGGCTCAGTTTGGTAGAGCGCTGCGTTCGGGACGCAGAGGTCGCGTGTTCGAATCACGTCGCCTCGATTCTCACATGGCCTGTTGGTCAAGCGGCTAAGACGACGCCCTCTCACGGCGTAAACCCGGGTTCGATTCCCGGACAGGTCATTTGAAAATTGCTTTGGATTGCTCCAGAGCATTTTTTAAGCGCTTCCATGGCTCAGTTGGTAGAGCGACGCATTCGTAATGCGTAGGTCGCCGGTTCGAGTCCGGCTGGGAGCTGGAAGAAGAAGGCTGGAATTCTCTGGAAGACAGGGGATTGCAGCTTTTTTGTATAAAAATAACAGTGGAGAGACAGCAGGAGGAACAGCGTGGAAAAGGTTCGGGAACTCATTCTTACCATCAGGAAAAACGAAAAGCCGGAGCGGCTTGCGCGGCTTTTGGCAGAGCTTGCGGGGCTTCTGGAGACAGAACCCGGGCTGTACTGCGCCAGAGTGAGGATCACCGGCCATGTTTATATGGGCATGGAGCAGGGGATGACGGCGGCCTTTCTCTACACCAGCGGGGATTATGCCGATGAATTTGCCGGGGGACTGCGCTGGAGCGGCATGGAGGCGGACAGCGTTCATCTATATCCGGAAAAACGGCCTGATTTTTTCCGGGATCTGTACCGAAGCGGCTTTGAGGCCGTCGTTCTGGACAAGAGCCACGAATCGCTTCTCCTCCCGCTTCCCCTGATTGCCGATGAACCGGAAAGGGAACCGGATGAGGTCCGGAACCCGGAGCTGATGCGCTCTGTGTGCCTGTATTATCAGGGCTGCGCCCGCCGTGCGGATATCCGGGCCCTGGAGGATCAGATGTGCGGGGAGCTTTACAAGGCGAGCTTCCTTCTTCCGGAGACGGACCGCAGGACCATGGCGCCTCCCCTGGTGACAGACAGCCATGGCGGGCGCTACTGCCCGGTCTTTACAGACTGGGTGGAAATGGACAAATTTGACAGGAAGAAGCGCCTTGGCGGCAGGCGTCTGAGATTCCGCGATCTCAAGGGCTGTATCGGGAGCTGTGATGGGATCGTGATCAATCCGTTCGGATTCGGGCTCAAGCTGGATATGGAAAAGCTGCTCCGGATCGAACGGGAGAAGAACCGGCTGCGGGTAGTGAAATAGGAGGGATTTGAAGGGTGGATCGCTAAAGCGTGTTTGAAGCACGCTCTAAAGGGTATTTTTGGGAAACGTATCGGCATAGCCTGGAGAATCCGGCTGTGCCGTTTTTTTCTGTGCCACCCATTTCCAGAAATGCCTTAAAAAAAATACAAGAAAACGTCCGGAACTAATTGATAATAATATCACAATATGAGATAATGGAACCAATCGTTACGGCCCGCGAACCGGCCTTTTCCGGCCGGGCCTGCGGGCCGCGGCAGACCATGATTGCGTTTGTGCATAAACACAGGAGGATAAGGATAGGAGGATAAGGAAATGAGAGTATCAATCTGTATTGGAAGCGCCTGTCATCTGAAGGGCTCAAGGGAGGTCATCCAGAGGCTTCAGAAGCTGGTTGCGGAGAACGGCCTGGAGGACAAGGTGGATTTGAACGGCGATTTCTGCAGCGGGAACTGCAAGATGGGCGTCTGTGTGACCGTGGACGGGACTCTGCACTCCGTTTCGCCGGATACGGCAGAGGAGTTTTTCAATAAGGAGATCATGGGCCGTTTGGGCTGAGAGGGAGAGGGACATGCCGATCATTGATTTTAAGGCCGCGATGTGCAAGCACTGCTACAAGTGCGTGCGCGGCTGTGAAGTAAAATCCATCATGATTCGGAACGGACACGCATATATCATGCCGAACCGCTGTATTTTATGCGGCCAGTGCCTGCTCAACTGCCCGCAGTCGGCAAAGCGTGTGTCCGGCGAGCTTTCTAAAGTAAAGGCGTTTTTAAAGGGCGGCGCGCCGGTGGTTCTTTCGCTTTCTTCTGCGTACATAGGTTTGTTTCCGTATAAGAGCAGAGGGCAGGTGAAGGCGGCGTTAAAAAAGCTGGGCTTTGCGGATGTGCGGGATACGGCGGAGGCGGCGGCCCTGGCGACTGGGGAGTATGTAAAGCTTTTGGAGCAGGGGGAGATGGAGAATATCATCACCTCCGCCTGCCCGAGCATTGTGGATTTAATCGAAATCCATTATCCGGAGCTGATTCCCTACATGGCCCCGGTGCTGATCCCGTCGGGGATCCACACGCGGATGCTGAAGGCGTCGTACGGGGAGGAGGCAAAGGTGGTATTTGCCGGCCCCTGTATCGCGGAGAAGAAAAAGGGCCGCGCCGTGGCGCCGGACGCGGTGCTGACCTTTGAGGAGATCCGGGACTGGCTTCTGGAGGAAGGCATAGACATATCAGCCTGTGAGGAGGAGGAGCCGTTTGAGGAACGCCATCTGGGAGCCAATCTGCGCTATCCGGTGAGCGGGGGGCTTCTGACCGCCGTGGAGGAGACGAAGCGGCGGAGGGATCGTTACCGCAAGTTTTACGTCAGCGGCGTGAAAGACTGCCAGGAGGTCTGCGAGGCCATGAAGACAGGGGAGGTCCGGGGCTGCTTTATTGAGATGAACGCCTGTCACGGCGGCTGTATCAACGGGCCTGCCACAGCGGCGGAGGTGTCGAGCTTTAAGGTCAAGCTGGATCTGGAGGAGATGCTCCCGAAGGGAGCCGCATACCTTTCTCTTCTGAAAGAGGAGGAGAGAGCGGTGGATACGGCGAAGCAGTTTTCGGACCGCTCGCAGAAGGAGCGGATCCCGACCGGGGAGGAGATCCGGGAGGTGCTCAAAAAGACCGGAAAGGCCAGCCCGGAGCAGGAATTGAACTGCGGGGCCTGCGGCTATCCGACCTGCAGGGAAAAGGCGGTCGCCGTGCTGCAGAATAAGGCGGAGCTCAACATGTGCATCCCGTATCTGTACGACAGGGCGCGTTCCATGTCGCATCTGGTGATGGACGCCTCGCCGAACCTGATGATGGTCCTTGACGAGGATCTGAAGGTTCTGGAGTGTTCAGCCGCAGTGGAAAAGTATTTCGGCGTCAAGCCGGAGCAGATGAAGGGGCGGGAGCTCGGCGGCTGGATGGAGACGGATGAGGTGGAGGAGGTATTCAAAACGCATACCAGCATCCACAGCCGGAGGGCGCTGTCCCCGGAGCGGGGCTTTGTGGTGTTCCAGAACATCGCGTACATCCCGGAGGGGAATTTTGTCATTCTCACCCTGATGGACGTGACCAGGGAGGAGGCCCTGGCGAAGCAGGAATATGAAAAGAAAAAGGCGACCATTGATCTCGCGCAGAAGGTCATTTACAAGCAGATGATGGTGGCGCAGGAGATCGCGGGGCTTCTGGGGGAGACGACGGCGGAGACGAAGACGACGCTGACGAAGCTCTGCACCCTGATTGAGGACGAGAAGGAAGGGGAGGTCCGGACATGGGGATAACCGTGGACGTCACGTTTAAGAGCCTTGTGAAATATTCGGAGATCCTGTGCGGCGATAAGGTGGAGCTTTTAAAGACCGAGGATTCGGATGTGGTGATCCTGGCGGACGGGATGGGCAGCGGCGTGAAGGCCAATATTCTTTCCACCCTGACCGCCAAGATCCTGGGGACCATGTTTTTAAACGGCGCGACGCTGGAGGAATGTGTGGAAACCATCGGACAGACGCTCCCGCTGTGCCGGGTGAGAAACGTGGCGTACGCGACGTTCTCCATCCTGCAGATTTTTAACAGCGGCGAGGCGTATCTGGTGGAATACGACAATCCGGGCTGTATTTTCCTGCGGGACGGCCGTATGGCAGAGCTTGAGAAGCGGACCAGGACCGTAAAGGACAAGGTGATTACCGAGAGCCGGTTCCGGGTGCGCAAAGGGGACGCCCTGATCCTGATGAGCGACGGGGTGACGCACGCGGGCGTGGGAAAGAGCAGGCAGTTCTGCTTTGGATGGCCCTGGGAGGAGGTCTCAAAATTTGCCGAAGGACAGTATAAAAGCACGGTTTCCGCGGTGCGCATGGCAGCGGGCCTGTGCGACGAGTGCAGCCGTATCTATGAGGGGAAGCCGGGGGATGACACGACGGTGGTTGTGGCCCGGATCATTGACAGAAAGCCGGTTCATCTGATGACCGGCCCGCCCGTGAGCCGGGACGACGATGAGGTGATCACAGAGGAGTTCATGAAGGACGGGACAGCGAAGCGCATCGTCTCAGGCGGGACGAGCGCCACGATCCTCTCCAGGGAGCTGGGCAGGCCCCTGCGCGTGTCCATGGATTACACGGATCCCGAGATACCGCCCATTGCCTATATGGAGGGCGTGGATCTGGTGACGGAAGGCGTCATCACCCTGCGCCGCGTCGTGGAGCTTCTGACCCGCTATGTGGAGCAGTGCGGCCTGGACAGCGGCTTTTTTAAGGAGCTTGACAAGAACAACGGCGCATCCATGATAGCAAAGATTCTGATCGAGGACTGCACGGAGCTTAAGCTCTTTGTGGGAAGGGCGTTTAACGGAGCTTACCAGAACCCGGGCCTGTTTGAACTGGGCATCCGGCAGAACCTGGTAAAGCAGCTAATGGAGATTGTAGAGCGGATGGGGAAAAAGGTGACGGCGGCGTACTACTGAGGCCGGGATATCCGGATGGCGGCGGGAAGCGGATCGTCACATGACGATAAGGAGGATATGGAATATGGTAACGAATGACGCGACATTACTGCAGTTAAAACATGAGGTGCTTTACGAGGTGGCAAAGCTTGCCTGGGAGGGAAATTTAGAGGAGGGGCGTGAGGAGCTTCCCTACAAGATGATCCCCGGCCCGCAGGCGCAGTACCGCTGCTGTATTTATAAAGAAAGAGAGCTGATCAAGCAGAGAGTCCGCCTGGCGGAGGGCAAGTGCCCGTCCGGGCGCAATACAAACAACGTGGTGCAGGTGATCAACGCGGCCTGTGAGGAGTGCCCGATCGCTTCCTACACCGTGACGGACAACTGCCGGAAATGTATGGGAAAGGCCTGTCAGAGCTCCTGCCCCTTCGGCGCGATCTCCATGGGCGACAGCAAAGCCCACATTGACCCGGAGAAATGCCGCGAGTGCGGAAAATGTGCGCAGGCATGTCCGTACAACGCCATCGCCCACTTAGAGAGGCCCTGCAAAAAGGTGTGCCCCGTGGATGCCATCACGTATGACGAGTACGGCATCTGCGTGATCGACGAGAAGAAATGCATCCAGTGCGGCGCATGCATCCATAGCTGCCCCTTCGGGGCGATTGGCTCCAAGACCTTCATGGTTGACGTTATCCGCCTGATCAACGCCGGGAAAAAGGTGGTCGCCATGCTGGCGCCTGCGACGGAAGGCCAGTTCGGGGAGGATATCACCTTCGCAAGCTGGAGGACGGCCCTCAAAAAAGCGGGCTTTGCGGATCTGATCGAGGTGGGCCTTGGAGGCGACATGACAGCGGCGGCGGAGGCGGCGGAATGGGCCGAGGCCTACAAGGAGGGCAAAAAGATGACCACCTCCTGCTGTCCGGCCTTTGTCAACATGATCCGCCAGCATTTCCCCGAGGTGCTTGACAATATGTCAACCACGGTTTCCCCGATGTGCGGTGTTTCAAGGATGCTCAAGGCCAGGGATCCGGAGATCGTGACCGTATTCATCGGGCCGTGCATCGCCAAAAAGAGCGAAACCCTGGATCTGAATATCCAGGACAATGCGGACTATGCCATGACCTACGGCGAGATCCGCGCCATGCTGCGCGCAAAAGACATCGCGCTTGAGCCGGAGGCGAACTCCACCCAGGAGGCCAGCGTATTCGGAAAGCGCTTCGGAAACGGCGGCGGCGTGACGGCAGCGGTGCTGCAGTGCTTAAAAGAGACGGGGGAAAACACGGACATCAAGGTGGCGCGCTGCAACGGCGCGGCAGAGTGCAAGAAAGCGCTTCTGCTCCTTAAAATGGGACGTCTTCCAGAGGACTTTGTGGAAGGAATGGTCTGCGTCGGCGGCTGCGTCGGCGGCCCCAGCAAGCATAAGGCCGAGCCGGAGGCTAAAAAGTCGAGAGATAAGCTGATCGGGGAGGCGGACAGCAGAGCCGTTTACGAGAATCTGAAGAATTACGATATGGATTCGTTCTCCATGCACCGGCATGGATGATGAACCAACGGGCAGCCCGGGGCTTGGGGCTGTTTCGCAAAGACCGGGCTGCGGATGCCCGGTCTTTTGTGATCCGCGCGCCGGGCTGCGCAGTGATTTGCGCTGCGTGGGAACAGGCCATGAAAGAAATACGGACAATGAAAAAAGCTGCTACAGAAAACTCTGTAACAGCTTTTATGACCTGTCCGGGAATCGAACCCGGGTTTACGCCGTGAGAGGGCGTCGTCTTAGCCGCTTGACCAACAGGCCACTTGCTATATGTGATGACTCCTATATAATAGCATGGGTTTACAAAAATTGCAAGAGGAAAATGAAAAAAATTTAAAAAAAATATTCGGCGGCTTTTTTCGCGGCTCTCCCCATCCATGAAATACAGTTGCATAAAAAACCCAGAGCGAGTATAATAACTTATGCAGTAATAACAAAAAGCAGCAGCGCCGCAAACGGCGGGGATTTATCTGAAATGAAAAGAAAACGTGGCAAAGCCGGAACGGACAGAGGGATTCCGTTGTTTCTGTCGATCATATTCGTATTTTGCATGCTGGGCGCCGTTGTGTTTACCGTGGCCCGGAAGATCTCCGCGGAGATGTCAGAATCAGCGATCCAGAATTTAAGCGAAAGCCTGGATCTGATTAAGGGCACGACCGAGGCAATTCTGGAAAAAGAGGCGGAATTCCAGCAGCTAATCGCACAGGAGCTGGCGACGATCCGGGATCCGGAGGAATTTATCCGCTCCTACAATAAAAACAGTACCATGGTCCGGATGTCGTTTATCCCGTCCGGGGAGACGGAGGGCGTCTCCAATATGGGGGACGGCTTTTCTGCCGGGGATCTGGACTTTTCTGATGGAAAGACGGCGGGCGGGCTTTTGATCTCGCAGTCCTACCTGAATTATATGGGAACATGGGCGTATACGATGAAATGCCCGGTTGTGAAGGACGGCGAGGAGATTGCGACGCTCTATATCGAATATGTGTACGATTCATTTGACGAATCGCTGCCAAAGGGCTTTTATAACGGCAGAGCCATGCTCTATATCATGGATGCCAAGAGCGAACGGCTTGTGTTAAAGCCCAAGGGGATGGGGCAGAGAAATGCGGGGCACCTGAATCTGGAGGACTTTTACAGGGCGAACAATATTCTGGAGGGGGATCTGAGGGCCGAGGTTTCGGAGTGTGTGAGAACCGGAAAGAATATTTTATTTTACCATGATATCCAGGGAAAGAGCTCCCTGAACTATATGTGGTCCGTCAACGGCGGGACGCTGTATCTGATCGGTTATGTGCCGATTGAGGCGATCCAGCAGGAGGGGCGGACCGTAAACCAGAATATTTTAATTGTAGTCGCAGTGATGCTGATTGCGTTTTTCCTCTGCTGCATGCTGTATTATTTTAACCAGAGACAGCAGAAACGGGTGCTTAGGGAACGCGAGGCGGAGCGGGAGATCCACAACAGACAGCTTGCGCAGGCGCTGCAGGCCGCGCAGATAGCCAATCAATCCAAGACGACATTCCTCTCGAATATGTCGCATGACATCCGCACGCCGATGAATGCGGTTCTTGGGTTTGCGACATTGCTTTCCAGGGATGCGGAGAATCCGGTTAAGGTGCGGGAGTACACAAAGAAGATCATGGCGTCCGGACAGCATCTGCTCAGCCTGATCAATGATATTCTGGACGTCTCCAAGATCGAGAGCGGCAAGGTGGTGCTTGCGATCGAGGAATTTACTCTGAATGACCTGGTATCCTCTGTGGATGCGATCATACGTCCCATGGCAAACGCGAAAAACCAGAGCTTTGAGGTGTCGGTAACAAACATCAAGCATGAATATCTGATGGGCGATGAGACAAGGCTCAATCAGATTTTAATCAACCTGCTGTCCAACGCGGTGAAATACACACAGGAGGGAGGCCATATATGGTTTCGGATCATTGGGCTCAGGCAGCGATCCGGCTCGTATGAGTACATCCGGATCGAGGTGGAGGACGACGGGTACGGGATGACGCCCGAGTACCTGGAGACGATCTTCGAGGCGTTTACCAGGGCGGAGAACAGCACCACGAATAAGGTCCAGGGCACAGGGCTCGGCATGGCGATCACCAAAAATATCGTGGAGCTCATGGGCGGGACCATTGATGTGCGGAGCGAAGTGGATAAGGGCAGCCGGTTCCGGGTGGATCTGGAGCTGCGCATTCCGGACGGCCGGGCGGAACAGCAGTTTTGGGAGAAGAGCGGTATTTCCAGGATTCTGGCCGCGGACGGCGACGCCGGTGTCCGCGGGAGCATCCGGGCTCTTATGGAGGCCACAGGCATTGGCGTGGATACCGCATCGTGCGGGGAAGAAGCCCTGCGCCTGGCGCGCGATCGCCGCGGGGCAGGCGGCGGCTACCAGATGATCCTTTTAGACTGGGAGCTGCCGGATATGGACGCCCTTTTGGCCGCGCAGCGGCTGCGGGCGGCGGGAGAGGATGCGCCGATCCTGTTTCTGACGTCAGGCGGCGGAGAAGGGCGGCAGGAGGAAGCGCTTTCTATGGAACGGACCGGGATCCTTGCAAAGCCGTTTTTCGTGTCTGCATTTAAAGAAGCGATCATGGAAATGCGGGAAGTGGAACACAGCGCGGAGAGAGAAGAGGAGGAAAACGAAAGCCTTGAAGGGCTTCGCCTGCTCGCCGCGGAGGATAACGAGATCAATGCGGAGATTCTGGCAGAGCTTCTGGAAATCGAAGGAGCGGAGTTTGAAATTGTCGAAAACGGCAGGCTGGCGCTCGAACGCTTTGAGGCTTCCGCGGAAGGGGAGTTTGACGCGATTTTGATGGATGTCCAGATGCCGGTTATGAACGGATATGAAGCGACAAGGGCGATTCGGGCGCTGAAGCATCCGGACGCGGGGCGGATACCGATTATCGCCATGACGGCCAACGCTTTTTCAGACGATGAGAAGGAAGCTCTGGACGCGGGGATGGATGTCCACCTTGCAAAACCGATCGATATGGAACTGTTAAAGAAAATGGTGAGTCAGTATGCACTGCGAAACCGCCCGTCCGGCCATAAAGAGTCAGAACAGGAAGGGGGAGAAGTATGAGAATGATATCAGCCTTTTGCCTGGCAGGGATGATGGCGCTTACCATGGCGGCCTGCAGAGGAACGGGAGAGTCCGGCAAAAATGTGATCATATCAGAGGAGGATCATGAAACGGTGGTCAATCTGTTTGGCCCCATGGAAAAATCGAATCCGGATGCGAGCAATATTGCGAGAACTGCATTTGATAAAACCATCGGCATAGCGGAGGAGAGGCTGGGCATCACGGTGGATTACAGGACGTATACAGCGGAAAACTACCAGGAAAAGACGTATGATGATGTGACGCTCGACAGGGTGCGCCACCACATGGATGATTTTTATCTCCTGAATCCGGATACGATCCAGATCCTGGGTTCGGAAGGGGCGCTTTTGGATTTATCGGAGCTTGAGAGCGCGGGAAATATAAGAGAGGTTGTGAGGACGGCGAACACGGTTGACGGAAAGCTTGTTGCGATCCCCCAGGAGGTGGTGGTACACGGTCTGTTTGTAAATAAAGACATGTTTGACGAGTATGGGCTTGCGCTTCCCGAGACGCCCGAAGATCTTCTGGAGTGCTGCCGTGTATTTAAGGAGCATGGGATCGAGACGCCGATCGGCGCGAACCGCTGGTGGCTGGAATCCTTTGTCTTTGCGATCGGCTATGCGGATTTATATAACGGAGGGCATACAGAGGAGGAGATAGAGGCCCTGAATAAGGGGGAGAAGAAGTACAGCGATTATATGCGGCCCGGCTTTGAGTTTTTAAAGGAGCTGATGGACCGCGGCTATATCGATGCAGAGACGGCCTGTACGTATGAGGCGATCGAGGGGGAAGGACCTGATTTCCTGGCGCAGAAGACACCGATTGTTATGGCCTACTGGGGGGCGGCGAATGCGGATACAGCGTATGGGAAGCCGGATTTTGAACTCAGGGTGATTGGCTTTCCAAGCAGCCGCGGCCAGATGCCGGTCGTATCCATGACCGGGTACGGGATCTGCGCAAATGCCGAGCATCTGGAGGAGGCGAAGCAGGTTCTCAATACGATCCTCTCCGACGAGGCGCTCCGGATATACGCAGAAACCAACAAGGTTATCTCCCCGTCCCGGCATGTGGAGGTGGAGTGCATCCCGGCCTTAAAGCCTTTAAACGATAAGATAAAGGAAAATGTTTATGTCCTTGGATCCAACGCGGGCATGAAGGTCGAGCAGTGGGGAAACACATGCCTGATTGTGCGGGATCTCATGACGGGCGCTACGGTGGATGCATGTATGGAAAAATTTGACAGGCTTCAGGAAGAGGCGCTGGGACGGTAAATGGGCGGATGTAAAATATTTGGTTTGAAACGTGCGTTTCCATACAGCAGATAAGGCGGAATGATGAATATAAAGAATCCGGAATATTTCCTCACCGTGGCGCGGGAGGGGAGCATTTCCAAAGCGGCGGAGCGGCTGTATCTGTCTCAACCGTATTTAAGCCAGTGTATCGGCCGGATCGAAAGGGAGCTGGGGGTGAAGCTTTTTGACAGAAGCCATTCCCCCCTGACACTCACAGAGGCGGGAAAGCTCTACCAGACTTATCTGGAGGGCGTGGGAAATCTGACGGGGAAGTTTGCATTACAGATTGAGGAGATAAAAGGCGGCAGGAGCCGCGTCCTGAACGTGGGAATGTCCCTTTGGAGGGGCTCAGTGGTTCTGCCTGACATCCTCCCGGTCTATATGTCCTCGCATCCCGGGATAAGGGTAGTGCTGCATGAGCACCACTCGGATCGGCTCCAGGAGCTCCTTCTTGAGGAAAAGATTGATTTTGCCCTGATGAATATTCCGCAGCATCTTGATGATCTGGTGTATGAGACCGTGCTCCATGAGAGGATGCTCCTGGCAGTCAACCGTGAGAATCCTCTGATCCGGGGGCTTAAAACGAGTGTGAAAATGCCGGCTCCAATCGATCTGTCCCTGTTTAGGGGCGAACGGTTCATCCTCCTGCCGGGTGATCAGGTCATGGGCCAGGCGCAGGAAAACCTGTTTGCAAAAATGGGGCTGGAGGGCGTGGAGTCTCTTTACAGCACGAGCACGACCACGGCCGTGAATCTCGTCAGCGCAGGCTTTGGCGTGACCTTCCTTCCCGAGGGCGGAAGCCGTCATGTCTCCCATGTGGATCGCCTGGCGTTTTTTACCGTGGGATCGCCTGCGTTCAGCGTCCCGCTTCTGTTCCTTTACAAGAAGAATGTGTTTGTGACGCCTCAGGCCAGGGATTTTATTGAGATTACAAAGGAGTATTACAATGAGCTGTGTTCACCCGGATCTTTGTGAAGAGGCTGACCGTATTTCAGTGCTATGGTAACGGAAAATATAACGAAATTTTTATGAAAAAGTAGTAGTAAAAATGTGCAAAACATATTAAAATAGAGAAAGCAGGCTGTGTATGACAGCAGCGGGCAATGCGATGATACAGAAAAATGAAGGAGTGTACCAAGAGATGGAGATTACAAAACAGACTACGATGGGCCAGATGCTGGAGTACGATATGGGGATTGCTTATATTTTGATGCAGTCAGGAATGCACTGCGTCGGCTGCCCGTCCTCAATTGGGGAGTCGCTGGAGGAGGCCTGCCAGGTTCACGGCCTTGATGCGGACAAAGTGATGGAAACGATCCAGGAATATTTGAATACCAGGAAAGAGGCTTAATGGTCTATGTGCAGGGCGTCCGGGCGGCCCGTTATCGCGGGGCCCGGTAAAGGGCGCGTCGTATGACGTCTGATTTTGGACAGGAGGCCGCCGCCGTGCCCTTTCAGGGGGCGCGGCCGGCTGGCTGGTACATAGAAACGGAGAGGAGGAGAAGGCATATGGAGATTTCAAGGGTAAGAGCTGTATATTTCAGTCCCACAGGCAATACCGAGAGCGTGGTGAAGACGATTGCAGGCCAGCTTGCAGAAGAGCTCGATGTCTCGCTGCAGATCTATGATTTTACGCTTCCGGAGAACCGGGAGGAGGTTCCGGTCTTTAAGCCGGACGGGCTGATTGTGTTCGGCATGCCGGTCTATGCCGGACGCGTGCCGAATAAGATGCTTTCATTTTTGCAGAACAGCTTTAAGGGAGAAGGCGCGCTGGCGATTCCGGTGACGACCTTTGGAAACCGGAATTTTGATAATGGCCTCATTGAACTCCGGAATGAGCTGGAGAAGAATGGGTTCCACACCATTGCGGGAGCCGGGATTCCGACAGAGCATGTGTTTTCGGATAAGCTGGCTGCGGGCCGTCCGAATGAGGAGGACATGGAACGGCTCGCGGAGTTTGCGAGCGAGGTGGCCAGGAAGGTGGAAGAGATGACCGAGATCCCGGCCCCGATCGAGGTCCGTGGCGATGACCCGGTGGGACCGTATTATACCCCGCTCGGGACGGACGGGAAGCCGGCCGTATTCCTGAAGGCAAAGCCGAAGACAAAGGCAGAGCTGTGCGACAAGTGCGGGATCTGCGCAAAGGCGTGTCCGATGGGCTCGATCAGCGAGACGGATCCGGCGGAAGTGACAGGCGTCTGCATCAAGTGCCAGGCATGTATCAAAAAATGCCCGGTTCAGGCCAAATATTTTGACGATCCGGCCTTCTTGTCCCATGTGGCGATGCTGGAGCAGAACTACACGAGAAGAGCAGAGGCAGAGCTGTTCGTTTAGCCGTCAGGAGTCAGGAGGAAGACATGGGATTTTTAACGGGAAAGACGGCGATCATCACAGGCGCCGGACGCGCGGTTCTGAGCGACGGCCGGTGCGGCGCAATCGGTTATGGCATCGCGACAGCCTATGCAAAGGAAGGGGCGAATCTGGTCATTACCGGGCGCAATGTAAAAAAGCTGGAGGATGCGAAGGAGGAGCTGGAGCGCCTCTATGGGATAAAGGTTCTCATCTGCCAGGCGGATGTGAACGCAGGCGCGGACAACGCAAACGTGACCGCAGGGGTGGTGGAACGGGCCATGGAGACATTCGGGCGGATCGACGTACTGATCAACAATGCCCAGGCTTCGGCTTCCGGGGTGCCGTTATCCGAGCACACCACAGAACAGTTTGATCTGGCCCTCTATTCCGGCCTGTACGCGGCGTTTTACTATATGAAGGCCTGCTATCCGCACTTAAAGGAGACGCGGGGGACGGTTATCAATTTCGCGTCAGGCGCGGGCCTGTTCGGAAATTTCGGACAGTGCGCCTATGCGGCGGCAAAGGAAGGTATCCGGGGCTTGAGCCGTGTGGCTGCCACGGAGTGGGCGGGGGACGGCATCAATGTCAATGTGATTTGCCCGCTGGCCTGGACGGCGCAGCTTGAGCAGTTTGAAAAAGGCTACCCGGAGGCATTCAGGCAGAATGTCAAGGTTCCGCCCGCCGGCCATTTCGGGGATGCGGAGCGCGAGATAGGAAGAGTCTGCGTGCAGCTTGCCTCTGAAGACTTCAAGTATATGACCGGAGAGACGATCACCCTCGAGGGCGGCATGGGGCTCCGTCCATAGCAAAATATGGAGAATGCCGGGCTTTTTTGAAACACGTTCCGGAAAATAAAACAGGCGGCCCGGCCGGAGTAATCTCCGGCTCCGGGCCGCCTTTTCGGACATTGGCAGGAACATTTTTAAGAAGATTTGATACTATAAATATAGGCGCAGTTCAATGCGATCCATGCAAATCCGGAGACATTATAAACCTGTTCATATTTTTGTTCAAAATAAAAAAATATCGCATCGTATTGAAAATTGGCTATTGAAATAATGGAATGTTTCATGTATAATTTCTATGAATAGACAATATAAAGGGAGGTTTAAGTAAGGGGAATAGGGATATTCCCTTATTTTCAGGCCAGGCCCGGAAAAAGAGGATGAATCATGGAGAAATCAATTAAAAAAGCGATTTGGATGAGAGTGGCGATTATCTTTTTTGTAGTGATTGTCAGCGGAGCCAGTACAGTCACTTATTTAAGGAAGATCCGACGCATCAACAAAGAAACTGTCGAGGCCACCAATATCCATACCATGGCGCTTTCAGCGGAGAAGGCGCATTACAGTTGGATCGAAAACTTAAGTTCTGCTATCAGTTATGGAACAGAGTTTACAGGCAGTACGGATTGTACCACCTGTGTATTGGGAAAATGGCTGTATAATACAGACAGGACGACTATCCGGAATCCGAGAATCCTCAGCCTGATGGATGAGATTATTCCGATCCACGAGGCGATCCATACGTCTGCAACGGAGATCCTGGAGCTGAATCAGCGGGATCATGAGCAGGCAAAGGAGATGTATTTAAATGTAGTAAAGAAAAATGTCACTGACCTTGTCACGCTTCTGGAGGAGGTTGTGGAGGCCAATAACGCGCAGGTTCACGCGCACGAGGATGAACTGGGGAAAGCAATTACTGTAACACTTATTGCAGCGCTTATAACGATTGTGGTAACACTGATTTCCTGCTGTGCTCTGCTTCGGTACGTATTCAGCAACATTGTGCGCCCAATCAGCGTGATTACAGAGGACAGCCAGCGCCTGTCCCGCGGAGAGCTTGATTTTGAGATTCAGGTTTCCAATCAGGATGAGATCGGCGTTCTGGCAAAGAGCCTCAACGACGCGGCAAAGACGCTTGCAATGTATATAACCGATATATCAGATAATTTAAATGCGATTTCCAAGGGAGATCTGATATCGGAGTCGAATATCAGCTATATTGGCGATTTTGTGGCGATCGAGAATTCGATCGGCACGATCCGCAGACAGCTCAATGACACCATGGCGCAGATCCACCTGGTTGCTGTGCAGGTAGGCAACGGCGCAGAGAGTGTTGCCAGCGGCGCGCAGAGCCTGGCGCAGGGAGCGACAGAGCAGGCGAATGAGATTGACAACCTGGTCAAGACGATCAATCTCGTTTCCGGACAGATAAAGAGCAATGCGGACTATGCAAACCAGGCCAGCGATCAGGCGGATCAGGTGGAGCGCCATATGGAGCAGTGCAATGGCCAGATGCGTGATATGTCACAGGCGATGGATGAGATCAGCGGCTGCTCCAATGAGATTGGCCATATTATCAAGACGATTGAGGATATCGCCTTCCAGACGAATATCCTGGCCTTAAACGCAGCGGTTGAGGCGGCGCGCGCCGGCTCGGCGGGCAAGGGATTTGCCGTGGTCGCTGACGAGGTGAGGAACCTTGCGGCCAAGAGCGCGGAGGCAGCCAAGAGCACCTCCGATTTGATTGAGAAGACGCTGGGCGCGGTTTCCAACGGCGTACAGCTCACGGAATCCACCCAGGAGGCCATGGGCAATGTTGTGAAGAGCTCGCAGGCCGTGATCGAACGGGTACACCAGATCTCAGACGCGTCGGCGCAGCAGTCCGGCTCCGTCAGCGGCATCAGCGAGGGCATCTCTCAGATTGCCAGCGTAGTTCAGAACAACTCGGCGACCTCCGAGGCGAGCGCGGCGGCGAGCGAGGAGCTCTCCAGCCAGGTACAGGTGCTGCGCAACCTTCTGGAGCAGTTTAAGCTCAAAGAATCAGCGGGCTATTAAGACACAGGAACAGGGCCTGTATTCTCTTCGGGGGATACAGGCTTTTTTTATAAGGGAGCGCGTTTGTACGGTGCGTTCGTCTGCACAGGAGGGAATGCGGCATGGGAAGGAAGATGACAATCAGGCGCGCGGCGTGGATCCTCAGTATTATGCTCGGTATTCTGGCAGCGCTTTTTTTCATAAAAGCATATATGGAGGGGAAATTCCATTCAGCCGGGACGCTGAGGGAATATATCGCGGGTTTTGGGATGATGGGCCCCTTTATCCTGGGAGCGCTTCAGGCCTTTCAGGTGGTGATCCCCATCCTGCCTGGCTTTATCGGGTGCGCGGCGGGGGCGCTCCTCTTTGGATGCATGGGCGGATTCTGGTGCAATTATATCGGCATCTGCGCCGGGTCTGTGATTGCCTTTCTGATTGCCCGCAGGTATGGTATCAGGCTGATCCGCCTGCTGTTTTCATCCGAACGCTATGAGCGGTGGGCGATACGGGCCGGAAAGAGCCGCTCCTTTTCTGTGCTCCTGTTTCTGATGATCCTCCTTCCGCTGTGCCCGGATGATTACTTCTGCTACCTTTCAGGTGTTACGGGTATGAGCGCGAAAAAGTTTACGGCGATTATACTGCTCGGAAAGCCGTGGTGTATCCTTGCATACAGCGTGGCGTTTTCACATGTTTTGTGGGCGTAGGGGAGGAAGTTTCGTGAAAAGGCCGCTGTCACAGGGGAGGGGGCTGTAGAGACGGACCGCAGGCAAACCGGGATCGCGCACAAAAGGACATGTAGTTATCCGTCATTTGCCGTCATTTTGACGAAACATATAAATGCGGCGTATATTGTCTTATAATTCATGGGTTATACCCCGAAGAATACTGACGAAAGTCGGCGGGACACATTGACAATCACACGGATTGTGCTATACTTAAGCGCATGAAAGGAAGATGCCTCTTCGTTAGGCAGGCTGCTGCCGGCGGGGTATCCCTTCAGAATCATGCGCCGTATGAGGCGTGAATAAGGAAAGGATGATTACAATGTCAAGAGAAGATAAAAAAATTATAATGGAAGGTATCAACCAGATTTCCCATCTTTACAATCTGCCGTCAGAGGAGAAGAAGGCTTCTGCGAAGTCGAAAGGGATGAGCACAGAGCGGGAGATTAGGGATATGAATCTTCTGTTCCATCTGCGGTAATCAAAGCGGACAGAGAGGAAAATGGCGCGGGCGCTGCTTAGAGGCGGCATCCCGCGCCTTTTTCGCGCACAAAAGAGAATCCTTTGGCCTCGTCTGTAATGTTTCATGAACGAATGTTGGGAATCCTACCGAAATCCCGGAAAATATGGTATAATCTCCGGGAGCGCTCATGTATGGCTGGAATCCCGCAAAATCAGGTGCGGCGGGATGCCCGGGCGCCCATGATATAGGAAGGAGGATCGTATGGATTATTTACTCTGTATCCCGCCCAGGGAGAACAGCACGCGGGAGAACTGTGAAAAAGTTCACAATATTTTGGCGAGGATGTCGGATAAGTATAAGCTTCGGATCGTGCCGGAGCCGGTAAAAAACAAGCAGTTCCCGTGCCCTGATTATTTTAAGAAATACAGGATTTACAAGCCGGTGCGGGAGAGAGACGCCAACGGGGAGGCTTATCTGCAGAAGGAAGAGGAGGAGATGATTTTAAGCGTCTGCAAGACGCCCGAGGAGCAGGAGCTGATGAAGCGGTGCATCTATGCATACCAGTATTCGGCGTCCATTGTGCTTAAGTGCTTCCGGGAAAAGGAGAAAAGAAGACAGGCATAAGAAAAAGTAAAGCAGGAAAGCCCGCACAGCGGTTCTATTTTTCCGTTTCTTCTCATAAGGTTTGCATAAGACATACTGTCAGCAGGAGGAAGGGAGAGACAGAGAGCCATGTATGAGCAAAAAACCGTTGAAGAGATCGTCAGGCAGATGGATACAGATGAGCGGACAGGCTTACGTGAGGAGGAGGCAGAGCGGCGGCTGGCGCACTACGGGCCGAACCGTCTGAAGGAGGAAAAAAAGCGGACGCTTGTCTCCAGGCTGGCCGCACAGCTTTGCGATTCCCTCATTTTCGTCCTGTTCGCCGCCGCCGGGATTTCCATCATGCTGCGGGAATACAGCGACGCAGCGATCATTCTGGCTGTGGTTATAATGAATGCCGTGGTGGGCCTGATCCAGGAGGGAAAGGCGGAGGCGGCGCTGGAATCGCTTAAGAGCCTTACGAGCCCGGCCGCAGTGGTTGTCAGGGACGGCAGGGAGCGGGAAATCCCGGCGCAGGAGCTTGTTCCCGGGGATGTGGTCATCCTCGCCGCGGGCTGCCAGGTTCCGGCGGATGTCAGGCTTACGCAGACCGTCAATACCAGGATGGAGGAATCAGCCCTCACCGGCGAGTCGGTCCCGGTGAGCAAGAGCAGCGCCTTTCTGGCCGGCAGGGAGCTTCCGGCAGGGGATCGGAAGAATATGGCGTTTATGACATCCTATGTCGCTTCCGGCCGCGCGCGCGGCATCGTGACAGCCACCGGCATGGACACAGAGATCGGCCGCATCGCGGCCCTGATCCGCGAAGCGCCCCAGGAGGAAACGCCGCTCCAGAGACGGCTTTCGGATCTGGGGCGGATCTTGAGCATCAGCGCGGTTCTGCTGTGCGCGCTTCTCTTCGTGATAGCTGTGTTCCAGAAGCGCAATGTGCTGGAAATGCTGATCACCGCCATTTCCCTGGCTGTGGCGGCCGTACCGGAAGGGCTCCCGGCTGTGGTCACGATCGTGCTGGCGCTCAGCGTGACGCGGATGGTGAAGGCCGGAACCATTGTAAGGCGTCTGCCATCCGTGGAAACACTGGGCGCGGTGAGTGTGGTGTGCTCGGATAAGACGGGAACTCTGACGAAAAATGAGATGTCGGTCACGGCCTGTTATTTTGACGGGAAAATCCAGGAGGCGGCGGCCGGCACAGGGGAGACGAAACGGCGGCTGCTGGAAGCGTTCTGCCTCTGCAACGACGCCACGAGGGAGACGGGAGAGCCCACAGAATCGGCTCTTTTAAGGCTCGCCATCGAAAACGGCCTTGACCCGGAGCAGTTAAACCGTGAAAAGCCGCGCCAGGCCGAGGTTCCCTTTGATTCAGAGCGAAAGAGGATGACGACCTTTCACCGGGACGGGAGGCAGACTTTATCCTACACCAAGGGAGCGCCGGATGTGGTGCTGAAACGCTGCAGCCATGTGATGAAAAACGGGCAGGTTCAGACGCTCGACGGAGCGGAGCGCAAACGGATTGAGGAGGCGATCCGCTCGCTGTCCGGCCAGGCCCTGCGCGTGCTGGCCGCGGCCATGACGGAAGGGGGAAGCCGCCCGTCGGATTACCATATGACGTTTCTGGGCCTGGCGGGCATGATCGATCCGCCAAGGCCCGAGGCCAGGCAGGCCGTGGAAGTATTCAGGCGCGCGCGCGTCCGCACTGTCATGATTACCGGGGATTATGCGGCCACGGCTCTGGCAATCGCCAGGAAGCTGGGCATCGCGCAGAGCGAGGACGAATGCATGACCGGATATGAGCTGGAACGCCTGGACGACGGGGAGCTCGCAAAGCGGATCCGGCATACATCCGTATTTGCCAGAGTATCTCCGGATCACAAGGTGCGGATTGTAAAAGCCTTAAAGGCGGACGGCAGCATTACGGCTATGACCGGGGACGGCGTAAACGACGCGCCCTCCCTGAAATGCGCGGATATCGGGATTGCGATGGGGAAAACCGGAACGGATGTGGCCAGACAGGCCTCTGACATGATCCTTACAGACGATAATTTTGCCACGATCGAGCGGGCGATTGAGGAGGGCAGGGGAATCTATGAAAATATCAAAAAATCGGTGATTTTCCTCCTGTCCTCAAACTTCGGGGAGATAGCCACCATGTTTGCAGCCGTTGCGGCCGGCCTTTCGTCCCCGCTCAAATCAAGCCATATCCTGTGGGTAAACCTAATCACCGATTCCCTCCCGGCCCTGGCGCTGGGCGTGGATAAGAATGACGGCGCGCAGATGATGGCGCGTCCCCCGAGAAAGGCGAAGGAATCGCTCTTTGCGGGAGGCGGCTGGTTTTACACAGTTTTTTACGGTCTTCTGATCGCGGCGTTAAGCCTGGCGGCTTTTTTCTATATTCCATGGGAAATCGCCTCAGCGGCCGGCCGTGAGCTAAGCCTTGGGGAGATTTCCGCCATCCTGGGGGAGGAAGGCGTTCTGACGCGGGCCCAGACGTATGCGTTTACAGTGCTGGGACTCTCGGAGCTGTTCCATGCAGTGGGCATGCGCAACGTGGACTGCTCCGTTTTCTCCGCAGGCTTTGGTTCCAACCGTCTGATGGCCGTCTCGTTTTTTACCGGCCTGTGCCTGCAGGCTGCGGTGACGGAAATTCCGTTCCTGGTGAAGGCCTTTGGGTGCACGCCCCTTTCCCTGTGGGAATGGTGCCTGCTGTTTCTGATGTCCTCTGTCCCTCTGTGGGCGCATGAAGCCCTGGTGGGGGTAAAGAGGGTGGTAAAGGTTTTCAGGTGACGGGCGCCGGCGGCAGAAAGCATTTTTCAGACACGCTCTAGTACATCATTGCATTAATATCGAAGTAAACAGCGCTTGATATTCGTGTCATCTGTGCGCCTGAGAAGCGACGGCGTAGTGGAGTCTACGACTAGCTTCTCAGGCGTGCAGAGGGCGCGGATAGCGAGTGTTGTTTACTCGAGAATTAATGCAATGATGTACTAGTACATCGTTCATAAAATAACTCATAATTTTTGTATTTCTTTATCAACGTATAATCAATATATAACGTTATTATTAAACTATGAGTTATTTAATGTTTGATATACTAGTGTTCCATCCAGCCAGTAATTGGATTGTCAGAACCGCCTATTTTGCCATCTGCTGCGTTGTCGTCAGTCAACGATGCCACCGCATCGCCTCCTTCCTCCGCCTTGCAGGCTGACAAAATATTCGGCACTGACAATCCAATTATTGGACGGATGGAACACTAGATTTTAAGGAAGGCGAGCGCGATGAGCAGGAGTCCGCACAGCCAAGACAGATCCAGGGAGCTTCGGCTGGCCAGGCGTTTTCCCAGACAGCTTCCAAGGAGGACGCAGGCAGTGTTAAGGCTCAGTGAGAGGACAATGATCAGGGGCAGGGAGAAGGCTGTCATGCCTGCCCCGAACCCGGCGGCCGCGCTGTCGAGGGACAGGGAGAGCCCTAAAAAAAACGCCTCGGAGGGCGAAAGGACAGAGACATCCTCTTCATTGGCCGCTGCCGGATCGGCATAGACAGTCAGGATAAAATGAAGCTGGGATATGGAAAATTTCAACCGTTTCTCCGGCAGGGGGAACCGCCGGATCAGGGATTTCAAGGCGCCGTCAAACAGTTTTATAAAGCCAATCAAAAACAGGATGAGGAAGCAGAAAAGATCGGTAAGCCTCTGTGGGATGACGCATCCCACGCCTTTGCCAAGGAGCAGGGACAGGATCAGAACCGCGGTGGAAAGGCCGGATAAGACCGCCACAGAGGCGGCCGGTATACGGACCCGCTCAGCGCCGTACACGAAGCTGGCTGCAAATGAGTCAAGGCAGAGAGCAGTAACCAGTATCATAAGCTGCGGTATGGGGGAATGCATAAATCGGATACTCCGGGGATAGAATTCTTACTTTATTCTATTCATGAGGGGAAAACGAGTGACGGGTGTGTGTCCGCAGCCTCTCCGGCAAAATCCGCCCTGAGAATATTTAACAGAACAGGGATTTTTAACAAATCATCAAAATGCGGTTGTCCTTTGCAGGAAAACCATCTATAATAGACAAAAAGGCTGTATGAGGCTGCCACATAGGGCGGCAGGGCCGCGCCGCGGCGTCTGCACGGCCTTAGAGCTGATTACATACGACAAAGGGGTATTGACATGGAAGAGAAGAAAAACAAAGATAGCACTGGAAAAAAGATCCTGAAAGGCATCCTGAAATTTTTCCGTGTGATCGGAACCATTTTCCTCGTGATGTTCAAGACACTGTTCATCCTCTGCGTACTGGCGCTTCTGGCTCTTGTCGGCATCGGGTTTTACAAGATCTATCCGATGTACCAGGACTATAAGTCCCAGGTGGCGGGCGTGGTGGAGAACAGCACTTTGGATACCTTCCGTCTGCAGGAGGCCAGCTTCATCTATGATGCGAACGGGGAGATCCTGGCGAAGCTGACCGGCGATGAGGATTCCAGCTATCTGCCCTACGAGGAGATTCCGGAGCATGCGGTCAACGCGTTTGTGGCGATTGAGGACAGGACCTTCTGGGAAAATGCCGGCATTGACTTAAAGGGCATTTTCCGCGTGGCCATCAATTATTTCCGGACAGAGGGGGAGGAGAAGCACGGGGCAAGCACGATCACGCAGCAGCTTGCGAGAAACCGTTTCCTGACCAGGGAGGTTTCGATTGAGAGAAAGGCAAAGGAGATGCTGATTGCCCTTGATCTGACGAAGAAATATACCAAAGAGCAGATCATGGAATTTTATGTGAATGATATCAGCTTTGCCAATACATACTACGGCCTTCAGTCAGCCGCGCAGGGATATTTCGGAAAGGATGCAAAGGATCTGAGCTTAAGCCAGATCGCCTATCTTTGCGCCATACCGAATTCCCCGACGTACTATAATCCGTACAACCACCCGGAGAACGCGATTAAGCGGCGCGATAAGATCCTGCAGGATATGGAATCGATGGGCTTTATCACAAAGGAGGAGTACAGGAAGGCCGTCAATGAGACGATTGAGGTGCAGAGGCAGAAGGTTCCGATGCGCAATTACGAGACGACCTACGCAGTGGACTGCGCGATCCGTTTCCTGATGCGCCGGGATAATTTCAGGTTTCAGTACGGCTTCCGCGACGAGGCGGAATACAAGGCCTACCGGGAGAAGTATGAGGAGGTGTACAGCCAGGAGCGGGACGCGCTCTACACAGGCGGTTATCAGATCTATACCTCCCTGGAACCGCAGAAGCAGCAGATTTTGCAGGAAGCTGTGGATCAGGTGCTGACCTTTGATGAGAGTGTGGCGGAGAACGGGATTTATCAGCTTCAGGGCGCGGCTACGGTTGTTGACAACAGCACGAACCGCGTGGTGGCCATCGTGGGCGGCCGCAGCCAGGAGACAGAGACGTACACCTTAAACCGCGCGTTTCAGAGCTTCCGCCAGCCGGGCAGCAGCATAAAACCGCTGATCGTCTACGCGCCTGCCCTGGAAAACGGATACCGCTCGACGAGTATGGTTAAAAATATCCGTGTGGCGGACGCGAAGAGAAAGGATGCGGTGGTACGCGAGCTTCCGGGCGAGACGATGCCCCTGCGGACAGCGGTGGAGAAGAGCCGCAACGGCGTGGCCTGGTATATTTATGACGATATCACGCCGGAGATCGGCATGTCGTATCTGACCGAGATGCGTTTTGACCGCATCGTGCCGGATGATTACTATCCGGCCGCGTCCTTGGGCGGCTTTACGAACGGGGTAACGACAGAGGAGATGGCAGGCGCGTATGCGGCCCTGGCGTCAAGCGGGAGATACCGTGAGCCGACGTGTATCGTGAAGATGGTTGACCGCAACGGCAGAGATATTTTTATGGAATATCCGGATATACAGGTATACCAGCCGAATACGGCGGATGTGATGACAGATATCATGACCGGCGTTATCACAAGAGGAACAGCCAGCTCCATGGGCTGGAGAGGCGGAATCGAGGCCGCCGGCAAGACCGGGACCACGAACGGAAGCCGGGACGGATGGTTCTGCGGAATGACGCCGTATTACAGCATGTCCGTATGGGTCGGCTACGACCAGCCGAAGGTGCTCTCGAGCCTTTACGGCGGGACATACCCGGCCACGATCTGGAAAAACGCCATGACGCGGATGGTAGAGGGCCTGGAGCCGGCCTCATTTAAGGAACCTTCAAAGGAAAACGGCTCCAGAGGCGGCAGCCAGTATTTCCCGGGCCGGGAGGATGATGAGATTCTGTCCGAGGGCTACACGGTGGGAGATTACCGGAATGACCGGCTTCTGGCCGATACGGCGGAGACGCTTTTAGAAGAGATGAAGACCGCGGGAGGCGGGCGCAGGGAAGAGCTCAGGAACGAGGCGCAGAACCTGATTAACCAGATTCAGTCTGAGCCCATGCGCAGAAGGATGCAGGATATCCTGCAGTACGGCGATGTGAGCGTTCCGGTTACGCCGCCTGCCCAGATTCCGGAGCCGGAGCAGCCGGTGGAGGTGATTCCGGAGATTGATATACCGATTGAGCCGGCGGCTCCGTCCGGCCCCGGGAGCGATACGTCGATCGGGAATAATGAAGCCACAGGTCCGGCAGGGCCCGCGTCAGAATAGGATCTGGCGGGAGCCGGACAGGTGGAAGCGTGAGAGAGATGCCTGTGCGGGGGATCTTGGGATATATGGAGGAAGGGAAGCGTGGCAGCCTGTTTTGCGGGCTGCGCGCTTTCTTTTTGGGGTTAGGCGGGGGATCGTGGGAGGGCCGCCAGCGGCCGCTTCTATATCCAGCAGAACCCCCGCTCCCGCTCGGAGAAAAGCGCAGCGGGGTTCCTTATGGATATGAAAGCCGACACTGGCGGCCCTCTCACGGCAAACCTCGGCTCGCATACATCATATCATGCGTTTGAACAGTAACCAGAGAAAATCGGGAAGTATCGCGCCGGCATTTTGCCGCTTGTCAGCTAAAATATTTAATGTTAAAATAGGATCAGCTAAACAGCATATCTTCAGAAATCGTATGATCCGATAACCAGTACATCAGAATCACCATGGAGACGTAAAGCAGGGAAAACCGCAGAAAGGAGTATTCTATGGGACTGTATGTCAATCCGGGAAACGGGGCGTTTAAGCAGGCTGTCACGGACGATATCTATATAGATAAAACGGATATGATCGCGCTTATGAACCGAAAGCTCAATAAATCCAGGGTGAAATATGTCTGTGTCAGCCGTCCGCGCCGTTTTGGAAAATCCATGGCGGCAGATATGCTGACTGCCTATTACGGAAAAGGCTGTGATTCAGGCGCGCTGTTTTCGGGAAAACGGATCGAGCGGGATGAATCATATAGAACGCATTTGAACCGGCATGACGTGATACGTCTGGATATTCAGAGGTTTCTGTTTGATAAGTCCCATCTCGATATTTTTATCGAAAAGCTCCAGGAAGCAGTGATCCGGGATCTGAGAGAAGAGTACGGGGACTGCTTTGAGGTGGATCCGTATGGCCTGCCGGGTGTCCTGGGGCAGATTTATGCGAAAACAGGAAAAGGGTTTATTATCATAATTGATGAATGGG
The DNA here is from genome assembly GCA_009911305.1 of Clostridiaceae bacterium. Lineage (GTDB taxonomy): Bacteria > Bacillota > Clostridia > Lachnospirales > Lachnospiraceae > Otoolea. The sequence continues at coordinate 64,507 of QXXC01000004.1, read as the reverse complement.
ACTGCGTGTTCCGCTTTGCAAAGGAGCGGGTGGAGGTACAGAAGGCGTATCTGGACTTTCTGAGAGGGCTTTTTAAGGGAGCGGAATATGTGGAGCTGGCATATATGACGGGAATTCTCCCTGTCAAAAAATATGGGGAGCACTCGGCGATTAATATTTTTAAAGAATACTCCATTCTGAGTCCGGGCAGCCTGGCTCAATATTTTGGTTTTACTGAAAAAGAAGTAAAGAGTCTTTGTGAGAGATATGATGTGGATTACAGTACAGCTCAGAGGTGGTACGACGGTTATCTTCTGGGGGATATGCATATCTATAACCCGCAGTCGGTGACGGAACTGATGGACAACGGCGATTTCCAGAGCTACTGGACAGGCACAGAGACGTATGAGGCCCTGAAGGTTTACATTGATTTAAATTTTGATGGTCTGAAGGAAGCGGTTATTGAAATGCTTGGGAATGGGCGCTGCCTTATCAATACCCGGAAATTCCAGAATGATATGACCACTTTGAGAACAAGGGATGATGTGCTTACGCTGCTGCTTCACCTGGGATATCTGACATATGAGAAAAGGACAGGAGAGGCCCTCATCCCCAACCAGGAGATCGCCCAGGAATTCATGAATGCGATCGAAGGGCCCGGGTGGGATGGGGTACACCGTGCGATCAGGCGTTCGGCTGATCTTCTTGCAAGCACATGGGCCATGGATCAGGAGGCGGTGGCAGAGGGAGTGGCGGCGGTTCACAGTGAGACGGCGTCGATCCTGAAATATAACGATGAGAATGCACTGAAATGTACGGTGCTCATGGCCTATTACAGCGCCAGCGCCTGGTATCTGCCGCCGGTGATGGAGCTGCCGTCAGGCAGGGGATTTGCGGATATCGTATACCTTCCCAGAAAGCATGTAAACCGGCCGGCGCTGCTGATTGAGCTGAAATGGAAGAAATCAGCGGGCGGGGCGATCGCGCAGATCCGGGACAGGAACTATGCGGACTGGATGAAGGAGTACACGGGAGATATCTTACTGATTGGCATAAATTATGATGAGAAAAAGGGACATGAGTGCGTGATTGAGGCGTATGACAGCAGAAGCGGTCAATAAGGCGGCGGCACGATCCGGCCGGGCGGTATGAACCGCCGGAGGATCTGTGCCGGGATCTACACAGGGAGGGACAGTATTTTGAAAATCAGGCAGTCTGCGGAGGATTATCTGGAAACGATTTTGGTCCTCAGCCAAAAGAAGCCGATGATCCGTTCCATCGACGTTGTGAATGAACTGGGATTTTCCAAGCCGAGCGTGAGTATTGCCATGAAAAACTTAAGGGAAAACGGATATATTTCCATGGATCGCGAGGGGTATATTACGCTGAAGCCGGCTGGAAGGGAGATCGCGGAGATGATCTATGAGCGCCATATCTTCCTTTCGGATATGCTGGTGAGCCTGGGCGTTGATCGGAAAACGGCGCTGGAGGATGCATGCCGGATTGAACATGTGATCAGCGCTGAGAGCTTTGAAGCGATGAAGCGCCATATTCAGGAGCAGCGTGAAAAGGCGGGGAATGCAGGGCGGGAGAAACAGGGGGGTCAGCCGTAAAGCGGATGCCTTCTTCTTTCACGAGACAGGAAAACAGGCCGGGGCGGTTTTGTGTATACAAAATACCGTCCCGGCCTGTTGCAACAGCAGGCCCGGAAAAAACGCTCAGATAAGCGGTGAGGACAACTTTCCGATAAAGACGACTGGCCTATGAGGTCATCATCTGCACGGAGAAGTCGCCGACAGTTCCCAGGATCGTCATTGTGTAGCTGGTTCCGCTGCGGAAGCGCACATTGGTATCCACAATGGCTGTTCCGGGATTCGTCCTGCGGTAAACGCTCAGGCGGTAAACGCCGGGGATGATGTGAAGGTATCTGGTATAATTCATGTAGTCTAAGTTGGATACAACCAGCCTGCCGTTTAAGTAGATGTCCAGAGGTTCCTGGATGGATGCCGCGTTGTAGAAGCGGACGTGGGCTACCTCCGAGGAGGTGGAGAAGAAGGGCGCGAGCGTTCCCCACGTCCAGAGAATGCCGGTCGTATTGCCGGGCCAGACGACGGTTCCGCAGCTTGTGCAGGAATTATTTCCCCCGCTCGGAACCGTGGGTGTGACAGGGCCGACAGGACCGAAGCCCGGGGCGGCCGGCGAGTTGTTCCCATTTCCCGGAACGGTTGGGGTAACAGGGCCGAGGGGGCCAAAGCCCGGGGCGGCCGGCGAATTGTCCATAGAGGGGTCCGGAACCGTGGGCGTGACGGGCCCTAAGGGTCCGAAACCCGGAGCGGCCGGGACGCCTCCGGAGGCTGTGCTGGCGTCGGCTGCTGCGCTGGATTCGTCGTAGTTATAGGTTTCCATATGGATGCTACCTCGCTTTGATTTTATTATATTCTATATATATGAGCCAAAAGGAGAATATTCGCATTGTCCCTTAAAAGATTTGAGGCCGGAGCTGTTTGGCTTGACTGAACCGTTCAGGATCCCTTATAATACTATACTATGACATGCAGTTATGGCAGCTATAAGATAAAGGAATGGAAAAGGGAGAAAACGACTATGAAGCAAAAGAATGAGTGGGCCAGTAAGCTTGGCTTTATCATGGCGACCGCGGGGGCGGCGATCGGCCTGGGGAATTTGTGGAAATTCCCATACCTGATGGGAAGGAACGGAGGCTTTCCGTTTTTGATTGCATATCTGTTTTTTATTGTGATCTTAGGGGTTCCGGTGATGATCACAGAGATGTCGCTGGGCAGGAAGACGCGTCATGACCCGGTGAGGGCGTATGCGGATATCGCGCCGCACGCGGGTATCACGGGTGTGTTCGGCGTGCTGGCGGCCTTTTTGATTTTGAGCTATTACAGCGTGATCGGCGGCTGGATTATGAAGTATATTGTCAGCTATGCGTCTACTATGGCCCCGCCGCCTGATTTTACGGCGTTTATCAGCAGCAATGAGCCGGTGTTCTGGCATTTTGCGTTTATGGCTGTCACAGTGGCTATCTGTTATTTCGGGATTCAGGGGATTGAAAAGGCCAGCAAGGTGATGATGCCGCTGCTGTTTGTGCTTCTTCTCGTTACAATTGCCCGCAGCGTGACGCTTCCGGGCGCGTCTGAGGGGCTGGCATTTATGTTTGCGCCGAACTTTTCGGAGTTCAGCCTGTCGTCCGTGAGCGCGGCTTTGGGACAGGTTTTTTACTCCCTGAGCCTTTGTATGGGCATTACAATCACGTATGGGAGTTATCTGAGCGAAAAGGAGGACATTGTGAAGAGCTGTTCCTCTGTGGCCGGGCTTGATACGGCGATCGCGCTTCTGGCTGGAATTGCTATTTTCCCCGCGGTATTCTCCTTTGGACTGGAGCCGGGACAGGGACCGGGGCTTGTGTTTGGCACGCTTCCCATGGTATTCGCAAAGCTGGCCGGAGGCCCGGTGTTTGCGCTGCTGTTTTTTGCGCTCGTGTTTTTTGCCGCAGTGACGAGCGCCATTGCTCTTCTGGAGGTGTCGGTGTCCTTTGCGATCGACACGCTGGGCTGGGACAGGAAAAAGGCGACAGTCGGGCTGGGACTGGCGATTTTTGCCGTCGGGGTTCCGAGCGCGCTTTCATTCGGCATGCTCGGCGGGACGACGATCCTCAATTACAGTGTCTTTGACTTTGTGGGTATGGTGACGGATAATATCCTCCTGCCATTTGGCGGCATTGCCATGTGTTATTTTGTGGGATGGAAATGGAATCCGGAGAATCTGATCGAGGAGGTTGAGAAAAACGGCAGCCGGTTCCGCTTAAAGAGATTCTGGATCGTGTGTATCCGTTTTCTGACGCCGGTTTTAGTCGGAATTGTCACCTTATCGGGCTTTTATAATATATATTCCGTCATTTTTTAAGCGGAACGGGAATACAATGAAATGGAATCCGGCATTATTACCCGGCGCGCGCCGCGCCGGGCGCGGCGAAGACGCCGGAAAGGTTGACAAATAAGGGATTTAGGCTTATAATCAATCATCGATTGACAGCTTGGTTGAACTGATATAAATAGAATGATTGATAAAGTTTGATTTGTCAGGAGGAAAAGGAATGGCAGCAGTAAAGAAAGCATCCGTAAAGGCTGCGGAGGTCATGGAAGAAACGGCGAAAGCGCCGGAGGCGGTACAGGAAGCAGCAGAGGAGAAAAAGGAGCCGGCTAAAAAGCCGGGCAGAAAACCGGCTGTAAAGAAGGAAACGGCAAAGGAGCCGGCTGCAAAGAAGGAGACGGCAGCGAAGAAGGAAGCTGCCAAAAAGGCCGCAGATGAGCTGAAGGCTTCCGTGTACATACAGTTTGACGGCGGCGAGGCGTCGGTTGAAACCCTTGTATCTGCAGCGAAGCAGGCCTATGTGGCGCTGGGACATAAGGAAGAGGAGATTAAGACGCTTGATGTATACGTTAAGCCCCAGGAGCATGCCGCTTACTACGCAGTAAACGGAGAGGGCTCGGAGGAGTTTCGGATCGAGTATTAATGAATCAGGCGCATAAAAGGAGTCCGGTTTACCGGGCTTTTTTTATGCGCAGGCAAACAGGATAAAAAAACGCCGTATCAGGACGCAGGCGGCGATCACCAGGCAGATCTCCATGGCCGTGTTGATGATGCCCGTTGCGATCAGGGCGGCGCAACAGAAGGAGGCGGTCAGGATGAGAAGGATGAGGAGCGGCCGCCCCTGTCCCGGCCTCTGTAAATACACCTTAACGGAAAGGGTGAGGAGACAGAAAAAGAAGGCCAGCGAGGCGGTGAGGGCGCTGAGGACGTGCAGGGCGGAAAGCAGCGGGAAGCGGGAGGGCAGATAGGGCAGGAGGACAAAAAGCCCGGCCGTCCAGGCGCAGGCGCTTAAAATCCCGGCCTCCATCCGGACCGGGAAGGATCGCCCTGCTCCCTGCAGAATCCGTTTTAAGGAGACAAAGAAATATCCGCCAGTCAGAAGGCACCAGAGCAGGAATTCAGCCTGCCTGGAGCGCGAAATGGAGATCGAGGAAAAATTAGTGGCAAAAAAGTCCGTGCCCCGCGCCAGATACAGGGTGGAGAGCGGGACGAAGATATAGGAAAAGATAACTGTATGCATGCTGCGCCTGCCTTTCAGATGTTTTGCGCGGGAATGATGGTTCAGACACGTAACGATAAGGCTGCAGTCCGCGCAACTGCTTTTCAGCCGGGCTGTGTAACCGTTTGAATGTAGTATGCCCTGTACAGGGCGCGGTCAGGAGCAAAAGGAGAAAGTAAATTATGGAATTGCCGTCTGCATTTAAGGAACGCATGGAGCGGATGCTGGGAACCGAGTATGAGGAATTTTTACAGAGTTATGAGAGGGAGCAAAGCCGGGGGCTGCGCTTAAACCTTTTAAAAACAGATCCGGAGACCTTTTTAAAAAAATGCCCCTTTTCCCTTCAGCCGGTTCCCTGGGCAAAGGAGGGCTATTACTATGGCCGGGATGATCGGCCGGGACGCCATCCCTACCACGAGGCCGGTGTTTATTATATCCAGGAGCCAAGCGCGATGGCCGCAGTAAGCCTTTTAGATCCCCGTCCGGGAGAGCGTATCCTGGATTTGTGCGCCGCGCCAGGCGGAAAAACGACGCAGATCGCCTCCCGCATGGCCGGGGGCGGCCTTCTGATCAGCAATGAGATCCATCCGGCACGCGCCAAAATCCTCTCCCGCAATGTGGAGCGCATGGGTATTACGAATGCAGTCGTCACGAATGAGGAGGCCAAACGCCTGGCAGAGGCATTTCCCGCCTTTTTTGACCGCATCCTGGTGGACGCCCCCTGCTCCGGGGAGGGGATGTTCCGAAAGGATGAGGAGGCCGTAAAGGAATGGAGCCCTCAGAACGTACAGCGCTGCGCCGCCCGCCAGCGGGGCCTCTTAAGCTGCGCCGCCTCCATGCTAAAGCCGGGCGGGCGTATCGTTTATTCAACATGCACCTTCGCCCCGGAAGAAAACGAGGGAACCGTCCAGGCCTTTTTATCCGCGAACCCTGCGTTCTCTGTCCTGAGCGCTCCCGGGTGGGAAGGCCTTTCACGCGGCGTGCCGGAGTGGGCAGGCGGCCTGCTGTCCGATCCGCCGGAGCAGGGTTCCCGTTTGCCCCTGAAAGAAACCATCCGCATCTGGCCTCACAAGGCGCGGGGAGAGGGGCACTACATCGCCGCGCTCCAAAAAGGCGGCCTGCCGGAAGAAACGGGCCGTCCGCCCCGCAAGCCGTCCGCACAGGCTCTGTTTAAGGATAAGGGGCTTCTGGAATATTTTTACACATTCTGCAGGGAAACACTGGCGGAAAAGACAGTCTGGCCTGCGCCGGAAAAGGACCCGGCCGGCCGGGAGCGCAGCGGGCGGCTGATATCCTGGGGGGATCAGCTTTACCTGCTGCCCTCCCCGGCCCCGGCCCTGAGCGGCCTGCGCGTCATCCGGCCCGGCCTGTGCCTTGGAAGCTTTAAGAAAAACCGCTTCGAGCCGTCCCACGCGCTTGCCCTGGCTCTCAAAGAGGAGGAGGCGCGCTGCGTCTGCCGCCTTGATGCCGGATCCCCGTTTTTGTCCGCCTACCTGCGCGGCGAATCCCTGTCCGCCCGGGACGTATGTCTCACGGATGCCCGAAAGGGCTGGGTCCTGATCAGTGCGGACGGTTATTGTGCAGGCTGGGCCAAGCTGTCCGGCGGCATCCTGAAAAATCACTATCCCAAAGGGCTCAGAGCTGCGATTTGCGGGCAGCCGTCTCAGATTGGCTAAGGAAATCGTTAAGGAAATAGTAAATATACCCGATTGATTGTTTTTATGCCGTGTGCTAGAATAAACAGGATACGGAATCTGAGGAACGAAGCGTGAAAGATGGAGGAAGAAATGAAGGAATTGCGTGAATTGATAGAATCCTGCGCCAGGCAGGGGGATGCGGCGCCGATGAAAAAGATTTTGGAACTGCTGCAGACGGAGGAAGGGCTGTTCGCCATTTCCGTGCGGGCGACGATGCATTTTTATCTGGAAGCGGAGAACGGGAAGCCGGCGACATGCCTGTTTACAGAGCGGGCGCTGGCTGACGAATTTGTAAAGGACCTGAAATGGTCCGGGCTGGAGGCAAAGAGCCTGGAGATCCGCCCGGAGCAGCGGGTGGCTTTTTTCAGTGATCTGTACAGGGGCGGTTTTGAAGCCATTGTCCTCGACCGGGGAAACGGCGAGCTGGCGATGTCTCTGTTTCATATCATCGAAAAGCCGGAGGGGGAGCCGGATCAGGTGCTGAACCCGTCCCTGATGCGCGCGGGAACGCAGTTTTATCAGGAGCTGGCCAGAAAGCGCGCTATCCCTGAGATGCAGGATCTGATGTGCAGGGAGCTTTTAAAGGCCAGGCTTCTGGCTCCGGTGGAGAATCTGAAGGACTTGCAGTACGCCTCTCTGACGGACAACAAGGGCAAACGGTTTTTCCCGGTCTTTACAGACTGGATGGAATTCGGCAAATTTGACAAAAAGCACAGATACCAGGGCGTGGTGGTGAAATTCCGCGATCTGAAAAAGCTGATCCGCAAGGCGGACGGCGTAGTGGTGAATCCGTTTGGTTTTGGGTTAAAGCTGGATATGGAGAAGGCGGAGAATATAGAGAAGCAGCATGGGGGGCTGCGGGTTGTAAAATAAAAGGCAGTGCAGCGAAAGTCACAGACATCCCGCTGTTGACAAGTCGGCGGCGGGATGCTACTATATATAGAAAATATGAGTAGAGGTTGCGTTGATCATCAGTAAACGGCCGGATGTGGCAGGACAGTGGATGGCCGTGGAAAGGGAAGACGCCGAAGGACTGAGCTTCTGCGGGCCCGGAGCCTGGGCATATGGTTAAGAGCCATATGACTGTCATCGATACGATGGGGAGCTGCGAAGAGATTATGTTAAGGGCTGGCCGTCGCGCCGGCTTTTATTTATGCACAGACTTATGCAAAGGGAATAGGCCGCCAGAGCGGCGCGCGTGCCGCCGGCTGTTATGAAAAAGAAGGAGGAATATGGGATGTCGATTTTTGAAGGAGCGGGAGTGGCGCTGATTACGCCGTTTAAAGAGGGCGGGGAGATCAATTATAAAAAGCTGGAGGAGCTTGTGGAGGAACAGATCGCGGGCGGGACGGACAGTATCATTGTCTGCGGGACCACAGGCGAATCCGCGACGCTGACGCATGATGAACATATCCGGGAGATCCAGTTTGTGTGCAAGGTGGTAAACGGCCGGATCCCGGTGGTGGCCGGCACGGGCTCGAACTGTACGCAGACAGCGGTGTATTTATCACAGTGCGCGCAGGAGGCGGGGGCGGACGGCCTGCTTCTCGTTTCCCCTTACTACAACAAATCCACGCAGAAGGGGCTGAAGGCGCATTTTACGGAGATTGCGAAATCGGTGAAGCTGCCGATCCTGCTCTACAATGTCCCGAGCCGGACCGGCGTGAATATCGAGCCGGAAACGATTGTGGATCTCTGCAAGAGCGTGGACAATATCGTGGGCGTAAAAGAAGCCAGCGGCAATTTTTCCGCCATCGCGAAGATTGCCAGCCTGTCCAGAGGCTGGGTGGATATCTATTCCGGCAATGACGACCAGACGGTTCCGATCCTGTCCCTGGGCGGAAAGGGCGTGATTTCCGTGCTGTCCAACATCGCCCCGCGCCAGGTTCACGATATGTGCGCCGCCTATTTTGCGGGAAAAACGGAGGAGAGCTGCAGGCTGCAGCTTAAGGCAGTTGCGCTGATCGAAGCGCTGTTCTGCGAGGTGAACCCCATTCCGGTCAAGGAAGCGATGAACATGATGGGAAAAGAGGTCGGTCCGTACCGCAGGCCGCTGATTGAGATGGATCCGGCAAATAAAGAGCGCTTAAGACGCGAGATGGAAGCCTACGGACTGCTCTGAGCAAGGCGCTCTTAAACTTGCCCGGCGGGGGGAAACAAGGCAGCGGCAGCCGTCCCCAATCAGCCGGACGGCTGCAAACGATGCAGCAGAAATCGTGAACAGAAATGGGAGGTTAGGAAGATGATACGGGCAATTATGCATGGCTGCAATGGGGCCATGGGACAGACGATCACGCAGATTGCGCAGGCGGACGGGGAGCTTGCCATCGTGGCAGGCATTGATCCGACGGGGCAGAGGCAGAATCCGTATCCCGTCTTTCCATCGCTTGAGGCGTGCGATGTGGAGGCGGATGTGGTCATTGACTTTTCCATCGCAGGCGCAGCGGAGCTCATGCTTGACTGGTGTAAAGCGCATGGCATGCCGGCCGTGGTCTGCACAACCGGGTTTTCAGAGGAACAGCTTGAAAAACTGAACGCAGTTTCAGAGAAAACGGCGGTGCTGCGCTCAGCCAACATGTCTCTGGGAGTGAATGTTCTTTTAAAGCTTTTAAAAGAGGCGTCCCGCGTGCTGGCCGCAGCGGAGTTTGACGTTGAGATCATAGAAAAGCATCACAACCAGAAGGTGGACGCGCCGAGCGGCACGGCGCTGGCCCTGGCTGACGCGGTAAATGAGGCCATGGGGAATATGTACCGCTATGAATATGACCGGACGGGCAGACGGGAGAAGAGGGATAAACGGGAAATCGGCATCCAGTCGGTCCGCGGCGGTTCGATTGTGGGGGAACACGACGTGATCTTCGCCGGGCGCGACGAGGTGGTGACATTTTCCCATACAGCATATTCCAAAGCAATTTTTGCCAAGGGTGCGGTGCAGGCGGCAAAATTCCTGGCGGGCAGAGGGCCGGGGCTCTATACCATGGCAGATGTGATCGGATAAGCCGTTTAAAGGGGCGCATACCGGCCGGCTCACAGCGTGTTTTGGGAGCGGGGGCGGCAAACCATGCGGTACAAATAAAAAAAGGAAGGTTTTTCCATGTTTAACTCCCTTTTTTCTGTGCATACTATGGGAGAAAGGAGATGTCATTATGAAAAAATCGAGGCAGTATATCGCAGGCTTTTTGCTGCTCTTTATCATGGCCCTCGCATCAGGCTGCGGCGACGGCCGGGATTCGGCAAAGTCAACGCAGGGTGCAAAGCAGTCCCAGTCTGCGGCCGGCGCGCAGAGCACGGAGAACGGTATGGAAAACGGCCCGACCAGCTCGGGAAATGGCTCCATGGCCGACGACAACATGGACATGGACAATGAGGAGAGCACCGGCGTGCTGGACGGTCTTGCGGACGACGTGAGGGACGGCATGGATGACATAAGGGACGCGGCCGAGGGCAGCAGCGGCGCGTCAGGAGAGATCAGTGCCAGATAATGGATTGCAGATTCCCGGATGAACGGAGGTTGTAGGTTCATCCGGGTTTTTGTTTTGCCGTGTGAACGCCGCAGAAAACCCGAGAACGGCAGAGGCGCTCTTTACATTTGCGTTCACATAGGCTATAGTTAGCGTAAGGGCTTTTGCGAAACTTGGAGAGGCAGCCGCAAAGGAGAGATGCAGTTGCCGTTACGAAGAGAAATCAGACGCTATTTAAGGAGAATGCGCCGCAGAAAATACAGGAGGAGAAGGCGGCTCGCCGTATGCCTGTGTTTCGCTGTTTCTGCGTATCTTATGATGATGAAAGGCGCGGGGGAGGCGGCATTTGCCGTCTGGGAAGAGCAGACCGTGGAATATGTGCTGCCTTCTGCCAGCCCCAGGGGGGACCGTGTGTTCCGGATTGAGCTGCGCCTTCGCGAGGGGGAAATCCGCTTTTTTCATGAGCGGACAGGCAGCTTACCGAATCCGGGGGAATCTGACACGCAAAAAAAGCGGTAATCCGTCCGTGAATCAGCCGGTTAAGGCGCGAAAACCCGCGAAAAAGTAAATGCGCTATTGATTTTGCCAGAGGAGTATATTATAATTTCTACTGGCAATTGGCATTTTTGCCTCCTTTCAACACACTCACACAGAAAAGGACAGGTGGTCACATATGAAGAAATTAGATTTACTCTATGAAGGCAAAGCAAAAAAGGTCTTTACGACCGGGGATCCGGATGTTCTGATCGTAGACTACAAGGATGACGCGACGGCGTTCAACGGCATTAAGAAGGGGACGATCGTGGGCAAGGGAGCGATCAATAACCGCATGACCAACCATATTTTCAGACTTCTTGAGGCAGAGGGCGTGCCGACGCATCTGGTGAAGGAGTTAAGCGACCGCGAGACGGCGGTTAAAAAGGTGGAGATCGTGCCCCTGGAGGTGATTATCCGCAATTATTCGGCCGGAAGCTTTGCAAAGAAGATGGGCATGGAAGAGGGAATCAAATTTAAGCGCCCCACGCTGGAATTCAGCTATAAGAACGATGATCTGGGCGATCCGTTCATCAATCAATACTATGCGCTTTCCCTGGAGCTGGCGACCGAGGAGGAGATTGAGGCGATTACCAAGTATGCCTTTCAGGTGAATGAGGTAATGTGCCGCTATTTTGACAGTCTTGGAATTGACCTGATTGATTTTAAGCTGGAGTTCGGACGTTTTAAGGGCCAGATTATCCTGGCGGACGAGGTTTCTCCGGATACATGCCGTCTGTGGGACAAGGAGACGCACGAGAAGCTGGACAAGGATCGCTTCAGGCGCGACATGGGCAATGTGGAAGACGCCTATCAGGAGGTGTTCAGACGCCTTGGCATCGCGGATCGCGAAGAAGAAGCGAGGTAGAGGCCATGTATGACAGATATGTAAGCCCTCTTTCCGAGCGCTACGCCAGCCGTGAGATGCAGTATATATTTTCTCCGGAAAAGAAATTTAAGACCTGGAGGCGGCTGTGGATTGCCCTGGCAGAGACAGAGAGGGAGCTGGGGCTTCCGATCACGCAGGAGCAGATCGACGAGCTTCGGGAGTACCAGGATGATATTAATTTCGAGGTGGCAAAGGAGCGTGAGAAGGAGGTACGGCATGATGTGATGTCCCATGTGTACGCGTACGGCGTACAGTGTCCGAAGGCGAAGGGGATTATCCATCTGGGCGCTACGTCATGCTATGTGGGGGACAACACGGATCTGATCATTATGTCAGAGGCTCTTTTGCTGGTGAGAAAAAAGCTTTTAAATGTGCTTAATGAGCTGGCGGGCTTTGCGGACCGGTATAAGGCGCAGCCGACGCTGGCCTTTACGCATTTCCAGCCGGCGCAGCCGACGACCGTGGGGAAACGGGCGGCGCTGTGGATGATGGAGCTTTTGCTGGATCTGGAGGATCTGGACCATGTGCTGCGCTCGCTGCGCCTTCTGGGTTCCAAGGGGACGACGGGAACCCAGGCAAGCTTTCTGGAGCTGTTTGACGGGGATCATGAGAAATGCAGGCGGCTGGATCAGCGCATTGCAGAGAAGATGGGCTTTGAGGGCTGCTACCCGGTGTCAGGGCAGACGTATTCGCGCAAGGTTGACAGCCGTGTGCTGGGCGTCCTGGCAGGCATTGCGCAGAGCGCGCACAAATTTTCCAATGATATCCGTCTGTTGCAGCATTTGAAGGAGGTGGAGGAGCCGTTTGAGAAGTCGCAGATTGGTTCCTCGGCCATGGCGTACAAGAGAAATCCGATGCGCAGCGAGCGGATGGCGTCGCTGGCGGATTATGTGATGTCCAATATGATGAATCCCATGCTGGTGGCATCCACGCAGTGGTTTGAGAGGACGCTGGATGACTCTGCCAACAAGCGCTTAAGTGTTCCGGAGGGCTTTCTGGCAGTGGACGGCATTCTGGATCTGTATCTGAATGTGGTGGACGGCCTGGTGGTTTACCCGAAGGTGATCGAAAAACGTCTGATGTCCGAGCTTCCCTTTATGGCCACGGAGAATATCATGATGGACGCGGTTAAGGCGGGCGGCGACCGCCAGGAGCTGCATGAGAGGATCCGCACGCTTTCCATGGAGGCAGGGCGCAATGTGAAGGAAAAAGGGCTTGAGAATAACCTTCTGGAGCTGATAGCGGCGGATCCGGCCTTTAATTTAAGCCTCAGGGAGCTTCAGGAAACCATGGATCCGGCGCGCTATACAGGGCGCGCGAAGGAGCAGACAGAGGAGTTCCTGCGCGAGGTCATCGGCCCGGTTTTAAAGGAAAATGAAGCGCAGCTTGGAATGAAAGCGGAGATCCATGTGTGACGCCGCGGCGGATAAGCGAGGTATTTACAAAAATGAGTAATTCCTAAGGAGGAAAGAGCCATGGTAAGAGCGATAGTAGGGGCGAACTGGGGAGACGAGGGCAAGGGAAAGATTACGGACATGCTTGCCAGGGAGTCGGATATTATCATCCGCTTCCAGGGGGGAAGCAATGCAGGCCATACGATTATTAACAATTATGGACGCTTTGCGCTCCATCTGCTGCCGTCAGGCGTATTTTACGATCATACGGTGAGCGTCATTGGAAACGGTGTTGCGCTGAATGTTCCTTATCTGAATAATGAGCTGAAGGAGCTTGTGTCAAGAGGCGTGCCGAAGCCGCGGATTCTGGTGTCGGATCGGGCGCAGATTCTGATGCCGTACCATGTGCTGTTTGATCAGTATGAGGAAGAGCGCCTGGGAGGGAAATCCTTTGGCTCTACCAAATCGGGAATTGCCCCCTTTTATTCGGATAAATATGCGAAGATCGGTTTTCAGGTGAGCGAGCTGTTTGCGCCGGAGCTCTTAAAAGAGAAGGTGGAACGCGTCTGCGAGATGAAAAATGTGATACTTGCGCATTTATACCACAAGCCGCTTCTCGATCCGGCTGAGCTGTTTGAGACGATGATGGGCTACAGGGAGATGATTGAGCCGTATGTGTGCGATGTGTCGGCTTATTTAAACGAGGCGCTTAAGGCGGGAAAGAAGGTTCTGCTCGAGGGCCAGTTAGGCTCGCTTAAGGATCCGGATCACGGGATTTATCCCATGGTGACATCCTCCTCCACGCTGGCGGCCTTCGGCGCGATCGGGGCCGGTATCCCGCCGTATGAGATTACGCAGATCACGGCTGTGGTGAAGGCGTATTCGAGCGCGGTGGGCGGCGGCGCGTTTGTCAGCGAGATTTTCGGGGACGAGGCGGAGGAGCTGCGGCGCAGGGGCGGAGACAAGGGCGAATACGGCGTGACGACCGGCCGTCCGAGGCGCGTGGGCTGGTTTGATGCGGTGGCCAGCCGTTATGGCTGCCGGATCCAGGGCGCGACGGAGGTCGTTCTGACCGTTCTTGACGTGCTCGGCTATCTGGACGAACTGACGCTGTGCGTGGGGTACGAGATTGACGGCGGGATCGTGAAGGATTTCCCGGTTACGCATAAGCTGGAGAAGGCGAAACCGGTGTATAAGACCATGCCGGGCTGGAAGTGCGACATCCGCGGAATCAGGCGCTATGAGGAGCTTCCGGAGCCGTGCAGGGCGTATATTGAGGAAATCGAGCGTGAGCTTGGCGTACCGATCACCATGGTTTCCAACGGTCCGGGGCGAGATGAGATTATTATGCGCGGTTAAAGACAAAGGGGGAAGTGTTGTATGGAGGAAACGGAGAGAATGCAGGTGAAAAAGGATGGCCTGACCTGCGCCTGGACCCGCTATCAGATCGGATGCGGCATGCTCAGCGCCTGTTTCGCGCTGGTTATGGTCCTGGGGCCGTGCTTTGTCCGCGATAACAGTTGGGAGCAGGCGCGTTCGGCCCCGGTGCAGAGTGTTCTCTCCTTTTTCTGCTATCTGGCGCCCTGCTTTGTCCTCCTGCGCGAGGCGGGCCGGTTCTTTTTTTCAGGGCGCGCAGCCGGTGAACCGGCGGCTTCGGATACGCCGTCTCTGAAACGCTTCTTTTTCTTATGGGGCCTTCTGATGCTGTTTTGGGCGCCGTATCTGATTGGGTTTTATCCGGGCATTGCGAACAGCGATGTGCCGGATCAGCTTGCAATGTCCTTTAATATGGAAAACGGCTCCTATGCCCTGATTGACAGGCCGCTGTCGGAAAAGGTGCTGATAAACGGGCATCATCCGGTTTTTAATACGTGGATGCAGGGGCTTTTTCTGCGGATTGGAATATGGGCGGGAAGCCAGAACTTCGGGATTTTTCTCCATGCAGTCTGCATGGCGGCTTTTACGACCGGCGTATTTGCATATGCGGTTTATGACAGGAAGCGCCGGGGGACGCCGGCCCGGGTGTGCGCGGCTGTTTTTCTGACGGCCGCTCTGATTCCCTGCTTCCCCCTTTATGGAATCAATATTGTTAAAAACTCGTCGTATTCGGCGTGGGTGTATCTGTGTGTGATTCTGATGCTGCGTCTGGCTGACGGGGGGGGGGGCAGAAGCTTTTCGGGAGCAAAGGCTTTCTCGCCCTGTTTTCCGTCACATTTTTGATGCAGATGCTCCATATTAAGCACGGTATCCATGTGGCTGCCCTGACGGCGGCTGCCCTGGCGCTCTGCTACAGAGAGGAGCGGGGCCGCCTGCTGCCCGCGGTTCTGCTGCCGATGGCGCTGTTCCAGATCGGCTTTTGCGGGCTTTTGCTGCCTGCGTTAAAGATTTCTCCGGGGAGCGATCGGGAGTGGATGGGATTTTTCTATCAGCAGACAGCGCGCTACGTCCGGGATTATCCGGATGAGGTGACGACAGAGGAGAGGGAAGCGATTGACGGCGTTCTTGAGTATGACAGGCTGGCGCAGATGTATAACCCGATCACCTCGGATCCGGTGAAATTTGAGACGTACCGCAGCGGGCAGACGTGGAAGGAGCGCAGGGCTTATTTTAAGACGTGGTTTTGTCAGTTTCTGAAGCATCCCGGCGTTTATGCGGAGGCTTCTATAAACGGCTGCTACGGCTTTTTCTATCCGGGCGCGAAGGAATGGTATGATTATCTGGATTTCAGCAGCGTGATTCATGAGAGGGGAAACGGTTTCTTCCACATCTATCATCCGCAGGCGCTAAAGCCCTTCAGAGAGCTTCTGACGCAGGGAGAGGCCATGGCAAAGGAGCTTCCGGTGATTGGCCTGTTTTTCCGGCATGGCGTCTACGTCTTTGTAACCCTGTGGTGCGCCATGATCCTTCTGGCTGCCGGGAAATACCGCTATGCAGCGGCGCTGACGCCGTTTTTGTGCAATATACTGGTCTGCATTGTCTCCCCCTATAATGCGAACACCAGATACTTACTGCCGGTTATCTATGGGGCAGGCCTTTCTGTGATGGCTGTATATTCTGCCTTTGCGCAGAGTGAGGGGAAGTGTTTTACGTATAAGGGAGATATGAATGGTGATAAATAGGGAAACGGGCAAACAGCCAATGAGACAGGGCGCTGATTCAGGGCGTCTGATTGTGGGGGGGGGTATTCCTTCTCACGCATTCCGGCCCTGTCTGAGCGGATGGAATGGCTCTGCCTGGGCATAATGCTTTTGATCGCTTATGCGATCTTTATGTATTCGGATATCACGGATACGTATGACAACTCGATCCTGTTTTTAAAGGCTGCTGCCCGCGGGGAGCTTCGCAG
Source organism: Clostridiaceae bacterium (assembly GCA_009911305.1). GTDB lineage: Bacteria > Bacillota > Clostridia > Lachnospirales > Lachnospiraceae > Otoolea. The sequence goes on along the minus strand of QXXC01000004.1, from coordinate 48,094 downwards.
CTTCTATTCCTACACCGTGGAGCATGCCAGGATGTACTGGGCGGCGAACTATGATTTCATGGTGTATATTGTGTATGGGCTGTGGAATCTGCCGGTGCTCCTGATAAGCCGGCTGCACGGGATTGATTATCTGGACTGGAGCCTGGGGCTTTTGTGGTGCAAGACGCTGGGGATCCTCCTGACCTTTGCCAAAGCGTATCTTATTTACAAGATTGCAGAGCTTGGCGGGACGCCGAAGAAATTCGCTGCGCTGGGATCGTTTTTGTTCCTGAGCAGCGCAGCCCTTTTTGTGATTGTCTTTGTGATCAGCCAGGTGGACGGCTTTGCCCTGTTTCTTCTCCTGCTGGGCTTTTATTTTTATCTCAGGGGAAATGGGAAGGCATTTCTGCTCTGCTATATGATTGCCATGCCGAGCAAGATGTTTGCCGTGTTCCTCTTCCTGCCTTTGGTGCTTTTGAAGGAAAAACGGATTCCCTGTATTTTTGCAGCCCTTGCGCTTTCCTTTTCAGGAAGCATCCTCTCAAAGCTCCTGTTTGGAGCGGATCCGGCGTATCACTTTGCGCTTGGCTCACAGAGCCGCGACGCAGTGATCCAGATCATGGAGAGCAGTGTGTTCATGGGGCAGGTTCTGATTCCGTTTCTTATCTGTTATATGGGTATCTGTGTATTCTGTTACCTGTATAATGGGTATAAAGAGAACCAGGAAAGACATGAGATCCCTGTCTTCTGTGCGGCTGCCGTGTGGGGCAGCTTTGTATGCTTTATTAATTTTAATTCCTACTGGGTGATCTACCTGATTCCGTTTTTGATCCTGGCGATCATAATGAGCGGACGTTATTTAAAGGTGTGCTGTCTTCTGGAAATCGTATTTTCCCTGGGATATCTGGGGGTGGTGCTGTCTGTCTGCACGCCGCTCGCGGACCCGAATCTGGCGAGAAGGCTGCTGCTGCCGAAACTTATATCCGTTGCGGAATATGATCAGACGAAATACGGAAGCCTGAATTATATGTTTGAACGCCTGGGCGGCCTTACGTATGCGCCCCTGTTTTCGACGTGCATGGCCGGATCTCTTCTGATCCTTCTGATTCTTACCTGCCCGTTTCTGCTGCGCTTTGCAAAGCGTTTTGAGCCTCTGGAGAGAACGGTTTTATGGAGCAGGCTGGGATGCCTGGCGGCGGTGCTGGCGGTGCTGCTTTATGCCTGTACGGCAAAAGCGCCGCTGACGCGCTATTCAACCTTTGCGCATGAAAAAGCGCCGTCGGAGTGGAACCTCCTTCCGGGAAGCGTGATAGAGCAGACCGTCGAATTTGACGGGGACTGCGAAATCAGTGAGCTTTCCTTTTACTTCAGCAATCCGGACTATGTGCGGAACAATTTCTGCTCGCTCGGCTTTGAGCTGATCGCAAAGAGCACAGGGGAGATCGTGTATGAGGATCGCATCGGATGCTCCATGATCCGGCCCGATGAGCGGCTTGACCTGAAGCTTAAGGGGATGGAAGTCAGGGCAGGTGAGGAGTATGTGGTGCGGGTGACGGGGCTTGCGGGCATCCGGATGGACCGTATGAGCGGGCGAAGCATTTTCCCGTGGGTGACGGACGGGCTTGCGGATCCGGCGCACCCGGCATATGTCAATGGGGAGAGGCAGCCGTTTAATCTGTTTATGCGGATTCGGTGACATCAGGAGGGAAAAATGAAGAAGCCAACGCTGTATATTGTGATACCGTGCTATAATGAGGAGAGTGTGCTTCCGATTACGGGACCTCTGTTTTCAGATAAGCTGTCTGAGCTCGAGGAGGCAGAGCTGATTGCAGAGGACAGCCGGATCCTGTTTGTCAATGACGGTTCCGGGGATCGGACCTGGGAGCTGATACGCGCTATGGCCGCGGCGGATCCCCGCCTGATCGGGATCTCCCAGAGCCGGAACCGGGGCCATCAGAATTCGCTTCTGGCGGGCCTGATGTATGCAAAGGACCGCTGCGACATCACGATTTCCATTGACTGCGACGGACAGGATGATTTAAATGCGATGAATGAGATGGTGAAGGCGTGGCATGACGGCTGCGAGGTGGTGTACGGCGTGCGCAGCAGCCGGCAGACCGATTCCTTTTTTAAGCGCTTTACAGCCGAGGCGTTTTACCGTCTGCTGAACCGGATGGGGGTGGAGGTTATTTTCAACCATGCGGACTATCGTCTGCTGAGCAGCCGCGTGCTGGCGGCGCTGGAGCGGTTTGAGGAGGTCAATATTTTCCTGCGCGGGATGATTCCGCTGGTCGGATTCTGCAGCACGTCCGTCTACTATGAGCGCCATGAACGGCTGGCCGGGGAGAGCCATTACCCGCTGGCAAAGATGGCGGCGCTGGCCATAAACGGGATCACCAGCCTGTCGATCCGGCCGATCCGTTTTATCACCGGGTTTGGCCTTCTGGTGGCGGCCATGAGCTTTGTCGGCGTGGTGTGGTCCGTCACACAGGTTTTTTTGGGGCATACCGTTCCGGGCTGGGGGTCTACCGTGAGCATCCTTTGCTTTTTCAGCGGGATCCAGCTTCTGGCTGTGGGCATCATCGGGGAATATGTCGGAAAAATCTATCTGGAGACAAAGCGCAGGCCGCGCTATATTATAAGCGAGACGACAGAGGACGGGAAAACAGAGCAGCTATGAGGGGCAGAAACAAAAACGGGGAGGAAGGGCGCGCCGGTTATTTTCGTTTTTTGAGGTAGCGGATCAGGAGCACAAAGGCGTAAAGTCCTGCGGGAACGGCGATGGAGCAGTAGACGGACGCCATCAGAAGGTTCTGGGACAGGGGACTGTCCATCAGGGCGAAGATGAGGGAGCAGGCGTATAAGAGAAAGAGACAGACAGCGGCAACGGCGGCCAGTTTTCGGAATTTCATGGAAAAACCTCGCTTTCGGGTGGGATGGGTGGTATGCATGTTCTTTCATTATACTATGGAATGGGGCGGATGCGCAAGGGCTGTTCGCCCGATGGGGAAAACTGCAGCAGTTCAGGTTACTGTTCACACGCCAGTCCATGCGAGGCGTTTTTTGTGAGTGCAGCGCAGCGAAAGTCACAGAAAACCCGAGAGAAACGGCGCCAAACCGCGTTTTATGCGGTTTGTGTGCATCGCGGAGCGTGTTACTGGGCACAGCCCGGCGGGGGTGTGAACAGTAACCAGTTCAGAAAGGAGGCGCTGATTATGAAACGGCATATTCTGCCACACGCGGCGTGTGCGCTGTTTTTGGGCGTCTGCCTGGCGCTTCTGCCGGGAATGCAGACCGATCCTGCTCTGGCTCAGGAGGCAGCCGTGATGTCTTCTTCAGCCGCCGGGTATTGGGGCGGGGATGGAGAAGACTGGAAGTATTTCCTGCCGGACGGCGCGCCTCTTAAGAAGAGCTGGCTGTACGATAACGGCCTCTGGTATTATTTTGGGAGCGACGGCTATATGCAGACTGGTAAGCACAAAATCGGCTCCGATACGTATTTTTTCAGGGAAAATGGGGCGATGGCGACCGGGTGGGCCTATGATTATGATGAGGATGTGTGGTATCATGCAGGAGACGACGGGCGTCTGACGAAGGGATGGCTCCATGCAGGAGGCGCATGGTACTGGTTTAATTCTTCTTATGAGATGTATCACAGCGGCGAGCGGATGGTCAGCGGGCATAAATACTATTTTTTTGAAAATGGGCAGATGGCGGCGGATCAGTATGTGGGCACAGGGTATTATGACGAAAACGGGCTGCGGGATCGGCGCTATGATATGACGATACAGGGGAAGAGGCGTCCTGACAGGGAGGAACAGGATCGGATCACCAGGGCGATGGCGGAGGTGCCGCGGGAATGGATCCGGAAGTTTCATGAGAGCGGCTGGGAGATGATGTTTTATACGGATAAGAAGTATTTTTCAGCGCCCGGGACGGATCAGGGGATTTTTTATGTGTATCACAAGACGGATACGCACTACAGGAAGCTGAAGTTTACGAATCCCGACACACTGGCCATGGCGTTCGGGGAGTATGTGGCCTGGGCGACGGGCAACGACGGCGATACGAATGGCTTTATGGCGGATTATGGACAGTACCTGATACACAGCAGCATAGCCCAGCCGCTCCCATCCTATTTTGACGGAAATATATCCATGCAGTTTGGACGCCTGTTTGAGAGCTTTTGCTCAGAGGAGCTGCGGGCTGACATGCGCAGGAACGGCCCTGCCCTGCTGCGGTATATGGAGCAGACGCTGAGGCTTGCCAAGGAAGGGAGAAAACCGGATCTGGACGAATTGGAGTATTCCCTTGATGAGTGGGGGGACGGATCGGAGATAAGGGGCCCGGCCGGGGATGAGAGTTTGACGGAGAAGAATGGGCCGGGGGAGTGAATGCTCCCTGAGCCGGTAACTATGTTCAGGGAGCTTCAGAGACGTTTTTGGCCGATATGATATTGAAGGCGGGAGCCGGCTACTGCGCCAGCTCCTCCCACTTTTCATAAAGCGTTTCCAAAGTTTCTGCCAGATGCTCCTTTTCCTGGTTGAGTTCGATCAGCCTGGCAGGGCTGGAGTAGACGCTTTCCTCACCTAAAAGGTCATTGATCTCCTGTTCCCTGGTCTCCAGGGCGTGAATTTCCTCTTCTGTTTTCTTTAATTCATTCTGGCGTTTGCGGATTCGCGCCTGCTCTTCCTTCTGCTGTTTCCAGTCTGTTTTCCCGGCGGGGGCGCTTTGCATCTGTCCGTCTGCCTGATTGCTCCCGACAAGAGGCGAAGCCAGGCTTAAGCCGTCCTGGGAGGCGGATCCGCGGGCAGTCTGTGCGGCGGCCTGTTCTAAAATCTCCTTTTTCTCCAGATAATAGTCGTAATTACCTATATAATTGATCAGGGTTTGCAGCTTCAAATCCAGGATTCGGGTAGCTGTTTTGTTAATAAAATAACGGTCGTGCGATACGTAGAGCACGGTTCCGGTGTAGTGCGTGAGGGCCTGCTCCAGGATTTCCTTGGAGGTGATGTCCAGATGGTTTGTGGGCTCGTCCAGGATCAGGAAATTGGCCTCGGAGAGCATGAGCTTGGCCAGTGAAACGCGTCCGCGCTCCCCGCCGGAAAGATCGCGGATCCGTTTAAATACGTCGTCTCCGGTAAAGAGAAAGGCGGCCAGGGCATTGCGGATCTGGGTGTTATTCATGGCCGGGTAGGCATCCTGCAGTTCCTGAAACAGGGTTTTGTCCATGTGAAGGACCTGGTGCTCCTGATCATAGTATCCGATATGAACCTTGGATCCCAGACGGAACTGCCCGCTGTCCGGGGGGAGAAGGCCGTTTAGAATCTTAAGGATCGTTGTCTTGCCGGTTCCGTTATTGCCGATAATGGCCACGCGCTCCCCGCGCCGTATATCAAAATCCACACCGGAAAACAGCGTCTGGCCGTCAAAGCCCTTTGTGAGTCCCCGGACAGTCAGCACATCGTTGCCGCTGACAACGTTCGGCTCAAGGGTAATGCTCATGCTGTCATTGACCTCCATGGGCTTTTCAAGTACCTCCATTTTGGATAAAAGCTTTTCGCGGCTCTCGGCCCGTTTGATGGATTTTTCACGGTTAAAGGAGCGCAGCTTTGCGATCACTTCCTCCTGATGGCGGATTTCCTGCTGCTGGTTTAAATAGGCCTTCATAATATTGGCCCGGATCAGGGCCTTTTTTTCGCTGTACGCAGAATAATTGCCCTGAAAGACGGCAGCCCTGCCCTGATCCAGCTCAACGATCTTTGTGACAACGCGATCCAGAAAATAGCGGTCATGGGCCACAATCAAAACCGTGCCCGGGTAGTTCATGAGGTAGGTTTCCAGCCACGCGATGGACTCCATATCGAGATGGTTGGTCGGCTCGTCGAGGAGTATGATATCCGGACTGGACACAAGGAGCTTTCCCAGCGAAACACGGGTCTTCTGACCGCCGGAAAGCTCCCGGACCGGCTTGGAGAATTCATCCTCCATAAAGCCAAGGCCCTTTAACACGCCGGTGATCTCACTCTTCCAGGCATAGCCGTTCTGGAGCTCGAACTCATGATCCAGGCGGCTGTAGGAATCTAAAAGGCGGTCAAGCTCCGGCTCCGGGGCGGACTTCATCTGAAGCTCCAGTGCGCGCAGCCGTTCCTCCAGCTCAAGAATAGGGCGTTTTACCTCCATCAGTTCGTCAAAGATCGTGCGCTCTCCGGATATATCCTGCTGCTGGGCAAGATAGCCGAGCGTTTTTCCCTTTGCAAGGGCGGCGCCCCCCTCATCCGGCGCCAGATCTCCGACAATGATTTTAAAGAGAGTGGACTTACCGGCCCCGTTGATGCCGACGACAGCCGCACGCTCGCGTTCTTCTATGTGAAAGGATACGTTGGACAGGATCTGCTCCGTACCAAACGCTTTTGAAATATTGCTGCAAGACAGAATCATGGTTTCCTCCTGTAAAAATCGTTTGGGTAACAGGCCGGGTGAGGGCGGCTGTTACGGGTCGGATTACATTATAGTATAAAAAGGAGGTATTTTCAAGGAATGTTGGCAATTACTGCTTACAAGGGCTGCACCGTGAAATTTTGGGAATTTATTTGACAAACATTTGTCATCTGCTATAATAATACTATTATGTAAACAGAGAGAGGGTGAAGGAGAGCCGTGGAACAGAAGGAGATATCGAAAGCAGTGATTTCGAGGCTGCCCCGCTACTACCGCTATTTGGGAGAACTTCTGGAGGAAGGGGTGGAGCGGATTTCCTCGAATGAGCTGAGCATCAGGATGAAGGTCACGGCATCCCAGATTCGCCAGGATTTAAATAATTTCGGTGGATTTGGCCAGCAGGGATATGGATATAATGTGCAGTATTTATATACGGAGATCGCGAGGATCCTTGGCATTGACCGCCAGCATAACCTGATTATTATCGGAGCCGGCAACTTGGGCCAGGCGATTGCCAATTATACGAATTTTGAGCGGCGCGGGTTTATGATCAAGGGAATGTTTGATGTGAATCCGCGCCTGGTGGGCCTGGTGGTCCGCGGGGTGGAGATACGCGGGATCGAGGATCTGGAGCGCTTTATCAAGGAGCATGAGGTGCAGATCGCGGCTCTTACGATTCCCAAATCCAAGGCCCCGGAGGTTGCGGATCGCCTGGTGCGGGCCGGGATTAAGGCGATCTGGAATTTCGCACACACGGATCTGCAGGTTCCGGACGATGTGGTGGTGGAGAATGTCCATTTGTCGGAGAGCCTGATGCGCCTGTCGTACCGCGTCTGCAATATGCAGGATCAGAAGGAACGGGAGCAGGTTAAGGCCGGGAAACTGGCGGGAGAATGAGATGATCATAGGTGTGGGGACGGATCTGGTTGAGATGGATCGGATGAAAAAAGCCTGCGGCAGGGAAAGCTTTTTGAAGAGGATCTACACAGAGGAAGAGCGTCGGCAGGCCGGGAAGCGGATTTCCCGTCTGGCCGGCGATTTTGCCGTTAAGGAGGCGGTGGCCAAGACACTGGGGACCGGTTTCAGAGGTTTTGGGCCGGAGTGCATTGAGGCGCTGCGGGATCCGCTGGGAAAGCCGTATGTCCGTCTGTTCGGGAGGGCAAAGGAGCTGGCGGCGGAGCTTGGCATTGACATGTTTCATGTTTCGGTCACGAATACGGCCCGGTATGCGGCCGCTTTTGTGGTGGGAGAGGGAAACGGTCCGGGTGATGCAAAGGACGGCCGTTCAGGCGGTCTGAACGGCGATGAATAGGAGAAGGGCTGGTAGGAGGGACAGCGATGAGACGTTTGGTAACAGGCGAGCAGATGAAGGAGATTGACAGTTATGCGATCCATACCATAGGGATCCCGTCCATGGTGCTCATGGAGCGGGCGGCGCTCTGTGTGGCGGATGAGATGGGGCGGGCGTTCCCTGCGGCGTCCGGGCGCGAGCTCTGCAGGGCGAAGACGGCCGTGTTCTGCGGTACGGGGAACAATGGGGCGGACGGGGCGGCCATTGCCCGGATCCTTCATCTGCGCGGATGCAGTGTGTTTATTGTGACAGTGGGAGATCGGAGCCGCTGGACGCCGGAGCTGCGCAGCCAGATCGCGATTGCGCGCAATCTGGGGATTCCTGTGAGGCGTTTTGAGGAGCCGGGAGAGAGGACGGATTCGTTTGACGTGGCGGTTGACGCGCTGTTTGGGGTCGGGCTTTCCAGGGAGGTAGAGGGAAGCTTCCGGGAGGCAATCCGGTTCTTTGACTCTGTGCGCCCTATGTTTACGGTGGCTGTGGATATCCCGTCCGGCATCCATTCCGGGACAGGGGCCGTGCTGGGGGCGGCGGTGCGCGCGGATCTGACCGTGACCTTTGGCTGTGAAAAGGCCGGGACGGCCCTGTATCCGGGGCGCGGCTTTGCAGGGCGCATCTGCGTGGCGGATATCGGTTTTCCGCCGTATGACCGCTATGCGGGACGGCGGTATTTCTGTTATGAGGAAAAGGATCTGGCGCAGATCCCGAAGCGGCGGGCAGAGGCGCATAAGGGGACATACGGAAAGGTGCTGATTGCAGCGGGGAGCGAGGGGATGTGCGGAGCGGCGTATTTGAGCGCTCTGGCTGCTTACCGGATGGGCGCGGGGCTGGTTAAAATTTTAACGGTTAAGAGCAATGCGCAGGCCCTGCAGACGCTGCTGCCGGAGGCGATCCTGACGCTTTATTCGCCGGAGGAGGCCGACGGGGAGCCGGAGGTCTTTAAGGAACTGGTAGAGCAGGAATGCGCGTGGGCCAGCGTGATCGTGCTGGGGCCGGGCCTTGGAAAGGGCCGGTATGTGGAACAGCTTGTACAGCATGTGCTGTTATCCGCCTATGTCCCGATCATTGTGGACGCAGACGGCTTAAACGCAGTGGCGGATTATCCGTATCTGGCGGATTATCTGACGGAAAATGTGATTATCACGCCGCACCCGGGCGAGATGGCGCGCCTGACCGGACAGGAGATCGCAAAGCTGCGGGAAGATCTGGCCGAGACGGCGGTCCGCTACAGCGAGGATCACGGCGTGACCTGCGTCTTAAAGGACGCGGCTACGGTGACAGCGCGGCGCGACGGCACGGTCTACATAGGGAACAGCGGGACAGCGGCCATGGCAAAGGCCGGTTCGGGCGATGTGCTGGCCGGGACGATAGCGGGCCTGATCGCGCTGGGATTTCCGGAGGACGAGGCGGCTTCCTTTGGCGTATGGCTGCACGGGCGGGCCGGGAGCTGCGCGGCAAAAGCATCGGGCGAGCACGGCCTGCTGGCGAGCGAGACAGCGAATGCCCTGTTAGAGCGTGTTTTTTGAAGGGGAGGAACATAATGGAAGTACCGTACAGCCGGATTTATGCAAAAATAAATCTGGACAATGTGGTTAAAAATATGGAGGCCATGGCGTCCGGCCTGCCGGAGGGGACGCGTCTGATCGGCGTTGTGAAAGCGGACGGGTACGGACACGGCTCCGTGCCGGTGGCCAGGGCCATAGCGCCCTATGTGTGGGGCTATGCGGTGGCGTCCCTGGAGGAAGGGGTGGTCCTGCGCCGGCATGGGATAGGAAAGCCGATTCTGGTGCTGGGAAACGCGCCGGCGCGCCAGCTTGCGGATTTTCTGAGATACGATATCCGTCCGGCGCTGTTCCAGCTCTCCAAGGCAAAGCTTTTGTCAGAGCTTGCTGTCATGCAGGGGATCCGGGCAGGCATCCATCTGGCTGTGGACACGGGGATGAGCCGTATCGGATTTCAGCCGGGCGCAGAGAGCCTTGAGGAGGCGGCGGAGATAGCGTCGCTTCCGGGGCTTGAGACAGAAGGGATTTTTACCCATTTTGCCAGAGCGGATGAGGCGGATCAGGAGGCGACGGACAGGCAGTTTGCGGCGTTTATGGGCTTTGCAGACGAGCTTGAGAAGAGGGGCGTAAGAATCCCGATCCGCCATGTATCGAACAGCGCGGCGGCCTTAAACCGGCCGGGAATGGGGCTGGGAGCCGTGCGGGCCGGGATTTCCATGTACGGAATTTATCCGTCCGATGAGATTGCATGGGGCCAGAAGCTGCGTCCGGCAATGGAGATCCGCAGCTTTATCACGTGTATCCGGGAGATTGCAGAGGGGACGCCGGTCAGCTACGGCGGAACCTTCACGGCGGGTGAAGCGATGCGGATCGCCACCATCAGCGCCGGGTATGCGGACGGCTATCCGAGGAGCTTATCCGGAAGAGGATATGTGCTGATAGGCGGAAAACGCGCCCCTGTTCTGGGCCGCATCTGCATGGATCAGTTTATGGTGGATGTGAGCCGTGTGCCGGAAGCGCAGGAGGAAATGGAGGTAACACTGGTGGGCAGCGACGGCGGGGAGACGCTTTCCATGGAACACCTCGCGCAGATGGCAGGGGGCTTCCGCTATGAGATTCCCTGCGTGCTGGGAAAACGGGTGCCGCGCGTGTATATAAAGGACGGCCATGTGGTGGGTACAAAGGACTATAATGGGGATATCTACAAAGATTTTCTGTGAATTGGAGGATAATGATAAATGAACGCGAACCGGCCTTTCTTCATATGTTAATGCAGGAGGAGGATCCGGGCGGTTTCCGGCCGGGGGCGTTGCCGTTCAGGTTTTTTTGAAAAATAACCGTATGCCTGAAGGGGAGCGAATAATCCGTCTCAAACGGGTCAATACTAAAGGTGTGTCGGGGCGATCGCCCGGGAGCGCTTCGCGGTTCTGAGCGCCGGCGGCGGATGTCCTGATACCTTTAGAATGAGAATAGACAGACGGAGAGTGAGAAGATTGATTATCAGGCGCGGAGATATTTACTACGCAGATTTGCGGCCGGTCGTCGGTTCGGAGCAGGGCGGCGTGCGGCCGGTGCTGGTGATACAGAATGATGTGGGAAACAAGCACAGTCCGACGGTGATCTGTGCGGCCATTACCTCAAAGATGAATAAAGCGAAACTGCCGACTCATGTGGAGCTGGATACGAAGCGATGCGATATGATACGCGATTCAGTTATCCTTTTAGAGCAGCTCAGGACCATCGATAAGCAGCGGCTGAGGGAGCGGATCTGCCATATTGACGAGGAGCTGCAGCAGGAGGTGGATCGGGCTCTGATGGTAAGTTTGGACCTGGCTACATAAGCTCTGGGAGGCGGTTATCATTGACGAACCGCGTCAAAAATGCTATATTTGACGGTACGAAAGAAGATAAGGAGATATGTGATATATGGACGATGGGTATTGGCCCCTCAGCTTTGCGGCGCTGGCCGCGTTTATTGTGGCAGACGCCGCACTGTACGGTTTTGGCTCTGCCATCCAGAATCTGAATGCAGGAGCGCTTGAGAAGGAGGCGGAGGAAGGCAGCGAGCGTGCGGGCCGTCTGCTGAGGCTGATGGAGCAGCCGGCGGAGTTTATCAATACGGTTTCAGTGATGACGAACCTGATCGGCATTGCGTCCGGCGCCTATGTGCTGGAGCGGTTTGGCCGGCTGTTTCGCGCGCTGGCCGGCGGGGCGGTGAGCAGCCATGAACGTCTGGTATACAGCGTTTCCCTGGGCGCGGCCGGGATACTGGTTCTGGCAGCTCTCATAAGCTTTGGCATACTGATTCCTAAAAAATGCGCGGCGAGAAGCCCGGAGCGCTGGAGCTTCGGGGCATTTCCCATTGTCCGGCTTTTTATGATGGTTCTTAAGCCGTTTACGGCGCTGGTGTCGTTTATCTCGGGCCTGGTTCTGCGGGCGATGGGAATTGATCCGGACGCCGGCGCGGATAACGTGACGCAGGAGGATATTATGCTGATGGTCAATGAGGGCCATGAGCAGGGCGTCCTTGAGGCGCGCGAAGCGGAGATGATCACCAATATTTTCGAGCTGAATGACAAAACCGCGGGCGACATCATGACGCACCGGACCAATGTGGCCGCCCTGGAGGCGGATATGCTCCTGGAGGAGGCGGTGGCCTATATCCTGACGGAAGCCAGGAATTCGCGTTTTCCGGTTTACGAAAAGGATATTGACGATATCGTGGGGCTTTTGTATCTGCGGGACGCGCTTGTGTACGCGGAGCAGGATGAAAACAGGGCGCGGCCCATTAAGGAGCTGCCCGGGCTTTTAAGGGAGGCGCATTTTATTCCGGAGACGAGGCGGATTGACACATTGTTTAAAGAAATGCAGTCCCGGAAGATACATATGGAGATTGTGGTGGACGAGTATGGGCAGACGGCCGGGATTGCGACCATGGAGGACATTCTGGAGGAGATCGTCGGAAATATCCTGGATGAATACGACAAGGAGGAGGAGCTGATTGTAAAGCGCGAGGACGGCAGCTACCTCTTTGACGGCCTGACTCCGCTGGAGGATGTGGCCGGGGCGCTGGAGATTGAGTTTTCCGAAGAGGATCGCGACAATTATGACACGCTGAACGGCTTCCTGATCTCAAGGCTTGACCGCATTCCCAGGGAGGACGAGCAGCCGGAGGTGGCCTATAAGGGGTATCTGTTTAAGGCGCTTTGCGTGGAAAACAAGATGCTTCACAGGGTGATGGCCGTTTTGGATGAAAAAGAAGAAGAGGAAGAGAGCGGGGAAGCAGCCGGGCAGTAAGTCCGGCTGCAGCCATTCAGGGCGTATGAACGCTTACGGGCGCTGATGCTCCTGCGGTTTCCCGTTCTCGCGGTAAGGATATCAAACAGGTGACGTATGTATAAATTACTGGAAGACACAAAGATAATGATGAACGACAGGATTTTTCTGTCAAAAACGGTGCGTATTGCCTTGCCGGTTGCCATGCAGGGCATGCTGAATACGGTTGTCAATATGATAGACACCATGATGATCGGTTCCCTGGGCGCGACAGCCATCGCGGCGGTGGGGCTGGCCAACAAGGTATTTTTTGTCATGACGCTCCTTGTGTTCGGCGTGGTCAGCGGCTCAGGCATCCTGGCGGCCCAGTTTTGGGGCAATCAGGATGTGAAGGGCATCCGCAAGGTTCTGGGCCTGGCGCTCCTTCTGTCTGTCGGCGCGGCCGTCGCCTTTTTCCTGCCTGCGGTATTATGTCCGCGCGCGGTGATGCGGATCTTTACAACCGGGGAGGAGACGATCCGGATCGGCGCTTCCTACCTTGTGCTGGCGGCCTTTTCCTATCCCTTTATCGCGGTGAGCAACACGTATGTGGCCATGCTGCGCGCCGTGGGGCAGGTGAAGGCCCCGGTTCTGATCAGCAGCGTCACAATCCTGATCAATATTGTGCTGAATTATACCCTGATTTTCGGAAAATTCGGGGCCCCGGCCATGGGAGTGGCAGGAGCGGCGGTTGCCACCCTGACGGCGCGCGCCGTGGAGATGCTCGCACTGCTCAGCGTGGTATATGTGGGCCGCGCGCCGATCGCGTGCCGTCCCCGGGAGCTGTTCGGCTATCCCGCAGGCTTTGTAAAGAAATTTTTCGTCACCTCCGCCCCGGTGATTGCCAATGAATTTACATGGGGCCTTGGCGTGACGATGTATTCCCTGGCCTATGGCCGCATGGGGAACGGCGCGGTGGCTGCCATCACGGTCGCGACGACCATCCAGGACATCATGGCCGTCCTGTTTCAGGGGCTGGGCGCGGCGGCGTCCGTCATCCTGGGAAACGAGATGGGGGCCGGAAAGCTTGCGCAGGCGGAGCGGGACGCAAAGAGCTTCCTGATCCTGCAGTTTTTGCTCAGCGTGGCCGTGGCCTGTCTGTGCGCCGCCACGCGCGGGCAGGTGATCTCCCTGTACCGTGTGACCGGGGAGGTGGCGCGGGATGTGAGCCGATGCCTTCTGGTGTTTTCGCTCTATATGCCGTGTAAGATGTTTAATTACGCCAATATCGTGGGCGTGCTGCGCAGCGGCGGCGATACCCGGGTGTGCCTGTTTTTGGACTGCAGCGGCGTATGGCTGATCGGGATCCCCATGGCTTTTCTGGGAGGTCTGGTATTGAAGCAGCCGATATGGATTGTATATGCAATGGTGACGCTGGAGGAGGTGTATAAGGCTGTGTTTGGGTATCTGCGTTACAGGAAGAAGAAATGGCTGAGGAATCTGGCGGTGGAGATCAATTGATTGATTAATGGCTTGCAATCGTTTATGTCGTGAGGGGGCCGCCAGAGCCAGCTTCCATATCCATCTGGAACCCCGCTTCCGCTCGGAGAAAAGCGCAGCGGACGCCAGAGCGTGTTTGAAAAATCATTCCCGCCATCTGCACGCCCCGCTTTGCGGTATATTTGGGCCAAATTCACTTAACGCAGCCCACTGCGCCGCGTTCATTTGGCCCAAATCTCCCACAAAGCGGAACGCACATCTGGCAGAAAGCATTTTTCAAACACGCTCTAAGCTCGAAAAGACCTCGCTAAGCGCCGGCGGTTTTCTACGGGTTCCTGATGGATATGGAAGCTGGCTCTGGCTACATGCTCGGCGGGCCTGTGATTATAGGATTGGAGATAAATGATTTTTTTCAGTTTTAAGTCGAATAAATGATAAAAGTAGCGCCGGATTCCATAAAAATCGGTTCGTCCACAGGGAATGCGGCCTAATTCGTTATCGAATTCTAAACGATCGTAGCTTCTCTTTTCTGTGACAGATTTTATAAGATACGCTGCGATCTGTTTGTTTGCCATATTAGCTGCAGAACGCAACATAGAAACATACTTGCCTGACTCCATAAGAGCAGTCAATTCCTTTTGCCGCATTTTATCCAACCCATAAAACTCCCAGGGATGTCGTGGGTTTGCTTTACTTTTCTTTTTCATTTTTCCTGAATCCTTTCAAATTATAAATTGAAATCTAACCGAATCAAAGCCATATCTCTTTCGCGTGAGAGTATTTAACTTATTCCGTAAATGATCATGTTCCATATAATCAAAAATGAGCTCCATATCTGCCTCCATAAAATCATACTCAGCCACTCTGGGACAAAGCGAGTATAGCATAACTGCGCGGCTGAATCAATCGGCCGCGTCAGATAGACAGGTCAAAATTTACCGCCTGCCGATAACGCAGCCGCCGAGAGTTTCTATCTCCATAGGAACCCGTAGAAAACCGCCGGTGCTTAGCGAGGTCTTTTCGAGCTTAGCATCCGCTGCGCTTTTCTCCGAGCGGAAGCGGGGTTCCGTTGGAGATAGAAACTCTTGGTGGCGGCCTTCTCACGATCAGCCATGGCCTGCAATCCTTCCGTTGCTTAAGCCTATAACATGATGTTGGGGTCAAAAGGTCTTTTGACCCCTCTGATACCGGATTGCTCCGTACGTTGTACTCCCGCAATCCTCAAAAACATTCCAAATCCGCCCTGATCGGGCTGCTTTTTCATGTTTTTGGCGGGTCCCAAGTTCAAAAACCCTCTTGCAGGCAAGCCTGCATCGGATTTTAGACCTTTTGACCCTGGTATCATAACATAAGGGTGAATATCGGCCAGATTTGATTTGATGTTGACGAAAAATGCGCTTACCGATACAATAAAACAGGCGGGAAAAACTATTTGGACTGTAAAAACACTTGTAAGAGGGAGGTTATGTAAAATGAAAGGTTTCAGACAATTATTTCTTTGCGGATGTTTAGGCGCGTTTATCTTTTTATCAGGCTGCGCCAAGGATCCAGGTACTCCTCCGGAGGTACGGATCGACGGTGTTTCCTGTGCTTCTTTAGGCCTGGTAAATGAGAGCAGCGAGAAAAAACTGGTGGGCCAGTGTGTGATTGAGGAGCTAGAGCGTGTTTGAAAATTGCTTTCTGACAGATGTGCGTCACAATTTGTGGGAGATTTGTGCCAAATGAAGGGCGCATAGCGGGCTATGTAACCTGAATTTGGCGCAAATATCACGCAAAGTGGGGCGTGCAGATGGCGGGAATGAATTTTCAAACACGCTCTAGGGTTTTATGCGCTGGATGATACGCATAAGGATTTGAATATTTCGATAAACGGCATTAACCCCATTGGAAAAACGGAGGAGGAATTGTTAGAACTTTATCCGGAGCTGGAGCTGGATGACGACGAGGGGGATTATCAGTTTCATTATTTAAGGGATGGGGAGTACAGCATTTGTTTTCAGTACAGCAAAGGCGTGCTTACGGATATTGATGTGAAGCATTCGTTCAGCAAGAGCTACCAGTCCAAGTAGCTGTTGCGCTTAAAATAAGCGGAGAATAAAAGAAAAGTCCTTGACTTATAGTTAGATGAAGCTGTTATACTTATCACAGGCACGAAAACCCGTTTCGTGAAATCATACATAAAAGGAGAGAGCGTATATGGCTTATTTAGGCGAGGAAATCCGGAAGCTGGGATTTGGTTTGATGCGTCTGCCGCAGAAAGACGGCGCGATTGATGTGGAACAGGTGAAGGAGATGACGGATCGGTTCCTGGAGGCTGGTTTTACCTATTTCGATACGGCCTGGGCGTATGCCGGGAGCGAGGACGCCATCCGCCAGGCGCTTGTTGAGCGTTACCCAAGGGAGCGCTACCAGCTTGCCACCAAGAATGCCGCGTGGATCAACTGTAAGACAAAAGAGGAGGCGTACGCGCAGTTTGACGCGTCTCTTGAGAGGACAGGGGCCGGATTTTTTGATTTTTATCTGCTCCACAACCTGGGCGAGGGCAGGACTCACTATTTTGATGAATTTGACATGTGGAACTGGGCGCAGGAGAAAAAGAAGGCGGGCCTTATAAAACACGTCGGTTTTTCCTTCCACTCCACCGAGGAAGAGCTGGAGGAGCTGTTAAACGCGCATCCGGAGATCGAATTTGTCCAGCTTCAGATTAATTATGCGGACTGGGAGAATCCGGCGGTTCAGTCGCGGCGGTGCTATGAGACGGCAAGAAAGCATGGAAAGCCGGTTATTATTATGGAGCCCGTTAAAGGCGGAATGCTGGCGACGCCCCCAAAGTCCGTGCAGGAGATCTTTAAGGCAGCGGAGCCCGAAAGCTCCACGGCATCGTGGGCAGTCCGTTTTGCGGCGAACTTAGAGGGCGTGATCACGGTTTTATCCGGAATGAGCAGCATTGGGCAGATGGAGGATAATCTGGCCTGCATGAAAGAGTTCAGGGGCCTTACCGCCGTGCAGGAAGAAGTGCTGAAACGCGCGCAGGAGGAACTCGGTAAAATACCGCTGATTCCCTGCACATCCTGTAATTACTGCGCCAAGGTATGTCCTGCGAATATCGGAATATCCGGCTCCTTTACGGCGATGAACTATCTGACGCTTTACGGCGACAAGGGGGCGGCGAAGCATCAGGAGGAATGGCTCGTGGGAGGGCACGGGTTCAAGCATGCGGATGCATGTATAAAGTGCGGAAAATGCGAGGAGGCATGCCCGCAGCATATCTGTATAAGAGAGAATCTGATGAAAGTAAGAGAGGCGCTGCTGTAGAACAGGCGTCGAATCAATATCATAACCTGATATTAGGTTATGAATTGAAAGCTTCAGAACATATTTTTATATTGATTTTATATATACTACGCAGACTTTTTACAAACGCAACTATTTGTTGAAATCAGAAAATAAAAATGGTACAATCAATTTAGTCCGGCGAAAGGAGCGTATTTTAATGGCTGTAAATAAATGTTGTGCATAGCAAAGGCTATTGCACAGAACCGTATATATAACCATGAGTCATATAGCCTTTGCTGATCCTAATAATTCTTAGGAGGTGCATAATGAGCTATAAAAACTCTATTGATTTATTACCAAAAGAACTGATAGAGCAGGTACAAAAATATATAGACGGAAAAGTAATCTATATTCCCAAAAAGCAAGAAAATAAAAAACACTGGGGAGATAATACCGATACTAAACAGATATTATCAATGCGTAATCTGCAGATTTATACGGATTACGAAAATGGTATGTCTATCCCGCAACTGGCAGAAAAATATTGTTTAGCAGAAAAAAGCATACAGAGAATACTCAAACAGAAAAAGAAGTAAGTATAAAAGTGTGTCGCGCCTGATGTGCGGCACATTTTTATTTTAAGAAAGAACGGATGGTTTTTATTTGAATCTTTACCTGCTATACTTATGTTAGAAATTCAGAAAGGGAGCGTTATATGGCTTATTTCATATATGATAATAAAAAAATCTACTACAAAGAAATTGGTAATGGCAAACCACTTATGTTTTTGCATGGCAATACTGCTTCATCTGGTATGTTCCTTGAAATTGTCAATCGTTACACAGATATTTTCAAGGTGATTTTAATTGATTTTTTAGGGCATGGAAAATCAGATAGAGTTAAACGATTTCCGGCAGATTTATGGTTTGATGAAGCCATGCAGGTGATTGCTTTCTTAAAAGAAAAGCAATATGAAAAAGTAAATATGATAGGTAGTAGCGGCGGCGCATTAGTTGCTATTAATGTAGCCTTAGAAGCTCCGGAACTTGTATCAAAAGTAGTTGCCGATAGTTTTGAGGGCGAAGTGCCGCTGAAAGAATTTACAGCAAATATCGTAACTGACAGAGAATTATCTAAAAAGAATGGCGCTATGCGCTCATTTTATCAATATATGCAAGGTGAAGATTGGGAAAGTGTAGTTGATAATGATACATTAGCGATTATTCAACACGAAAAACATATAGGAAAATTTTTTCATGGAAATTTACAAGACTTTGTGCCTGATATTCTTATGACGGGTAGTAAAAAAGACGAGTTTTTTGTAGATGTTTCGCCTGGTTATTTGGAAAATATTTATGGGAAAATGCTAAAAAAAATAGGGCATGGAAGTATGTACTTATTTGATTTTGGCGGACATCCTGCTATGTTGACTAATGCCGAAAAATTTGCGGATTTAGCAAAGGAATTTTTGAAATAGGATAAAAAGAATTATCTTTCTCGCCAGGCGGAAAATAAAAAATAATCGAGCTTAGCGTCCGCTGCGCTTTTCTCCGAGCGGGAGCGGGGGTTCTGTTGGATATAAAACCCGCCCCTGGCGGCCTTCTTACGAATAAACCATGCCCCGCTATACACTTCGCTATCGAATATCCTCAACAGTCCTTGCCAACCCTGTCCGTTCGTGCTAAAATAAAATAGATTTTGACCGCAATGAACATTGAAATGGAAGAGGAGTAACGTTTATGTCAGGACATTCTAAATTTGCGAATATTAAGCACAAAAAGGAAAAGAACGACGCCGCAAAGGGCAAGATCTTTACTGTGATCGGCCGCGAGCTGGCTGTGGCGGTGAAGGAAGGCGGCGCGGATCCGGCGAACAACAGCCGTCTGAGGGATGTGATTGCCAAGGCGAAGGCGAACAATATGCCGAATGACACCATTGAGAGGGGGATTAAGAAAGCGGCGGGCGACGCCGGCTCCGTGAATTATGAGAACCTTACATACGAAGGATACGGCCCCAATGGAGTTGCGATTATTGTAGATACTCTGACAGACAATAAGAACCGTACGGCGGCCAATGTGCGCAGCGCCTTTACAAAGGGCGGCGGCAATGTCGGGGCGCAGGGAAGCGTGTCCTTTATGTTTGACAAGAAAGGTCAGATCCTGATCGACAAGGAAGAGTGTGAGATGGATCCGGACGAGCTGATGATGTTTGCGCTGGATGCCGGGGCAGAGGATTTTGCCGAGGAGGAGGACAGCTTCGAGGTCATAACCGCCCCGGAGGATTTCTCCGCTGTGCGCGAGGCGCTTGAGAAGGAAGGTATCCCGATGATTCAGGCGGATGTGACCATGATTCCGCAGAACTGGGTGGAGCTTACGGATGAGGACGCCATTAAAAAGATGAACCGCCTTCTGGATCTTCTGGAGGAGGACGACGATGTGCAGGCGACGTATCATAACTGGGATGAGTAAAGCCTGTGGCATAACATTTACAGATATTGTAGAGGCCCCTGCTCTTATGCGGCAGGGGCCGGTTTGCGTGCCGCCGGATGTGAGTGATATCTAAAATCCACGCGCAGCAGCAAAACGGCCCCAGGACTTTTTCAGCCCCAGAACATTTCTGTTATTCGTCAAAATGATAACTGTCCAAAAGCTGATTTTTCATATGCCACAGCTCATTCGACAGATCCACATGGACCTCATGCGGATTGACCAGGCGCCGGGATTCGTCCCACAGCGTATCCAGCTCCCGTTTGCAGTAATCGCGGATATCCATAACGCACGGGGACTCATACACGCGCCGGCCTTCCAGGAAGACAGGCACGAGGAGCTCGCGCATCCGGTAGGAGCCGGGCGTCAGATGCGTCTTTTTCCATGTCTCTATGGGGTCAAAGAGCAGCAGGGAATTTCCTTCATTAAATATCTCATCTGCAAGGCAGATCAGATCGGCTATAATCTTCCCCGTTTTGCGGTCATAGATCCGCTGGATCGTCTTATTGCCCGGGTTGGTTACTTTTTCTGAATTTTCAGATAATTTAATTTTAGGGATAAATTTCCCGCTCTTTTTATCCTTGATCGCCGCCAGCTTGTAGACGCCGCCAAAGGACGGGCAGTTTTTGGAGGTGATTAAGTTGGTTCCCACGCCCCAGGACGTGATCGTCGCTCCCTGAATTTTCAGGCTGTCGATGAGATATTCATCAAGGTCATTCGACGCGGAAATGACAGCGTCAGGAAAGCCCGCCTCGTCGAGCATCTGTCTGGCCTTCTTGGAGAGATAGGCCAGATCGCCGCTGTCCAGACGGATACCGTAGGAGGTAAGGGGGATCCCGGCCTCGCGCATTTCCTTAAATACCTTTATGGCATTCGGGACGCCGGAATCAAGTGTATCATACGTATCCGCGAGCAGGATACAGGCCGTGGGGTAGAGCTTCGCATAGGTGCGGAACGCGGTCAGTTCATCCGGAAAGCTCATGATCCAGCTATGCGCATGCGTCCCCTTGATGGGAACATTAAAAAGCTGCCCGGCCAGCACGTTTGAGGTGCCGATGCAGCCGGCGATCATAGCGGCCCTGGCCCCGTAGATACCCGCGTCCGGTCCCTGGGCGCGGCGCAGGCCGAACTCCATAATTCCGTCCCCGCGCGCCGCATAGACGATGCGTGAGGTCTTGGTAGCGATCAGGCTCTGATGGTTCAGAATATTGAGGATCGCCGTCTCGACAAGCTGCGCCTCCATAATCGGCGCAATCACCTTGATCAGCGGTTCTCGGGGAAATACAACCGTTCCCTCCGGAACTGCATAGATATCGCCCGAGAATTTAAAATGGAGCAGATAATCAAGAAAATCCCTGTCAAATAATCCGGTGCGCTGTAAATATTCGACATCGGCGAGCTCAAAGTGCAGATTTTTAATGTAATCCGCCACCTGTTCCAGCCCTGCGCAGATCGAATATGCGCTCCCATCCGGGTTGCTGCGGTAAAAGGCGTCAAAAACGACGGTTTCATTGGCATCCTTTTCCTTAAAATAGCCCTGCATCATGGTCAGTTCGTACAGGTCAGTCAGTAAGGTAAGATTTCTCTGGTACATGATATTCTCCTTGTGCTCCTCCTTTAAGAGGTCGTCCGTTTACGGCCCGCTTCCGGCGGCAGGCTGCTGAGCTGCCTGCATTGGTGATATTTCCGGTAATCCGGGCTGAATCAGTCCGTTAAATGGTTACATTATACCATCAAACAGGGGAAAAGGCAAAAGAATGACAAAGTATTAACAATATCACCCGCCTGAAGGAAGAGGAAGAGCGAAACCGCCGTTACTGTTCATACGCCAGTCCATGCGAGGCGTTTTTTGTGAGTGCAGCGCAGCGAAAGTCACAGAAAACCCGAGAGAAACGGCGCCAAACCAAAACCTGACTCTTGACAACCCGCTGGAAAATAGATACAATGATAAACGGAAAAAGACAATGAAGGAGACAGTAATTTCCGAAACAAACGCCAAAGCGAGGCGGGGATGGTGAGAGCCCGCTGCCAGTCGTGCGGTTATGAAGATCACTCCGGAGTTCCGGACCGAACGCATATGCAAGTAGGCTCCGGCGGCATCCACCGTTATCAGGAGCGCATATCGATCGGGCAGAGCCCGCGTCTTGTATGCAGTAATAGGTGGTAAATGCGAGAAGGCTCCTGTCCTGTTACGGATGGGGCTTTTTTTGTATCAGGAATTTTGTATCAGGAGGAGATGGCATGTATACAAAGGTTTCTGCAGACCTGAATTTTGTGGAACGGGAAAAGAACGTCGAGGCATTCTGGAAGGAAAACCGGATTTTTGAAAAGAGCATGGAGAGCCGAAAGGACGGCCCGGCGTATACGTTTTACGACGGACCTCCGACCGCCAACGGAAAACCCCATATCGGCCATGTGCTGACCCGCGTCATCAAGGATATGATTCCCAGATACCGCACGATGAAGGGCTGTATGGTGCCGAGAAAGGCCGGGTGGGATACGCACGGGCTTCCGGTGGAGCTGGAGGTGGAAAAGCTTCTGGGCCTGGACGGCAAGGAGCAGATTGAGGAATACGGGCTTGAGCCGTTTATCGAGCACTGCAAGGAAAGCGTGTGGAAATATAAGGGCATGTGGGAGGATTTCTCCGGTACGGTCGGCTTCTGGGCCGATATGGACAACCCATATGTGACGTACCACGATTCCTTCATCGAGTCAGAGTGGTGGGCTTTAAAGCAGATCTGGGACAGGGGCCTTCTCTATAAGGGCTTTAAGATTGTCCCCTACTGCCCGCGCTGCGGCACGCCGCTGTCCAGCCATGAGGTGGCGCAGGGGTATAAGGACGTGAAGGAGCGCTCTGCCATCGCCCGCTTTAAGGTGAAGGGAGAGGACGCGCATATCCTGGCCTGGACGACGACGCCGTGGACGCTGCCCTCCAATGTCGCGCTGTGCGTGAACCCGGATGAAGCCTATGTAAAGGTGCGGGTAAAGGAGGAAAATGAGGCGGAAGCAGGCCGGATCTATTATATGGCCGAGGCGCTGTGCGGCGCGGTCCTGGGCGAGGGCGCGTTTGAGGTGCTGGAGCGCTGTACAGGAAAGGATCTGGAATATAAGGAGTACGAGCCGCTGTTTGACTGCGCGGCGGATCTGTGCAGAAAGCAGAATAAGAGGGCGTATTTTGTGACATGCGACCGTTATGTCACGCTCACGGACGGCACCGGCGTGGTCCACATCGCACCGGCCTTCGGTGAGGATGACGCCAAGGTGGGCCGCAATTATGATCTGCCGTTTGTACAGCTTGTGGACGCAAAGGGCGAGATGACGCAGGAAACGCCGTGGGCCGGCGTGTTCTGTAAAAAGGCGGATCCCATGATCTTAAAGAGCCTGGATGAAAAGGGACTTTTGTTTTCCGCGCCGGTATTTGAGCACAGCTATCCCCACTGCTGGCGCTGCGACACGCCGCTCATTTATTATGCAAGAGAGTCCTGGTTCATTAAGATGACGGCCGTGAAGGAGGATTTAATCCGCAATAATAACACCATCAACTGGATTCCGGAGAGCATCGGCAAAGGGCGCTTTGGGGACTGGCTGGAGAATGTGCAGGACTGGGGCGTGAGCCGCAACCGCTACTGGGGCACGCCGTTAAATATCTGGGAGTGCGCGTGCGGCCATCAGCATTCGATCGGCAGCATTGAGGAATTAAAGAGCATGTCTGACGACTGCCCGGACAAGATCGAGCTGCACCGGCCGTATATCGACGCTGTAACCATCCGCTGCCCGAAGTGCGGCGGCGCGATGCATCGTGTGCCCGAGGTGATTGACTGCTGGTTTGACTCCGGCGCGATGCCGTTTGCGCAGCATCATTACCCGTTTGAGAACCAGGATCTGTTCGAGGCGCAGTTCCCGGCGGACTTTATTTCCGAGGCTGTGGATCAGACGAGGGGATGGTTCTATTCCCTGCTGGCCATTTCCACGCTCCTGTTTAACAAAGCGCCCTATAAAAATGTGATCGTCCTGGGCCATGTGCAGGATGAGAACGGGCAGAAGATGAGCAAGTCAAAGGGGAATGCCGTGGATCCCTTTGACGCGCTGAAAACATACGGGGCAGATGCGATCCGCTGGTATTTTTACGTCAACAGCGCGCCGTGGCTGCCGAACCGCTTCCACGGAAAGGCGGTGACGGAGGGCCAGCGCAAGTTCATGGGCACACTCTGGAACACCTACGCGTTCTTTGTGCTCTATGCGAATATCGACGGCTTTGACGCGACAAACTATAAGCTGGAGTATGAAAAGCTTGCGGTGATGGATAAATGGCTTTTATCAAGGCTGAATACCCTGGTGAAGGAGGTGGACGGCTGTCTGGGAGAGTACCGCATTCCGGAGGCCGCAAGGGCCCTGCAGGGGTTTGTGGACGACATGAGCAACTGGTATGTCAGAAGGAGCCGCGCGCGCTTCTGGGCAAAGGGCATGGAGCAGGATAAGATCAATGCCTACATGACCCTCTACACAGCCCTGGTGACGGTCTGCAAGGCGGCTGCGCCCATGATCCCTTTTATGACAGAGGACATTTACCAGAATCTGGTGCGCAGCATTGACAAATCTGCGCCGGAGAGCATTCACCTGTGTGCATTCCCCGCGGCGGACGAAGCGGCGGTTGACAAGGAGCTTGAGGCGCGCATGGACGAGGTGCTGAAAATCGTGACGCTCGGCCGCGCGGCGAGGAATACGGCCAATATTAAAAACCGCCAGCCGATTGGGCGCATGCTTGTAAAGGCAGAGCAGGCCCTTCCTGTCTTCTACCAGGCGATCATTGAGGATGAGCTGAACGTCAAGAGCGTGGAATTCACGGACGACGTGCGCGCATATACGTCCTACAGCTTTAAACCGCAGCTCAAGACCGTGGGGCCCAAATACGGAAAGCAGCTTGGAAATATCCGTAAGGCCCTGGCGGAGATCGACGGGAATGCGGCCATGGACACCCTGAATCAGGAGGGAAAGCTTACGTTTGAATTCGGCGGGACGCCGGTGGAGCTGACAAGGGATGATCTTCTGATTGACGCCGCCCAGGTAGACGGCTTTGTGTCCGAGGGCGACAATACCGTGACCGTGGTGCTGGATGTGAATCTGACGCCGGAGCTTCTCGAGGAGGGGTTTGTGCGCGAGATCATCAGCAAGGTGCAGACCATGCGCAAGGAGGCCGGTTTTGAGGTGATGGACCATATCCGTCTGTACCACGACGGAAACGGGACGATTGAGAAGATCCTGAACGGCCGCGCCGAAGAGATCATGGGCGAGGTTCTGGCGGACGCGATCGAATCCGGCCGCGCAGACGGATATGTGAAGGAATGGAATATCAACGGAGAGACCGTTACGCTGGGCGTGGAAAAAGTAGGTTGAGGAGGAGAATATGAAAGGATTTAGTAAGGAAGCGATTAAGCAGAGCATCATTGACAATGTAAAGAGCCAGTTCCGCCGGACGATTGACGAGGCTACGCCGCAGCAGGTGTATCAGGCGGCGGCCTACGCGGTAAAGGATGTGGTGATTGATCGCTGGATCGCCACACAGAAGACGTACGACGAGTCCAATGTGAAAAAGGTGTACTACCTGTCCATGGAATTCTTAATGGGGCGCGCCCTGGGCAACAACATGATTAACTTAGGCGTGTGGAAGGAATTTAAGGAGGCTCTCGACGATCTCGGCTTTGATTTAAACGCGATCGAGGACGAGGAGCCGGATCCCGCTCTCGGAAACGGCGGACTCGGCCGTCTGGCGGCGTGTTTCCTGGATTCCCTGGCCACGCTGGGCTATCCGGCCTACGGCTGCGGCATCCGCTACCATTACGGCATGTTTAAGCAGAAGATTGAGAACGGCTACCAGATCGAGGTTCCGGACGAGTGGTTAAAGCACGGCTATCCCTTTGAGCTGCGCCGCCCCGAGTACGCCAGCGAGGTAAAATTCGGCGGCTATGTAAAGACCGTCCAGGACGGGCAGCGCAACGTCTTTGTGCAGGAGGGCTATCAGTCCGTGATGGCCGTGCCGTACGACATGCCGATCGTGGGCTACAAGAACAATGTGGTCAACACCCTGCGCATCTGGGACGCGCAGCCGGTCAATACCTTCAGCCTGGCTGCCTTTGACAAGGGAAATTACCAGCAGGCCGTGGAGCAGGAAAACCTGGCCAAGAACCTGGTGGAGGTGCTTTACCCCAA
Organism: Clostridiaceae bacterium; assembly: GCA_009911305.1. Taxonomy (GTDB): domain Bacteria; phylum Bacillota; class Clostridia; order Lachnospirales; family Lachnospiraceae; genus Otoolea. Next base: position 22,100 of record QXXC01000004.1, on the reverse strand, counting down.
TGACAACCACTATGCCGGCAAGGAGCTGCGCTTAAAACAGCAGTATTTCTTCATCTCCGCCAGCCTCCAGGTAGCGCTTAAGAAGTTCCGCGAGAATAACAGCGACATCCATAAGCTCCCGGAGAAGGTGACGTTCCAGATGAATGATACGCACCCGACCGTCGCCGTGGCGGAGCTGATGCGCATCCTTCTGGACGAGGAGGGCTTAAACTGGGAGGAGGCCTGGGAGATTACGACCAAGACCTGCGCCTACACGAACCACACGATCATGGCAGAGGCTCTGGAGAAATGGCCGATCGAGCTCTTCTCAAGGCTGCTTCCGCGTATTTACCAGATCGTGGAGGAGATAAACCGCCGCTTCCTGATGGAGGTTCAGGAGAAGTATCCGAACGATTACGAGAAGATCCGCAAGATGGCTATCATCTTCGACGGACAGGTAAAGATGGCGCATCTCGCCATTGTGGCCGGCTATTCCGTCAACGGCGTGGCAAGGCTGCACACCGAGATTTTAAAGAAACAGGAATTAAAGGATTTCTATGAGATGATGCCGGAGAAATTCAACAACAAGACAAACGGCATCACCCAGAGACGCTTCCTCCTCCACGGAAATCCGCTCCTGGCAGACTGGGTGACGGACAAGATCGGCGACGATTGGATCACGGATCTGAAGCATCTGCATAAGCTGGCCATCTATGCGGACGATGAGAAATGCCGGCAGGAATTCATGAATATTAAATATCAGAACAAGCTGCGCCTTGCAAAGTATATCAAGGAGCACAACGGGATCGAGGTGGATCCGCGCTCGATCTTTGATGTGCAGGTAAAGCGCCTGCACGAGTACAAGCGCCAGCTTTTGAATATCCTGCATGTGATGTTCCTCTACAACCAGTTAAAGGATAATCCAAACATGGATATGGTTCCCAGGACCTTTATTTTCGGCGCAAAGGCGGCCGCCGGCTACCAGATCGCCAAAAAGACGATTAAGCTGATCAACGCTGTGGCGGATGTGATTAACAGCGATAAATCCATAGGCGGCAAGATCCGGGTCGTATTTATCGAGGATTATAAGGTATCGAACGCAGAGATGATTTTCGCGGCCGCGGATGTCAGCGAGCAGATTTCCACTGCCAGCAAGGAGGCTTCCGGCACCGGAAATATGAAGTTTATGCTCAACGGCGCCCTGACGCTCGGGACCATGGACGGCGCGAATGTGGAGATCGTGGAAGAGGTGGGCGAGGAGAACGCCTTTATCTTCGGCATGTCCTCAGACGAGGTGATCCAGTACGAGAATCACGGCGGCTACAATCCGGTCGAGATCTTCAACACGGATCAGGATATCCGCCGCGTGCTGATGCAGCTCATCAACGGCTACTACGCGCCGCAGGATCCGGAGCTGTTCCGCGATATCTACAACTCCCTGTTAAATACACAGAGCAGCTCAAAGGCGGATATGTACTTTATCCTCAAGGATTTCCGCTCCTATGCGCAGGCCCAGAAAAAGGTGGAGACGGCTTACCGCGACGAGAAATGGTGGGCAAAGGCTGCGATTCTTAACGTTGCCTGCGCCGGCAAGTTCTCCTCTGACCGCACGATCGAGGAGTATGTGCGCGACATCTGGCATTTAAAGAAGGTAAAGGTTGAGTTAAACTGATATGAGATGGGAAAAGCGGCGGGGATTCGATATGGGAAGGCCGTCCGGCCTTCCGTTTTCCCTGCCTGTATGTATCGCCGCCTGTGCGTTCGTCATCGCCGCCGTCTGCCTTGTCTGGCATCATATGTCCGCCGTCCGGCAGGGGCGGGAGATGATAACCGCGCTCTATCGGGCAGACCGCGCTCCCATGCTGAAAGAGCTCTCGGAAGCGGATCTCGCAGAGATCTATGAGATACAGTGGGGCCGGCGCGTCACCGAGGCCGGGAGAGAGGCGCTTTCAGGCATCGGTATCCCCCATGTCCTTTTGTTTCAGGAGATGAAGGCCCCGGTTGAGCGGACGGGCGTCGTGTCCGTGAAGCTTGAAGAGATGGAAGAGGCAGAAGACGAAAAAGATGCCCGGAAGGCGAAAACGGTATCCTTCCGGTACAGGGCTGAGGTGGATTTCTATCTCGAAAAAGGAAATGAAACGATCACGCCGGTGGAACGAAAGACCTTCAGCGGTATTATCCGCCTGAAGAAGAGCGGATTTTCGATGTGGAAGCTGGATGGGATAACGATAGGGGGATAGGGCGCTTACGTCTGTCCGCATATGTTTTCAGTACGAATAAGAAGCAGGACTCCGTCATAGAATGATAACACATAAAGCATCATTCTACAGAACGGAGTCTTTTTTATGCGTAAAACAGCAGCCATATGCCTTCTGGCCCTTTTGATCCCATACATTACAACTCTGTCATGGACAGGCCGTGTGGAGGGAAGCACGGCGCGGATCCCGCGGAGCGGAAAAACGATCCTTCTGGATCGGGAGGGCGCCGCGCGTTCGATTGAGCGCGAGGAGTACCTGATCGGGATTCTGGCGGTCCAGATCCCGGCGGATTACGAGATGGAGGCCCTGAAAGCCCAGGCCATCATTGCCCGCACGGCGCTCTGCCGCCAGATGGAGGGAAAGGAGGAGATCGCGGAATCCTCCCTTGACATGGATTATCTGGAGCAGGGGCAGATGGAGGCCATGTGGGGGCGGGAGCGGTATCTGGAAAATTATAAGAGGCTCAGAAGCGCGGTCCAGGAAACGGCCGGGCAGGTGATCCGCTTCCAGGGAGAATACGTGGATCCTTTGTTTCACCGGCTCAGCGCCGGCGAGACGAGGGCCGGCGACGGGCTTCACCCCTATCTGGCGTCTGTAAAGGAACCGGAGGATATGCAGGGGGAAAACTATATGGGTATCTTCCTCTTTACAAGGGAGGAGCTGGCGGGGCGGCTGAACGCCATGCCGGATCCGCCGGATGTCGCGCCGGAGGAGGTATTTGAGCGCATACAGATCATAAAAAAGGACAGCGCCGGCTATGTGGAGGCCATCCAGGTGGGGGAGAAGAGCTATACCGGGGACGAAGTGCGCTATGCGCTGGGCCTGCCCTCGGCCGCCTACCGCTTTGAGGAGGCGGAAGGGAGCATCCGCTGCACGACAAAGGGGATCGGGCACGGCTACGGGTTCGATCAGTACGGGGCTGACCGAAAGGCAGGGGAGGGCTGGAAGGCAGAGGAAATTCTGGGATTTTATTATAAAAATATTGTGATCGTTTCTGAATAAAAAACCTCGGCAGGGTAAGACTATTACCGAGGTGATAAACGTGAAAAACAAAATCAATCAACTGTTCAAGGACAAACTGCTCCTTGTCATGATGGTGCTGGGCCTGCTGACTATTGTTGCCGCAGCAGGAGCGGTAAGGATTCGCAAGGGTGATTCCCAAAATGATCAGAATCCCTACCTGGAGGTTCCGGAAACACAGGGACTTCTTGCAAAAGAGCCGCCGGCTGCCGTTTTGCCGGAGAAGGAAAAGGAGACGAAGGAGGCAGAGGCCGGGACGGCCAAAGCGGCCGGAAGCTCCGACGCGGATTATTCCACAGAGGATAAAACCGCGGTCACAGAAGAAAAGAGCGCGGAGCGGGCCGAGAAGGCCAGCGCTTCCAGGGCCGTTACCTTAAACTACAACGGCGCAGATAAGCTGGGCTGGCCGGTCAGAGGGAATGTGATCCTGGATTTCAGCATGGAAACCACTACTTATTTCCCCACTCTGGATCAGTACAAGTGCAATCCGGCCCTGATTATTCAGGGCGAGGTCAGCGATCCTGTGAGCGCGCCGGCTGACGCGATGGTACTCGAGGTAGGCGCAAATGAGGAGATCGGGAACTTTGTGGTACTGGATCTGGGCGGAGAATATACGGCCGTATGCGGCCAGCTCAAGGATATCCAGGTGGCCAAAAACCAGTATGTGTCCCAGGGAAGCAAGCTCGGCTATGTGTCAGAGCCCACGAAATACTATTCCGTGGAAGGGACAAATGTGTATTTTGAGTTAAAGCATGGGGATAAGCCGGTGGACGCGCTGGATTATCTGGAATAGGGAGGGCCGGAAGGCCTGCTGTGAGAGCGCAGCCGTTCAGGGTATCCTGAGCGGCTGTCAGTGTTTCTCCCATTGATACCGTATGGAGGGCCTGCCGCCGGTCTGGTAATCGATGCTGCTTTTCAGCTCCCCGGTCTCAACCATGTAATTCATATATCTTCGGATCGTAATCCTTGACAGATGCACCTGCTCCGCGATCTGTTCGCTGGAATAGTCGGCTCCCGGGTTTTCCATCAGGAATTCCCGGATCCGCGAGAGCGTGGCCTCATTCAGCCCCTTGGCGAGCTGGAGACGGGAAGCGGCGGGGGAATTCTGGAGGGAGAGAAGGGAATCGATCTCTTGCTGCCCCATCGTTTCACGGGTATGCGAAAGCTTTTCAAAAAGCGCGGAAAAGCGCTCTAAGGCGGCTTTAAAACGCCCGAATTCAAAGGGCTTTACCAGATAGTCCACCACGCCCCTGGACAGGAGCTTCTGTACGATATCCGTGTCAGAGGCGGAAGTGACCATAATCACAGACGGCGTTTTGCCCATGGCGTGGAGCTGGTCAATGAATTCGTCCCCATTCATAAGAGGGGTGTAATAGTCAAGGATAATGAGATCTGCGGCGCTGTCTTTTAAGTATTCCAGCGCGTCCCCGCCGCTTTTAAAGACCGCGGCGACGCCAAAGCCCGGCAGGCTTTCCACATATTTGCGGTTGATGGAAGCGACCATGGGGTCATCCTCAATGATAATTACCTGGTACATCTGCGCTCTCCTTTCCGGTAAAGGCGAGGGTAAAGCACGCGCCCTCGCCGGGTTCTGTGTCAATCGAGATATCGCCGTGATACTGGGTCACGAGCCGGCGGATGAGAAAAAGGCCGGTTCCCCGGTTCTCCCCCTTGGAGGAGACGCCTTTTTCATAAATATGCGAGAGGATCCCGGGGGCGATCCCGCGCCCCGTGTCCCCGCAGGTGATCATAAAGCAGCCCGGCCGGCTGTACAGGCCAAGGACGATCTCTTTTCCGGGGCGATCGGCTTTTGGCTGTTTACCTGTCTGCGCCGCCGCTGTCCCGCCTTCGTCCGCGCTCAGCTCTTCAATGGCGTTTTCGAGGAGGTTTCCGATGATGGTAATGCAGGCGTCTACAGGGAGAATGAGATCGCGTTCTAAGCAGGAGCTGTCCGGGGCGACGCTTAAGCGGATGCCGAGCTCGGCGGCGTGCATCATTTTTCCGATGACCAGGGCGCAGATCCGCGTCTCGCGGATGCGATCCGCCGTCTCGCGGACCGAACGGCTCGTGACCAGGGTGCTGTTGGAGATAAAATCTATGGCCCGGCTGATTTCCCCTGTCTGGAGGTAGCCGAGAATCACATGAAGCTTATTTAAAAATTCATGGTTAAAGGCGCGCAGCGTGTCCAGCATGCTGCGCGCGCCGAACAAATCATCGGACAGCCTCATGAGCTCCGTGCGGTCCGCGATAACGACCAGTGTTCCGCGGATCGCGCGGCTTTCCTGATCGCGCACGGGGATCTCATCGATCAGGACCGTGCGGCTGCCAAGAGACCAGGATCGGCGCAGGATTGCCTCCCCGGCGGACGCCACATGGTCAAAGTGCGAGCCGGGATACAGATCGCGGATCCGGCGTCCGGAAAGGGAAGCGCCCTCCGGTGAAAAAAGCTCCGCCGCCTTTTGGTTGGAAAACAGGATACGGCCCTGCGTATCCGTGGCGATGAGGCCTTCATCAATGGAATTCATGACCTCATCCTGCCGGGTGTAGAGCCGGATCAGCTCCTCGGGATCAAAGCCTTTGAGCGATTTGCGCAAAAGCCGCATGGATGCGCCGGCGAGAAAGATGCTGACGGCAATCGTGAACAGGAAAATCGCGGCATGGACCAGAAGGATGACATGGCGTCTGGCCGAAATCGCAGAGGTGAAAACAGAGGCCATGACAAAGCCGATGATATGGCCGTCCGCGCCCCGTATCGCGTGAAAGGCCCGGCGCTGGGAGCCCTTTGTGCCGTAGCCTGTGGTGATATACGGCTCAGAGCCGGCCAGTATGGCGGCCTCGTCGCCGTCCACGAACGTTTCCCCCGTTTTCAGGCGGTCCGTGTGGTAAAAGCGCAGGCCGCGGCTGTCGCAGATGACGATCACGCTGATATCCGGGATCGTCACGCTCAGGGAATCAAGATGCACGGCGGCCTCCTGGCTCGGATAGCCGTTTTCCAGCATGGCGGCGACCTCAGGCATGGAGGCAATATAGGCGGCGGTTCCGCTTATCACGCGATCCATGTCCCTGCGCTCGCGGTTGATGTCAAAATACAGCGTGCTCGCGAGGGATAGGAGGATCATAAAGGCGGATAAAAACAGAAAGAAATGGTACAGCGTCCGCTCAAGCGCGGTCTGGGCGCGGGCCTGGGTCATGATACACCTCCGGGGGATGATACGTGGACAGGGGTAAGGGGGATTCAGAAAAATTATATAAAAAAACAGGGGAATGCGCAAGGAAAAAACGGGGCGGCGATCCATGCGGGCCAGGATGAATGTCACCGTCTGCGGGGCGGGGGAAAACGGATAAAAACAGACGTCAGGAACGGAAAAAAATACAAAAAAACCCTTGCTATTTTGACAGTAATTGGTTACAATACAATGTAGGGTTGATTAATATTTAACAATCATGAATAAAAATTCTTAGGAGGAATGAAGTCATGGCAGTAAAAGTTGCAATCAATGGTTTTGGCCGTATCGGCCGTCTGGCATTCAGACAGATGTTTGGCGCTGAGGGCTACGAGGTAGTGGCTATCAACGACTTGACGAACCCGGCTATGCTGGCGCACCTTTTAAAGTATGATTCCGCTCAGGGCAGATACGAGGGTCATACGGTAGAGGCCGGCGAGGACAACATCGTGGTTGACGGCAAGAAGATCACGATCTATGCAAAGGCGAACGCCGCTGAGCTTCCGTGGGGAGAGATCGGCGTGGACGTTGTATTAGAGTGCACCGGATTCTACACATCCAAGGCCAAGGCACAGGCGCACATCGACGCCGGCGCCAAGAAGGTGGTTATTTCCGCTCCGGCCGGGAACGACCTTCCGACAATCGTATTCAATGTAAACCACAATACGCTGACACCGGATGACAAGATCATTTCCGCTGCATCCTGCACGACGAACTGCCTTGCTCCGATGGCGAAAGCGCTCAACGATTATGCTCCGATCCAGTCCGGTATCATGGCTACCATCCACGCTTACACAGGCGATCAGATGATCCTGGACGGCCCGCACAGAAAAGGCGATCTGAGAAGAGCGAGAGCCGGCGCTGTGAACATCGTTCCGAACTCCACCGGCGCCGCCAAGGCGATCGGCCTGGTTATCCCGGAATTAAACGGCAAGCTCATCGGCGCCGCGCAGCGTGTTCCGGTTCCGACCGGTTCCACCACGATCTTAACCGCAGTTGTGAAGAAGGCGGACGTGACCAAGGAAGCTATCAACGCAGCCATGAAGGCAGCCGCTACCGAGTCCTTTGGCTACAATGAGGACGAGATCGTTTCCTCCGATATCGTAGGCATCCGTTACGGTTCCTTATTCGATGCGACACAGACCATGGTTTCCCCGATTGGCGACGATTTATTCCAGGTACAGGTTGTTTCCTGGTATGACAACGAGAATTCCTACACAAGCCAGATGGTTCGCACAATCAAATACTTTGCGGAGTTAGCATAAGAAAGACAGGGACAGCCGCGGGATAACATGCGCAGAGCGCGCAGCCGTTATTTTGGGACTGATTCTGAGGATTCAAGATGGGTCCGGTCCGAAGGGCCGGGCTCATTTTCATGGAAATGAGAGCTTGCTGTGCCGGGTCCGCGCAAGGGCCGCACAGCGACAGACGAAAGGAGCGATTCCCATGCTGAATAAAAAGTCAGTTGACGATATCAATGTAAAGGGCAAAAAAGTTCTGGTGCGCTGTGACTTCAACGTGCCGTTAAAGGAAGGCAGGATCACGGATGAGAACCGCCTGGTAGCGGCGCTGCCGACGATTAAAAAGCTGATCGCGGACGGAGGCAGGGTGATCCTGTGCTCGCATCTGGGCAAGCCCAAGGGAGAGCCGAAGCCGGAGCTGTCCCTCGCGCCGGTAGCGGCGCGCCTGACAGAGCTTCTGGGCCAGGAGGTAAAATTTGCGGCGGATCCCGAGGTGGTTGGGCCGAACGCAAAGGCGGCCGCCGGGGCGATGAAGGACGGCGAGGTTATTTTGCTTGAAAATACGCGCTACAGAGCCGAGGAGACGAAGAACGGCGAGGCATTCAGCAAGGATCTGGCATCCCTCTGCGAGGTCTATGTAAACGACGCCTTCGGAACCGCGCACCGGGCGCACTGCTCGAACGTGGGCGTAACCCAGTATGTGGACACCGCGGTTGTGGGCTATCTGATGCAGAAAGAGATCGATTTCCTCGGAAATGCGGTCAACAATCCGGTTCGTCCGTTTGTGGCCATCTTAGGCGGCGCAAAGGTAGCGGATAAGCTGAATGTGATCTCCAATCTTCTGGAGAAATGCGACACGCTGATCATCGGCGGCGGCATGGCGTTTACCTTCTTAAAGGCGCAGGGCAGGGAGATCGGAAAATCCCTGGTTGACGACACGAAGCTCGACTACTGCAGAGAGATGATGGAAAAGGCGGAAAAGCTCGGCAAAAAGCTGCTTCTTCCCATTGACACTACCATTGCTGCTTCCTTCCCGAGCCCCATCGACGGCCCCATTGAGGTGTCGGTCGTTTCCTCTGACGCGATCCCGGCTGATATGGAAGGGCTTGACATCGGAACCGAGACGGCGAAGCTCTACGCAGACGCGGTGAAATCTGCGAAGACAGTGGTATGGAACGGCCCCATGGGCGTATTTGAGAACCCGACCCTGGCAAAGGGAACCATCGCGGTGGCGGAGTCCCTGGCAGAGACAGAAGCCACGACCATCATCGGCGGCGGCGATTCCGCGGCGGCAGTCAACCAGCTCGGCTTCGGCGATAAGATGACCCACATCTCCACAGGCGGCGGCGCTTCCCTGGAATTCTTAGAGGGCAAGGAGCTTCCGGGCGTGGCGGCTGCGAACGACAAATAAGGATTACGGAAATAAACATAGAACGGATTGTTCAATCATCAGAAAGAGGAGAAAGAAGATGGCAAGGAGAAAGATTATCGCCGGCAACTGGAAGATGAATATGACGCCTTCCGAGGCAGTGAAGCTGGTGAATACATTAAAACCGCTGGTTGTGACAGAGGAGTCGGACGTCGTATTCTGCGTGCCGGCCATTGATATCATTCCCGTTGTGGAAGCCTGCAGGGGAACGAATATTGCCGTGGGCGCTGAGAATATGTATTTCGAGGAAAAGGGCGCGTTTACAGGCGAAATTTCCCCGAACATGCTGGTGGACGCAGGCGTGAAATACGTGATCATCGGCCACTCGGAGAGAAGAGAGTATTTTGCAGAGACGGACGAGACGGTCAATAAAAAGGTTTTAAAGGCCTTTGAGCACGGCCTGACGCCGATCGTCTGCTGCGGTGAGTCCCTCACGCAGAGAGAGCAGGGGATCACCCTGGACTGGATCCGCCAGCAGATCAAGATCGCTTTCTTAAACGTGACGGCAGATCAGGCAAAGACGGCTGTGATCGCCTATGAGCCGATCTGGGCCATCGGCACCGGCAAGGTGGCAACCACGGAGCAGGCCGAGGAGGTATGCGGCGCAATCCGCGTCTGCATCGGCGAGATCTATGACGCCGCGACGGCGGAGGCCATCCGCATCCAGTACGGCGGATCCGTATCCGGCGCTTCCGCGCCCGAGCTGTTCGCCCAGCCGGATATCGACGGCGGCCTGGTAGGCGGCGCTTCCCTGAAGGAGGATTTTGGGAAGATCGTGAATTATAAATAATAAGATTTTTTTAAAGGCGGACAGTTAAAAATTGCAGTAAAACAGGGATATCAAGGGGAATCCAATTCTTTGATATCCCTGTTTTTCTGTATTATCGTGATGAAACATAAGATGGTACTTCTGAAGGGATTATGGTAGAATAGAGAAGAAGGATGGGGATAATAAAGGAAAAATTATTAGAGGAACGTAAGGCTGCCAATGTACCGTGTGGAAAGGACGGTGCAGGAAGCGCTCAAATGGTCTGAATGGCGGGAAGGCTGTGTCAGACCATAAAGGAAATAACAGAACCGCAGGTGAAGTGGATTTCATCTGCGGTTTTTTGATCGGTGCAGAGGCCAATCAAACTTGCGCTTTCTGGCGCAGATACATGTCAATATACTCATATCTTTTGTAATTTCGATCCATTTTACCTCATTAAACATAAAAAAATTGTTCGTATCCGCTGTGTTAATGCACGTAATACAAGAAAAAATATAAAAAGAATGATTTATCGCGAATTTGTCGGATATTGGAGAAAAAGATAGTATGTTTTATGATAAAGGATGGCATGGCGGTTCGGAATCGGGAAACCGTTGCGGGAAGCCGGAAAAGCGAACCGCAGAATGAAATTTTACTTAGGAGGAAAGAGGAATGGGTAATGTATATGCGTACGTACGTGTGAGCTCGCGCGATCAGAATGAGCAGAGGCAGTTGATTGCCATGGCAGGCGTGAATGTGCCAAGGAAAAATATTTACATAGATAAGCAGTCCGGCATGGATTTTAACCGGCCGATGTATAAGAGGCTTCTTAAAAAGCTGAAGAAGGATGATCTGCTGTATATCAAGAGTATTGACCGCCTGGGCAGGGATTATGAGGAGATACTGGAGCAGTGGCGGATCCTGACCAAAGAAAAGGGGGTGGATATTGCGGTGCTGGATATGCCTCTTCTGGATACAAGGCGCGGGAAGGATCTGCTGGGGACCTTTATCGCGGATCTTGTGCTGCAGTTATTGTCCTTTATCAGTGAAAATGAGAGGAAAAATATAAAAGAGAGGCAGAGAGAGGGGATCGAGGCGGCGAAGCTGAAGGGCGTGCGGTTCGGCAGGCCGGAAAAGCCCGTGCCGGAGGACTTTGAGGAGATTTATAATAAATGGCTGGCAAAGGAGATGTCTGCCGAGGAGGCTGCGAAGAGGTGCAATTTTACGAGGACAACGTTTTATAATAAGGCAAACCGGATAAAGAGGCGGAAGTGACAGCAGTTATGATCCGCCTAAAGATGGAACACAACCGGTATGGGGCGCAGACGGCGTGAATGATTTTTCCAACGCGCTTTGGGTTAAAGCGATAACGCCGCAGAATTGTTTGAGGCTTATGGAAATGTGCGCCGGAAAGGTTCTGAAGAACCAATACATCATAAAGCGCTGCTCAATAATAAAAAGGAATTCAAAAAGGTATACCTTTCTTTTTCAGGGATCTTTCTTTGGAATTCCGTCAGAATCAACAAAAAATATGCTTATTATTCTTGATTTCCGGCCGACAATAGTATAAAATAGACATGTTTTAGACAACAAAAAGGAATTTAAAAAGGTATACATAACTTGACAAAACCGATCGGTTCACAAATCTGGTATTGTGAAACACATTTCAGTGATACAGAATCTGGCGCAGAAGAGATGGGGGTGCGATGGATGGGGGAGGTTTATGCATACTGTCGGATTGTTCCGGGCGAAGCGGACAGCGGGGAGCAGGCTGCCGTTATGCGGGAGATGCAGGTTGAGGAGGATCATATTTTTGCAGACGACGCGGGAGCAGGGGAGGGGAAAGACCGCTTAAGATACAGGAAGCTTCTTAAGCTCTTAAAGCCAGGGGATCTCCTGTACATCCGGAGCTTAAACGCGCTCGGTGACAGCTATCCGGCGATCCGGGAGCAGTGGGAGCTGCTTACAAAGGATAAACGGATCGATATATCGCTTCTGGAGATGCCCCTTGTGGATACCAGGCGGGGAAAGCTGCAGTACGGCAGTCTGATTGCGGATATTGTGCTCGATATGCTGGGCTATGTGTCAGAGGCGGAGAAAACTGCGCGCAGGCGCAGACAGCGGGAGGGAATCGAGAAGGCGAAGCGGGAAGGGACCAGATTCGGGAGAAGCCCTCTGCCGACGCCGGATGATTTTTCCCGTGTATACAGAAGATGGGCATCCAAAGAGATCAATGTGGAGGAAGCGGCGAGGCTGTGCGGTTTTTCGCGGGGGACTTTTTATCGCCGGGTGAAGCAGATAGAGGAACACAGGGAATCCGGTTTCGGGAACGGATGTGGGTAAGGGCGGCGGCAGAGACGGGGTCGTCTGAAACGGGAACCGTGTTCCGAAAAACGTTGAAGGAGAGGAAAAAAATGGGTTTACTGGCATCGGAGATTGTTCAGTTTTTGCAGATAGCAGAAAAGAGGGGAATAGAGGGAAAGACGCTGGCTATGATGGGAAAGCAGCACATCAGCCTGGGAATGGATCCCTTTTTGTCGATTATCCGGGAAATGGGATATCCATATGACAGAGCTTTGGCGGATCAGATCAGCAGCCAAAAAGAGATTGATTCCTGCGATTTTTTTAAGATGCTGGGGTTTGAGGAGGTTCACGCAGTGGATTACTCCGAATATGAAGGCGCGGATATCATATTTGATCTGAATGATCCGCTGCCGGATTCGCTGAAAGGCGCGTTTGACTATGTGATTAACGGCGGAACGCTGGAACATGTATTTGATATAGCAAGGGCTATGGAAAATATGTCCGGTATGGTGAAGGATGGGGGACTGATTATGCATCTTTCGCCCTCAGACGGGTGGATCAATCACGGGTTTTATTCTATATCGCCTACGTTTTTCCAGGATTATTACCGTGCGAACGGGTTTTTAGTAAAGCTCATTGAGTTTGAATACCTGATATGCCAGGGCAGAAAAAACGAGGGGCCTTATGTAACGTTCTTTTCAGAGGATCTGCGCCTTTTGCGTACGCCGGAACAACTGGACAGCTATCTTGCATCCTTAAAGGCCGTGAAAGACGCGGATCAGATGCTGCTCCTATGCTTTGCTGAGAAAGCGGGCGCGGAAAAGCCGGTGAAATATCCCAATCAGGGGGTGTATCAGGAAATGAAGCGGATTGATTTTAAAAAGGCCGCTGGTGAAATAAAGCGTTCAGGCGCAGCGCTTTACGGATGCGGTTCGATCTGCGATCAATTGCTGGATGAGCTGTACAGGATAGACGGCGAGAGGGCTGTGAAGAACATTTTTGACGGCAATATCAGAAAAGCCGGGATGAGCCACAGGGGACATACGGTTTTGTACCCTACAGCGGAAAAGCTGAGGGCCTGCGGCGATATCTATATATGCAGTACGACGTATGAACATGAGATTGAGAAGGAACTGCTGGAAAAAGGGGTTTCGTCCCAGTCCATAAAAAAATTGTCCGGATTTCTCTGGAAGGATCAGCGGTAACAGACAGGAAAGCCGTGCCGTTCGCGCTGCGGTTTCAATTTAGGGCGTGCCTGAAGCTTTGCGCCACGCTCTGGGGAGGAAGAGAAAAGATGAACTATTTAATTGCCGGGGGAGCCGGCTTTATCGGCAGCCATGTGGCAAAGCGGCTGTTTAAAGAAGAACCGGAGGCAGAGCTGTATATTTACGACAATTTTTCTTCCGGAAGGGAAGAGCACCTGGGAGACATACGCGGCAGCGGGCGCGTACATATCATACGGGCAGACATGAAGGATGCTGACAGGCTGACAGAGGCTGTGAAGGGGATGGATATTGTATACAGCCTGGCGTCAAACCCGGATATTGCAAAGGCTGTTTCTCAGCCGGATATCGATTTCTGGGAAGGGACCTTCCTGGTCAATAACCTGCTGGAGGCCATGAGGAAGAACGGTGTAAAAAAGCTGCTCTACGCGTCCGGGAGCGGCGTGTACGGCGACGTGGGCGCTACGGTTACGGACGAGGACTTTTCCCCGCTGCTCCCGTCCTCCACATATGGGGCGAGCAAGCTGGCCTGTGAGGCGCTGATATGCTCCTACTGCCATATGTTTGACATGAGCGCCGCTGCATTCCGCTTCGCGAATGTCGTCGGCCCCAACCAGACCCACGGCGTCGGCTTCGATTTCCTGAAAAAGCTGTCAGAAAACCCGGCAGAGCTTGAGATCCTGGGGGATGGGACGCAGAGCAAATCGTATATCTATATTGATGATATCACAGATGCTTTAAGGACGGTGGAGAGGAAGGCGCTGCAGGGATATACCTATTATAATGTCGCCACCCTGGATCACATCACCGTGACAGAGATTGCGGATATCACGGCCCGGCTCATGGGCCTTGCGCACGTGGAGTACCGCTATACCGGGGGCGACCGGGGCTGGAAAGGGGACGTGCCGGTTGTGCGGCTGGACAGCGAAAAGATCAGGAAACTCGGGTGGACGAACCGGTATACGACGCCGCAGGCGATTGAGATGTCGGTTTCGTCCATGTATCAGGGCATGAAGGGAGAAAAGCAATGAAAACGGCTGTGATCTACGGAGCGGCGACAACGGCGAAACGTGTGTATGAGGAGGTAAAGGGCCAGTACGTTGTCAGGTACTTTGTTGACGGGAACCCGGCCTTTATCGGGAGCCGGATTGACGGCCTGGAGGTGAAGGGCAGGGAAGCCATTTTAGAGGCGCGGCCCGACCTTGTAGTGATGGGGATCCTGACAGGCTATGAGGACGCGGTGGAATATTTAATTCAAAACGGATTTCCGGAGGAACGCATCATCTGCCGTTTTGTGGACTTAAATACCCGCGCCAGGCGCGACTGTCTGGAGAAGATCGCCATGATCCTTGAGGATAAGGCGGTTCCCGGAGCGGTGGCGGAGCTGGGCGTTTACAGGGGGGATTTCGCAAAGGTCATCAATACCGTGTTCCCGGACCGGAAGCTTTATCTGTTTGATACGTTTGAGGGCTTTCCGGAGGAGGACATGAATTATGAGACGGAAAATCATCTCCTGTTAAATACCGTGGGGAAGCTGTCAAACACCTCCGTGGAGTATGTGATGAGCCGGATGCCGCACCCGGAGCGCTGCGTGATACGGAAAGGGTATTTCCCCGAGACCGCAGCCGGGCTGGAGGAGGAGCGCTATGCATTTGTAAATATCGATGTGGATCTGTACAAGCCGATCCTGGCCGGGCTCGAATATTTCTGGCCCAGGATGGCAGAGAACGGGTATATTTTCGTGCATGATTATTTTTCCTTTTCCTATGCGGGCACAAAGAAGGCGATTGAGGAGTTCTCAGAACGGTATCATGTCGGCTTTACGCCGATCGGCGACACGCTGAGCGTGGCCTTTGTGAAAAAAGGGAGGGGGACATGCTGATCACGCGCAGCCCGCTCCGGATCACCCTGGGAGGCGGGGGGACGGATCTGGCTTCTTACTATGAAAAGAGGGAGGGCTTCCTGATCTCCGCTGCCATTGACCGGTATGTCTATATCCTGCTCAACCGCACCTTTGACCAGACGATTTTGCTGAAATATTCAAAGCTGGAGCGCGTGAGGGAGGCCGGCGAGCTGGAGCACCCGATTGCCAGGGAGGCGCTGCATATGCTGGGACTGGGAAAAGAGCCCCTTGAGATCTGCTCCATGGCGGATATTCCCGCCGGGACAGGCCTTGGCTCTTCGGGGGCGTTTACAGTGTCGCTTCTCAAGGCGCTCCACAGCTATAAAGGGGACATCACAGGGACCAGGCAGCTCGCCGAGGAAGCCTGCGAGATCGAGATAGGCCGTCTGGGAGAGCCCATCGGCAAGCAGGATCAGTACATTTCAGCTTACGGCGGGATCAACTGCATGACGATCCGAAAAGACGGCTTCGTGGAGACAGAGCCTTTAAACGTGACGGAGGAAACGCTCTATGACCTGGAGGATCATCTGATGCTGTTCTTTACCGGGTACTCCCACCGCGCGGGGAAGCTTTTGGAGGAACAGGATAAAAAAAGCCGGGGCCGTGATGAGGAGATGCTTAAAAACCTCGATTTTGTGAAGCAGATGGGACTGGAGAGCCGGGAGGCCCTGGAAAAGGGAGATTTACGCCGGTTTGCGGATATCATGAACGTCCACTGGGAGTACAAGAAAAAACGGTCCGGGGGGATGAGCAACCCGAAGATCGATGAGTGGTATGAATACGCCTTAAAAAACGGGGCGGCCGGGGGGAAGCTGATTGGGGCCGGGGGCGGCGGATTCCTGATGTTCTGCGCAGAAAACAAGGCAGACCTGCGCCGGGCCATGGGACGTCTGGGGCTTAAGGAAATCCGTTTCCGGTTTGATAAAGAGGGGGCAAAGCGGCTGTAATGACAGGACATGACTGGAACAGGGATCCGGCGGCAGATACACAGGTTGTGATACTTATGGGAGGGCTGGGGACGCGCCTGGGGCTTACAGACAGGCCCAAGGCAATGGCAGACATCAACGGCCGCCCGTTTTTTGATTATGAGCTGATGCTGCTGAAGAGATGGGGATTCCGGCGTTTTTTATTCCTGGTCGGCCATCAGGCAGAAATGGTGGAGCACTGCTATGGGGACGGCTCGGGGCAGGGCGTGGAGATCCGCTATTCCCGCGACGGCCGGACGCAGCTCGGGACAGGAGGGGCGTTAAAGCAGGCGGAGGAAGCGCTGGATGAGAGTTTTATCCTGCTGTACGGGGACTCCTTCATGGACATGGATTACCGGGAGCTCGTATACCGGTACTGGCTGGAAAGAAAGGCCGGGAAAGCCGGCGTGATGACGGTCCTTAAAAATGAGAACCGGTATGATAAGAGCAATGTGATCTTCCGGGACGGGGCGCTTTTGCTGTACGACAAGGCAGAGCAAAGCACAGACATGAAGTACATCGATTACGGCGTGTCCATGCTGTCAAAGGAGGTCCTGGCAGGTGTAGAGCCAGGGAGAGCGTGCGATCTGTCAGAGCTTCTGACCGCCCTGTCAAAGGCAGGGAAGCTGGCGGGGCAGGAGGTCAGCAAGCGGTTTTATGAGATCGGGAGCCCGGCTTCGCGGGAGGAATTTGCCGCCTATGCAAAGCAGCGCTTTGACACTGCGAAACAGGCGGTTTTCCTGGACCGGGACGGGGTGATCAATGAATTCTGCTTCAATGAGGAGACAGAACAGCTTGACTCCCCGTTCACCAAAGAGGAATTCCGGTACAGGGAGCATGTGCTCCCCACGCTGAAAGCGATTTCCGACAGGGGGGTTCTGCTCTTTATCGTCACAAACCAGCCGGCGGCGGCCAAGGGGAAGGTATCACTGAAGGCGCTCTATGATCTCAACACATGGATGGCAAATGATCTGCGGGCCAGGGGGATCCGCCTGGAGGCTTCTGTCATGTGCCCGCATCACCCGGCCGGGGATGCAAGGACGCAGGCCCCGTTCCTGATCCGCCGCTGCGGATGCCGGAAGCCCGGGGCGGGGATGCTCACAGATATACTGAGCATATATAACATAGACAGGGAACACTCATGGATGGCAGGCGACTCCTATACGGATATCCTGGCAGGAAAAAAGGCGGGCTTAAAGACCGCCCTTTTAGGGGAATATAAGTGCGACATGTGCCACCGGCTTGAGGGGATGCGGCCGGACCGGGTACTGCGCGATATCCGTGAGATGGAGGGAATCTTAAAAAGGGAACTGTAAAGAAAGGAAACGCATGTATAAAGCATATATCGAAAACTACCTGAAAGAAACGATACAGATAGCAGGGGAACTTTCGCAGGAAGAGATCGAAAAGGGCGCGCGTCTCCTGACTGCGGTCAGGGAGCAGGGAGGAAGGCTGTTCATCCTTGGCGTGGGGGGAAGCGCGGCGAACGCCTCCCATGCGGTGAATGATTTCCGCAAGATAGGCGGGATCGAATCATACGCCCCCACGGACAATGTATCAGAGTTCAGCGCAAGGGCGAACGACGAGGGATGGCATACGACCTTTGCGGAGTGGCTGAAAACGTCCCGGCTGTCGGAAAAGGACGTCCTCCTTGTGTTATCCGTGGGAGGCGGAAGTGAGAAGGCGTCGGGCAATATCGTGGAGGCGCTGAAGCTGGCCAGGGAGAGGAAGGCAGGGATTGTATCCATCGTGTCAAGGGACGGGGGATACGCCGGGCAGACATCAGACGCGTGCATCCGCATCCCGGTCATCGCGGATGAGCGGATTACGCCGCATGCGGAAGGATGGCAGGGAATCATCTGGCATCTTCTGGTAAATGCAATAACAGCAGACAGGGGACAAAAAAGTGAAGGTTGAGGATTTGAAGATCGCCGTCTACGCGGACGGCGCGGATATCACGGAAATGACAGAAGCCGCCCGGAAGGGGTGGATCAAGGGATTTACAACGAACCCGACGCTGATGAGGAAGGCCGGCGTGAGGGATTACACGGAATTTGCCAGGCGGGCCGTGGAAGCGATACCGGACAGGCCGATCTCATTTGAGGTATTTGCAGATGATTTCATGAATATGAAAAAGGAAGCGCTGACGCTGTCCGGGTATGGGAAGAATGTATATGTAAAGATCCCGGTGACAAACACGCGCGGGGAGTCGAGCGCGCCGCTGATTTCGGAGCTGTCAAAGGAGGGGGTGCGCCTGAATGTGACGGCTGTGTTCAGCATCCGGCAGGTAGAAGGCGTGCTGGAGGCGCTGGAGGACGGCGTTCCGGGTATTGTATCTGTCTTTGCAGGCAGGATCGCGGATACGGGAACGGATCCGGAAGCGATCATGAGGCAGGCCGCGCAGCTCTGCCGGGAAAAAGGGGTCCGGAGTTTATGGGCAAGCTGCCGTGAGGTGTTCAATATCATCCAGGCTGAGCGGAGCGGGACGGATATCATCACCGTGACCGGGGACATTCTGGCAAAGCTGCCCAAGCTGGGGAAGGATCTGGAGGAATTTTCCCTGGAGACCGTGCGGATGTTTGAGGAGGACGGCAGGAAGCTGGGATTTTCGATCGTGTGCTGACGCCGCGGTTTGCGGCCGTACAGAGGCGCGAACCGTGACGGAGTAACAGAAAGGCAGAGGGAATCATGAATAAAACATTGTATGATGAAACATTTTATGAAACGGTAGCGGATTTGAACTATCCGTCCGCGAAACTGGTTGCCCCGGTGGTTTGTGAGCTGGTAAGCCCCAAATCCGTGATCGATTTTGGGTGCGCGGTCGGAAGCTGGCTGAGAGCGTTCGATGAATGCGGCCCGCTGGATCGGATGCTGGGCCTGGACGGAGAGTGGCTAAAGGGCAAGCGGCTGTTGATTCCGGAAGAATGTATCGAGTATGCGGACTTTACGGAACGTTACGAATTGCCGGAGGGCGTCAGGTTTGATTTGGCCGTCTGCCTGGAGGTGGCGGAACACATCGACGAAGCATCGGGCGAGATTCTTCTGGACAATCTGGTCAAAGCCAGCGATGTGGTGCTGTTCAGCGCGGCGATCCCCCTTCAGGGGGGAACCGGGCATATCAATGAGCAGTGGCAGAGCTATTGGATCCATAAATTTGAATTGAGGAATTATATCTGCCTGGACGCGCTGCGCCCGCTGTTCTGGGACAAGCCGGAGGCGGGAATCTACCGCCAGAATATGTTCCTGTTTGTCAATAAGGAAACCGTCGGCAGCTATCCCAACCTGCAGAAATTCATCGGTCTTGACACGATCATCGATGTGGTGCATCCGCTTTTCCGAGGAGTGGAGGGAAAGCATATCCGACTGTTTGACCTGCTGTCTGAGTGGATCCTGGATGAGCTGAGCGGAAGGCGTATGGCAGCTTACCTGGAGCAGCAGGAGATTCGGGAGGTCGCGATTTACGGGATGGGAGGCATTGGGAATATTCTGTTGAAGATCCTGTCCGGAACGCAGATTCATGTGAAGTATGTGATAGACAGAGCCCAGAAGGAGATACCGGGCGTTTCCTGTTTTCCGTTATCAGACAGCGTGAAGCTGCCGCCTGTTCAGGCCGTCATCGTGACGCCGATATGGGATTTTGATGCGATCAAAAACGGACTGGAGGCAAAGCTTGATTCCCGGATACTGAATTTTGAGGATCTTGTCTCAAAGCTGTAAGGCATGGTATGCATGGAAGGATGCATCAGGGGGCGCTGTATGAGGCAGCGCATCCGGATCTGTCCGGCAGAGGAGGGCCAGACGCTAAGATGAAAAAGGTGAGTGTGATCGTCCCTGTCTACAATGTGGGGGAATACATCGATCCGTGTATGGAAAGCATCTGCGGCCAGACGTACCGTGAGCTGGAGATTCTCGTCATGTATGACGAGTCAGCGGATGACAGTCTGGAACGCTTAAGATGCTGGAGCCAACGGGATAAAAGAATACGCCTGGTTATCAATGATGAGAGAAAGGGACTCGGCGCGGCGAGGAATAAAGGGCTTCGCATGGCATCCGGAGACTATGTTGTCTATGTGGACTCAGACGACTGGCTTAAGGAGGATTTTATCGAAACCCTGTACCGGGCGATCGAGGAGACCGGGGCGGATTACGTCTCCAGCATCGGTTATTTTGAAGCAGATAACGAAAAAATAGAGAAAACGACCACGCTCCCCGCAGGGACCTATACAGGCGACTTAGGACGCATCATGGTTCTTCTGGGAGAGGCGCCTGTGGTCTGGAAAAAAATATTCAACAGGGAATGGCTGTTAAAAAAGCGCCTGTTCCAGCCGGAGATTTTCAGTTATGAGGACTGGGGATACGATATTGTGCTGGTACCCGAAACAAAGAAGATTGTTCTGATTCCGGAGATTGGCGTCTTTTACAGGCGGAACCATAAGGATGATTTGTCGCATGACACAATGATCCGCATATTGGGAGATTTCAGAAGAACCCTGGAATTCGGCCTTGAGCAGGCGCGTGAAAGGGGGATCCTGGAGCGGTACCGCCTGGCAATTGAAGCCTATATTGTGCATGACGTGTTCTGGCGGGAACAGCTCGCAAGAGAGGCGGGGAATGAGGAAGCCCTGCGGTTATTAGAGGGAATCAGGAGGGATTTTCTGGAAGAACGGTTTGGCTGCCGGCATCTGTATGATTTTAAGAGGCACATCTGCATGGGAAGCTTTGCGCTGCGCTGGATCGTGCAGAGCACAACTGCGCCCTTAAAGAAACTGGAGCATTTCGCTTTTTCCGGCCTGACAGCAGCCATGACGCGGCATGAGGCCGTTGAGGTAAGGCACGAAAACCGTCTCAGGAAGCGGCAGGTGGAACAGGATATAAGCGGGGCTTTTTTGGAAACCATCCGCCATTTGACGGAAAAGACGATTTTGTTTATTGATTTCCTGGAAGAGCGAAATGCGATCCTTGCGCTGCAGGGCGGCGCGTACATGACGGAAAGCGAGGCATATCTGGGCGCAGGGGACACGCCGCCGCCGGAGCGCAGGATTGTAAGCGGGACGCCGGAATTTATGGATTTGTGGAGGCAGGCGTGCCGGGAGCTGACGGTAGAATTGGGCTCTAAACGGGAGCTGATTTCGGTTGTGCTGGTCAGAAACAGACTGTCCGGGCGGTACGGGAATATGGACAGCACGCGGGAATTTGACGGGGCTGAGGAAATAAGGCGCTGCAATGCTATGTTTGCCGGAATGGAGGAGGATTTCCTGAGCCGGTGCACAGCGGCCGGGGTGAAGGTGATGGAGCTTTCCCTGCCAGAGGAAGGGCGCTTTGCAGACGAGGATTTCAGGCATGGCTGTGAACCGCAGTATATGAACAGCGCGCTGTATATCTGGCTCAGATATGAATTATATAAGAAGCTTCGGGACGGATTTCCGGATACATAAGGAACTGTCCCCCAATATTCAGGCCGGCCGGCAGAGCTCTGGCGCGGACTGCACGAAAGCGGGAGGTAGGGGATGGAGAACGGTAAGATAAGTATTGTTGTGCCTGTTTACAACATAGAGAGATACATAGAACGCTGTATTGAGAGCCTTGTCAGCCAGACATACAGGAATATTGAAATCATCCTGGTTGACGACGGCTCGGAGGACGCGTCCGGATGCATCTGTGACCGCTATGCCGGCAGGGACAGCCGGATCCGCGTGATTCACAAAGAAAACGGCGGCCTGGTCAGCGCCAGGACAGCCGGGGGCATGCAGGCGACAGGGGATTATGTGTGCAGCGTGGACGGGGATGACTGGATCGAGCCGGACCG
>QXXC01000049.1 GCA_009911305.1 Clostridiaceae bacterium | reverse complement strand
CCTATGCGCAGATTGCCCTGTATTACAGGCAGAACGGAAATGGCAGGTACATAAAGTAAGGAGGCGGGGCCGGTGCAGATGACAAGGGAGCGGCTGGAAGGGTATCAGAAGGTTATAAAAGAAATAAAAATCCTGCGCCTGGAGCTGGATGAAATGAACACTACAGACTCCGGCCTGGGGCACAGCGTGATTTTCGATTACCGGGACGGCTTCCCGAGGCCGCAGGCTGTGGTCGGCTTCGACGGGGAACGTTATGACAGGAAACGCCGGCAGCTTGACCGGAAGGAGGAGGAATCAGAAGAGATCCGGCGATGGATTGAGGATATTGAGGACGCGGTAGCCCGTCAGGTATTCAAGCTATATTACATAGACGGGTGCGGATGGGCGGAGGTGGCAAAGCGGATGGGGTATAGAGGAAATCCGGACTACCCGCGGCGGCACATAAGAGATAAATATATGGAAAAGTGCGGAATAAAATAAAATTGGCCGGTTTTGCCGGAAATGCCGTTTTATAATATAGTCGAAGCCAAAGGCGTTCGGCTGGCGGTGCAGGGATTTTTTTTCATAGTGCCAGACGCATGAAATCCAGGGCGTCTGGCCCCTCCTTTTGTTTCTTTTTAATATATTTTGTGTTAGGATAAGAGAGAGGAGGATAATAATATGGGATATGGCATAATAACAACTCAGAATATTATAAGTTTACATGAAAAACTAAAACGTACAGATAAAATTTATCATATCTTTAAAGAAGCTCATTTTGATGAAGTAATTCGTACTAAAACATTAAGATTTGCGAAAGTGACAAGCTGGAAAGATCCTTGGGAACTTCCAGCGAAATATATAAAAAAAATCCAGGCCGATAAAGACAGGTACATTGAATTTATAGCTAACACTAATAATTTACCATTGCTGATTTCCTGTGCAGGGATGTGTTTTTGTAAACAATTTGACAAAGAGGCGATGTGGCAATACTATGCCTATAGAGAAGCAGAACACGATCCCCCTGAAAAAGCAGGGCAACATGATACCTGTGAAAAGGCCGGGGTTTGTATAGAAACTACGGTTGAAGGAATAATTGATTCATTAAATTTGGAGCATGTGTCGGGGGGTTTTGTTGGGCCAGTTTTATATTTGGATTTCTCAGGTGAAAATGCAAAAAGATTAATCGTAAATGAAAATGCAGAGACGTACCCTTCATATATGTATATGGGATATGTAAAAAGAAATAATTATGAATATGAAGAAGAAATTCGTATTATTTTGGATATGGGCAATAAAATTTCTGAAGATTATGTGGAAATTCCTTGTGACATCCAAAAATTAGTAAATAAAATATATTTATCACCGGGACTTTCAGACGAAAAAATAGATAGTTTACGAAAAAAATATTGCAGACTCAATGTTGATATAGATATTTCTAAATTGTATAGTATAAGTGATTTAAACATCCCCAAACTTTCAGACGAGGAGTGGCAGAAAGTAATGGTCAGTGGGGGATTACCTGAAAACAGTGATCTTTTATACTTTAGACAAAGTAGCGGAGAATGGGTAAAAAAATAAAGCATAACAAGTCATAGCGCCCTCCATGGCGCTTTTTCCAAAAACAAACACGAACGATTGAGAGGTGGTGATGCTTGGCAAGGCCGAGGAGCCCGAACAGGGATAAGGCTTTTCAGCTTTGGCTGGAGAGTAATAAAAAGAAGCAGTTAAAGGACATCGCTGCCGAGCTGCAGGTGTCAGAGACGCAGGTCAGGAAATGGAAAAACCAGGATAAATGGGATAAAGTAACGTTACCAAAAAGGAATGGTAACGTTACTAATCATAAAGGCGGCCAGCCGGGGAATAAGAACGCGGCCGGCAATAAGGGCGGGGCGGCCCCGCAGGGGAATAAGAATGCAGTCACTACAGGAGAGTTTGAAGCTCTCCTTTTTGATTGCCTGGATGAAGATGAAAAGAGGCTGGCCGAAGCTGTCCCGGAGGATAAGAGGCAGCTCCTTTTGCAGGAAATACAGCTTATAACAGTCCGGGAGCGGCGGATGATGAGACGGATTGAAGCGATACGGAATTCGGGTGGGGATCAGGGAGGCAGCTCTCTGGAAGACGGCATGACGCTTGTAAAGCGCCAGACGGACTTTGACAAGGACTTAAAAGAGTACCGTGGTAAGTTAGGGGAGATCCAGGCCGTAGAGGAGGCCCTTACCCGTGTGCAGGCCCGCAAACAGAAGATGATTGATTCCCTCCATCGCTTCGGCTATGACGACGCCCGCCTCGAAATCGAAATGAGGAATGCGCAGAGGGCAGAGAAGGAAGCCGGGATGGACGACGGCGGGGATGGAAACGGGGTATGTCTCTATCTCCCTGACAACGGACGTGATACGCCATGATTAAAGTGTTAAAACCACAGAAAGGCCCGCAGGAGGCGTTCCTCGCAACGCCCGCGGACATCGCCATATACGGCGGCGCTGCGGGCGGAGGGAAGTCATATGCGCTCCTCCTGGAGGCGGCAAGGCATACAGGCAACCCGAAATTTGGCGCGGTCATATTCCGGCGGCAGTCCATCCAGATCACGCAGGAGGGCGGCCTGTGGGATACCAGCACGGAGATATACGGGGGCCTGGCTGTCCCCAGGACATCGCCGCGCCGCTTCTGGCGCTTCCGTTCTGGGGCAAAGGTGAATTTTGCGCATATTGACGGCGATAAGGACTTAAACGGGTGGCAGGGCAGCCAGATCGCGCTGATTGGCTACGATGAGCTGACACATTTTACAAAGCACCAGTTTTTCTACATGATGTCACGTAACCGCTCCGCGTGCGGGATAAAGCCTTACATCCGGGCCACCTGTAATCCGGATTCGGACAGTTGGGTAGCTGAGTTTATCGGATGGTGGATTGATCCACAGACCGGATACCCCATACCGGAACGGAGCGGGAAGATCCGCTACATGGCCCGCAAAAACGAGGAAATCGTCTGGGCTGATACCCCGGAAGATCTTGTTTCGCAGGGAATAGACCGCACGGAAATAAAGAGCGTGACGTTTATCGCCTCTACCATCAACGACAATAAGATCCTCCTGGCAAATGATCCTTCCTACCTTGCAAACTTAAAATCCCTTCCGCTGGTTGAGCGGGAACGGCTCCTCAACGGGAACTGGAAGATTAAACCGGCGGCAGGCATGTACTTTAAGCGCATACAGGTCGGGGAGATGCTTACGGCGTTACCCGGGGATGTCATCCTCTGGGCCCGGGGGTGGGATCTCGCAGCCACAGGGGAAGACGAAAACGGCGATCCGGCTTATACGGCGGGCGTCCTCATCGGGAAGCGGAGGAACGGCCGCTACATAGTGGCTGATGTAATTAATAAGCGTCTTACGGCCTCAGAGGTGCGTAAGCTCATCCTCATGACCGCCCAAACAGACAGGGCGGCATACGGCCGCGTGATACAGCGGCTCCCGCAGGATCCGGGGCAGGCGGGGAAAGAACAGGCGCAGAGTTATACCAGGATGCTTTCCGGCTTCCTCGTAAAGGTGATACCGGAGAGCGGGAGCAAGGAGTCCCGGGCCGAGCCGTTCGCGGCACAGTGGCAGGCCGGGAATGTGGATGTCCTGACCGCAGAGTGGAATGAGATGTATTTCAACCAGCTCGAATCATTCCCGGAGGGAAAATTTAAAGACATGGTTGATGCGGGAAGCTCCGGCTTTAATGAGATTGAGAATGGCGCTACGTATTCAGCGCCGCCATCCGAAAACCGGTTAGGCAGGAGCAGTTACTGGAGGTGAAACCAGATAAATGAATGGACGGAAGAGGAAAGATTTGCAGATAACACTTTTTCAGGGGGATTGCCTTGAATTAATGGAACATATGGAAGATGGGCTGTTTGATATGGTCCTGACCGATCCCCCATATTCATCAGGCGGGCTGTATGCCGGGGACAGGCAGAAAAGTACAGCCAGTAAATACACGGATACAACTTATAACGGGGCATCAAGATTCCCGGATTTCAGCGGCGATAACATGGATCAGCGTTCTTTTACGGAATTTATGCGTATGGTCCTGGCTAAAGCAAGGCAGAAAAGCAAAGACGGGGCGGTTATCGCAGTATTCGTTGACTGGCGTAACCTCGCGGCCATGACGGACGCCCTTCAGGCAGCAGGCTGGATTTACCGTGGGATCGTCGTATGGAATAAGGGCAACGCCCGAAATATCCCCGGACGTTTCCGGCAGGACTGTGAATTTATCGTCTGGGGCACCAACGGGCAGAAACCGGTGGACTGGAAACCCGGGGCTGCAGCACTCCAGGGGTTTTACAGCGAAAAAAGCGTCCCCTCCAGAATAAAACATCATCAGACAGAGAAACCCGTTAGCCTGTTGGAAAAACTGATTGCAATTTCTCCGGCAGACGGTTATGTCTGTGATTTGTTCATGGGAAGCGGGAGCACTGGGGTTGCCTGTATAAATACAGACCGGAACTTTACGGGGATAGAACTCAGTAAACAGATATTTGATACTGCAAAAACAAGGATAGATGAGGCAATGGCAGCCATCAGGGAATAAAACCCGTATGTCCAGGACAGGCGGACAGCGGTATCGGGACGGAGGAAAATAAACATATGACTTTTGAGAAAGCACTCGGACAGGTAAAAAAGGGGGACGGGACAGGGATGAGGCGCCCCCACTGGAAAAACGGGGATGTGCGTTGCCAGAACCCTTTGTTTAACGGCCCGTACACAGGCGCGGGGATGACAGCGCCTTACCTGTACATGTCAGACAGGCTGGGGAATATCCCCTGGATCCCGTCAATGAGGGATTTGTTTGCGGATGACTGGGAGATTGTGGAGTGGTAAACCTATGGCAAAAAACAGGGAAATCGGCCGCACAGGCCAGCGCCGCTACGGAGGGACGCTGTACGAGGAATTCCTCCCGGAGCTCCGTGGGCGGCGCGGGATAGAGGTATACCGGGAAATGTCCGACAATGACGATGTGGTGGGCGCGATCCTCTTTGCTGTCAAAATGCTGGTCCGGCAATGCGCCTGGAACGTGGAACCGGGCGGCGCTTCGGCAGCGGACAGGGAGGCAGCGGAGTTTGTAAGGGGCTGCATGGATGATATGCAGGACACATGGATTGATACCATATCCGAAATCCTGTCCTTCCTCACTTACGGCTGGAGCTTCCACGAAATCGTTTATAAGCGCCGTATGGGAAACACAGGCGACCGACGCAGCAGGAGTAAATACAGTGACGGCCTGGTCGGCTGGAAAAAGCTGCCGGTAAGGGCGCAGGAAACCCTGTACCGCTGGGAGTATGACCAGGAGGACAACCTCCTCGCCATGACACAGATGCCGCCCCCGGATTTCGGGATATACACGATCCCCGTAGAAAAAGCGCTCCTGTTCCGGACGGAAAGCCGCAGGGACAGCCCGGAGGGCAGGAGCATCTTAAGGAACGCCTACAGGCCATGGTATTTTAAGCGGCGGATCCAGGAGATTGAGGGGATCGGCATTGAGCGGGACCTGGCCGGGCTCCCCGTCCTGTATGCGCCCGAAACATCGGACATATGGAACCAGGACATACCGGATAATCCCGAGAAGCTTTCGCGTCTGGAAGATATTGTCAGGAACATCCGCCGGGATGAGATGGAGGGGATTGTCCTCCCGGACAACTATAAGCTGGAGCTTTTAACCTCCGGCGGGGCGCGGCAGTTTGACACCAATGCGGTGATTAACCGTTATGATACCAGGATCGCAATGACGGTCCTGGCGGATTTTATATTCCTGGGCCATGACAAAACGGGAAGCTGGGCGCTAAGCTCCGATAAAACGCAGTTATTCGCTGTCGCTATCGGGGCTTTTCTTGACATCATATGTGAGACATTCAACAGCCAGGGAATCCCGGCCCTGATAGACCTTAACAGGCAGCATTTTGCGGGCATAACAGAGTATCCGGTGATGACGCACGGGGACATTGAAGATGTGGATATCACAAAGGTTTCGGCATTTATAAAAGACATGGTGGGCATTGGCGTACTGGTACCGGATGACGGGCTGGAGGATTACATCCGCCAGGCTGGCCATCTGCCGGGAAGGACCTATGACACAATGGGCCCAGAACGGAAGCGGCAGCAGGAGCAGAGCCAGCCTCCGGAGCCCGAAACGGGCGGGGAGGCCCCTCCGGACGCCGGGGGCGGTGAAATACCGGAGGAAACGGTAGAGGCGGCTAAACGGCGGCTGGGAAGGGGGAGCGGCGCATGGCATTCCGGATCATAGCCCCGTCCAGGGTGAAAAAGGCAAAGCCGGAGGGCAGCCGGGAAGTGCTGCGCCGGCTTGAGGAATACCTGGAACATAACTGCGATGAGCCTGTTGAAATCCTCTGCGGGTTCTGGAAGGACCAGCAGGACGCAATTACTTACCAGGAGCTCCGGCAGGCGGTAAAGGACGGGGAAATAGACCGGGAAACGATCCGCCTGTGGATGCAGGATTATTCGGTGCTGGTATCCGGTATGCTGTATAAGGTATGGTCAGGCGCAGCGGCAGCAGGCCCGTCGGGGCAGCCGGTCCTGGACGGCCTCGGTTTTGAGTTTAACCTGCAGACGCCGGGAATGATGGACTGGATCAGCAAACGCGGCGCAGAGTTTGTCACGCATGTCACGCAGCAGCAGAAAGACGCGGTTGCCGCCCTTGTGGCGAAGAAGATGAGGGACAGCCATACAGTGGATGAGCTGTCCCGCCTGATCCGCCCCTGCGTCGGCCTGACCGTAAAGGACGCAAAGGCAACGGCCCGGCTTTACGACAGCGTAGCGGCGAAACTGAAACAGGATCACCCGCGCATGAAACCGGAGAGCATCCGGAAAAAGGCGCTGGACGCCGCGCAGAAGTATGCGGAGAGGAAGCACCGGCAGCGGGCCATGGTAATTGCCCGGACAGAGACTGCTTTTGCATACAACCGGGGCGCGGATGAAGGGATAAGGCAGGCGCAGGCGGCAGGATACCTGGGGGAGCTTAAGAAACGGTGGTGTACTTCCGGGGACGACGCCGTGTGCGATGTGTGCGCATCCCTGGACGGGACGGAAGTGGGGATGGATGACAATTTTGATTTCGGCGGGAGGCTCCTGTTTGAGGGATACCGCCTGTTACCCCCGGCGCATCCCAATTGCGGGTGTGGTGTGGAATACATAGAGGTGCCGCCGGCGGCAGGAAGGTAGTGAAAGACATGAGAAAGTTTCTGGATCTGGTTGAGAAAAGATTACCGGATGCTCCGGGGAAACAGGCGGAAGCGACGGAAGCCCCTGCGGACAGCCTCCTGAAAAGCCGGTTTAAAATCATGAAATCCGACGATGAAAAGATGCTGGCCTTCGGATGGGCGAGCGTTTCCATGCGTGTGGGCGGGGAAGTGATCGAGGACTGGCAGGGGGATATCATCGAGCCGGCAGAACTGGAGGCGGCGGCATATGAATATGTCAGGCTGTACGGCGAAGGCGGGGAGATGCATGAGCGCGGCGGCGTGGCCGTTTTAATAGAAAGCGCCGTATTCACGGAAGAGAAAATGGAGGCCATGGGCATCCCCGCGGGCACGCTCCCGGTCGGCTGGTGGATCGGCTTTAAAGTGCTGGATAAGGAGGTATGGGAAAAGGTCAAAGATGGCACGTATCCCATGTTCTCCATTGAGGGGGAGGCGGAGCGGGTGGAAGCGGATGAGGAAAAAGAAAGTACCGCCCCTGAAAACCAGGGCAGGCTTCTGAAAAGGGTTATTGATTCTGAGGCCAATCGGAGTATGGTTTGAAAATTTTTGACATTTCAAAGGCATCTGTAAAGTATGTCTTTTACTTTGTAGCTTATAAGGAAAGGAACCGAAATATGGCGACAAAACTTAAAAATCTCAAAGTCCACAAGGTGGATTTTGTGGACGCAGGGGCAAACCCGGATGCACACATCGGGCTGTTTAAAAGCAGGGGCAGGGATGCGCCGGCAGTAGTCTCCGCAGAGGAACCCGGATGCGAAAAGGATAGCGGCATCCTCAAACGCCTGGTTGCCTTCATCGCAAAGGCCGCCGGCATGGGGCAGGAGGAGATCGACGGCGCGGTGGAGGAGATCCAAAAAGGCGATTCTGTAAGCTTCAGCGAAAAAATAAACCAGGTCAACAACCGGAAAATCGCAGATGAAATATGGGATATGTGCTACGCCCTGCAGTCATCCCTCTGTTCGATCCTTTATGACGAAGATTTGGACAGCGCGGGCGCGGAGGCGGCAATGCTGGAAAGCCTCCAGGAATTCCAGACCGTAATGCAGGTATCGGTAAAGCAGTGGGCAGGCAGGAAATCCTCCAATATCGTAAGCAAGCGCCGCGATGTGTCAGGGGAGGAACTGGAAATCATGAAAGCAGCCGCGGGACGGCTGGCCGGGGAAATCATGAAAGCAGAGGCGCGGCTGGCCGGGGAAAGCGCGGTTGTGGATGAAGGTAAAAAAGAGGAAGGAGAACAGAGCATGGGAATGAAAATCGACAAGAGTAAGATGACACCCGCAGAGCGGGCCTTTTACGATGATATCGAGAAGCGATGCGGCGTAGAGGAAGGGGCCGCTCCCGCTTCCGGCGCAGAAACACAGGGAACCGGCCAGGGGGATCCCGCAGCGGCAGGAGGCGTCACAAAATCGGCCGCACAGCCCGCGGCAGGATCCTTACAGCAGCCCGCAGCACAGCCCGTACAGCCGGAAGCAGGAACGGCGGCAGATGACATCTATAAGGGCCTGCATCCCGCAGTAAGGGCGGAACTCGAAGGATTGAAGAAATTCCGGGAGGCGGCCGAGGACAGGGAACTTTCCGAAGTTGCGAAGAAATATGCGGTCATCGGGAAAAAGGAGGAGGAGCTTGTCCCGTTGCTGAAAAGCCTCAAGGCAGCAGGAGGAACCGCTTATAATGACATGCTCGCCATGCTGGATCAGACCGTCACGATGGTGGAAAAATCTGGGATCTTTTCCGAAATTGGCAAATCCGGCCATGGAGGATCCGGGACGGGCAGCGCAGAAGCAAAGATAGAAGGGATTGCAAAAGGGTACATGGAAAAGGATCCGGCGTTAAGCTATAACGCGGCCATAGCGAAAGCATGGGAAAATAACCCGGATATCCTTGGGGAGTATGACAGCGAGGCAGGATTTTAAGAAGAAGGAGGGATAAACCATCATGGCGAACCGAAATTTTAACGGGGTACAGATAAACCAGGGCGCAACCATCGCGGAGAAAGCCGGGGCCGATATTGAGGACTGCCGGAACCGTGCCATGGCCTATGATGAGGACGGCAATGTGGTTCCCGCATCCGGCGGTACAAAGCCCATTGTGGGCGTTGCGCTGGTTGAGGCCGGCTGGAATGATATATCCGGCACCCATTCCGGAAAAGTCCTTAAAGGCGAAGATGTGGACATCCAGGTTAAGGACATCGGCTATATCCTCTCCGGAGGGGAGATTGCAAAGGGCGCCGAGGTAACGGCAGGCGAGGCCGGGCTCGCAGCAGCGGCGGCGGCCGGCGACTATGTGATCGGGCTGGCCCTGGATGCGGCGCAGAAGGATGAGTATTGCCGGATCCAGATCATGAAATACCAGAAAAATTAACAGGAGGGACATAAAATGGCTAAGAGAACAGCAGCAGGCATCCAGGCAGACATTGCCAAAGGCGTCTTCAGGCCGCATACGGCGTTATCAAATATGGCGCTGGCCTATTACCAGAGTGATGACAAAGCCTTCGCAAAGACGATCTTCCCGGTCTGCCCAGTAACGTTATCCTCTGATAACTACTATATTTTTGACAAAGAGGATCTTCTGCGCGACAACTGGCAGAAAAAACCGGCGTACGGGAAGGTGGATCCGGCTGTGCTGTCTGAGCACACGGAAAGCTATGCGTGTGTGGTGGACCAGATGATCATGGGCATCGACCGGATCCGGCAGACGGACTTAACGCGCAGGCAGGGGCCGGGGGCTGCCGATCCGAGGATGCAGCGTACAAGGACCATGGCAGGGCAGGCGAATATCCATCAGGATGTGCTGTTTGCCCGGGCCTTTTTTAAGCCGGGCGTATGGGGGCAGGAGGAAACAGGAGTAGATTCAACCACGCCGGCCAACGGTCAGTTTATTAAATTCTCCAACGGGAACTCGGATCCGGTGGCCCTTGTGGATGACAGGAAAACGGTTATGGAGCAGAGCACGGGCCGCAGGCCGAACCGGATGGCGCTCGGTGTAAATGTCTATAATTCCTTAAAAAGGCATCCCGCTGTGCTGGAGCGGGTTAAGTACGGAGGATCCACAGTAAACCCTGCGAGGGTTACAGAAAACGTCCTGGCCCAGTTGTTTGAAGTAGAGAAGCTTACGGTTCAGCGCTCCATCATGAACAGGGCAAAGCCGGGGCAGAAAGCGGACATGGGCTATATCGGCGATCCGGACGGGTTTCTGCTTGCATACGCTACAGATACACCCTCCATTGATGAGCCTTCGGCCGGCTATATATTTACGTGGGATATGCTCGGCAACGGGAACCTTATGCCGGTGTTAAATTATGACGGGGAACCCGGGACACATTCCGAGTTTATTGAGGGCCTCATGGCCACGGATATGAAAAAGACGGCGGATGACCTGGGGATGTATTTCAGGGATGCCGTGTAAAAGAGGGGGGATGACACTGTGAAGCTGGTTGCGAAAAGACCCTGCTGCTTTGGTGGAAGAAAATTTTATATTGGCGATGAAGTGCCGCGGGATCTGGTCCTGGATCCGGCATCCCAGGAGAAGCTGGGAGTCCTCTCCGTTTTGAAGGACAGGGAGGGGCCGGCCGGAACCTTTACACGCGGGCAGGTGGACGGGATGGTTGCTGAGGCTGTGACGGGGCTGGCCATGACAGATGCCTTTGCCGGCGGGGAAATTACCCTGGCAGAGCCCTGTGTGGGCATCATGATAAGAGAGGATCCGGCAGGGGTAGTACACGCCGCCCCGGAGGAAATCCGGCAGGTATTTGCCATCATGCAGGCTAACGCGGATGAAGGGGTGCGGATGATCGCTGAGGTTACAGACGAAAATATACTGATCCTTCTCCATGTGGCGGACAGCCGCAAAACAATTAAAAACGCGGCCAGGGAACGCGCGGAAAGGCTGTTTCCCGCCCGGGAGGAGGATCCCGAAGCCGGGGAAACAGCAGACGCCGGCACATCGGAAGGGGGATCCGCTACCTGATGGCAAACAGGGCATACACCTATGAGCCCGCAAAGATCCGGGAGCCCGGCAAAGACCGCATGAGGTTTGAATTGGGGGATACCATGGTGGAAGGGCTTTCTGATACCACGGCGCTCACGGACGAGGAAATACAGGCGGCCATTGACACGCACCCGGGCTCATGGGACAGGGCAAAGCTGATGCTCCTGGAAAGCCTGTGCAGGCGCTTTGCCTATGAGGTTGATACAAAGACAGACAAACTCTGGCTGTATATGCAGGAGCGGGCGAAGCTGTGGCGGGCAGACTATGAGGCGTTGAAAAAACAGGTATCCGCACAGTCCTGCCGTGTCCCGCGGGCCGGCAGGGGCGTCCAGGGTAAGCCGCCCTATTTTTATACGGGGATGCAGCAGA
The DNA here is from genome assembly GCA_009911305.1 of Clostridiaceae bacterium. Taxonomy (GTDB): domain Bacteria; phylum Bacillota; class Clostridia; order Lachnospirales; family Lachnospiraceae; genus Otoolea. Next base: position 15,878 of record QXXC01000049.1, on the reverse strand, counting down.
ACGGAAGGGCGGGGCGCGGATGAGGAATACAAGGATGATGTATGTGAGGCCCGGGAACCTTTTTAAAGATTTCGCCATTGAAGAAAATAAGCAGGTTGTGACAAACACGGGAAGAGTGGCGAACGTCCATTCCGGCGACGGGACGCGGATGCTGAAAGGCTGCCTGGCAGCAGCTTCCGACGAAGACAGGGAAAACCACAACCAAAAAGATCATATCGTTACCCACACGATCGTGCAGGCAGGGAGCCCGGAAGCAAAGCGGGGGGATAAACTGACGCTTGGGGAACGCGTGTTTTATATTATCGATGTTGATGATATCAGTTCGCTCGGCATATCGACAGTATACTACGCTGAGGAAAGGAAGGATTTGAAGTGAGGTTATGGGCAGAAGGGAGTGGAAAGGGGATCGGCAGGGCTGTCCGGGCCACTGTAAAAGGCCAGGTGGCGGACATTAACCGGAAAGTCATTGCCAGGGGCGTCCGGGCGGTAAACGCACTTAGGAATGCGGAGCAGGAAGTATTGAAAGGCCAGAGGAGCGGCCGGGTTTACAGGAAACCTTATACAAAAAAGGCAACCTATACCGCCTCAGCTCCCGGGGAACCGCCCGCCCGGCGCACTGGGAACCTACGCCTGCACTGGAACGGTGATGTAAAAGGCGGGACAACCTCCGGAGGCGGGGCGTCCCTCACCGCAGCGCTGGAAAGCGGGGAACCGTATGCCATTTTGCTGGAGCATGGGACATCGAAAATGGCGGCAAGGCCCTTTGTGGAACGGATTAAGGAAAAGGCTGCGCCGGAAATTAAAAAGATTTTCAGCGGGCCGTATACATAGGGAGGGGGGACGGATATGCCGTTAGTGACAGAAAAGCCGGCGGCAGCCTTTGACCTGGCGCAGATCCGGCGCGGGGATCTGCTCTGGGGCCGGCATTCCACCTGGGACAGGGGAAAGGCAGGGTTTGTGACGTCAGCCACAGAGGGGCAGTTGATCGTGCAGTATTACCCTGGTATAGGCAATGTTACAAACCATTTTATAATCCCTGTGTCCGAGGCGGCGGAAGGCCAGTGGGAGATCCGGTGGTCTTCCGATATGGCGGAAATACGGGATTATAACATAAAGCCGGACGGCGGGCAGCAGGAAACGGAAGGGGGCGGCGGGGGTGACGCTGGAGGAGCTGATTTATAAAAGGCTTGCAGGCTCAGAAGCACTTATAAAGCATCTGGCATCCTATAACGGGGCCCCGGCTGTGTTCAGCACGTCCCCACCGGACGAAAGCCAGGAGGAAGGATGGGCGGGGAATACGCAATACCCCATGCTGGTTTACAGCTTCGATCTCCAGGCAAACACGGAACGGCACAGCGCCGGCGCGTTATCGGTGGATCTGTTATGCCGGAATACAGCGGACATCACGCCGGAGGACATTGTGCCGCAGGTGCGGGAATGCCTGCGGGACGTGATATTAAAGCCGGAAGGCGGATCGCCATACTGCTTTGCCTGGGCAAGGACAGACGCATTTACCCAGGAGGAGAAAAACGGGGGCATGACGGTTGGCAGCGAGATACGGTTTGACATCCTGGAATACCCCCCGCAGGAAACAACCGATCCGGATCCCGTTATGGCAGCCAGTAAATATATCAAGGAGTTATTTCCGGAATGCCTGATTATGGGGTATGACCGGATGGAGGAGATCACAGAGGCGACGGCAGAGAAACCGGTGGTTTACTGCAGGCTGGAATATACTGATAAATCGCGGGAAACGAATACGGTAGCATGGATGGACGGGAGGATCGCCGTCCATATTTTATGCCCGGAGACGGGGACAAGGGTAAAGATTGCGGCGGCGATTGCAAACCGGATGTCGCTGGACGGGGAGATTACCATGCTGGATCACTCGCCTATGTTTATTAAACGGCTGCAGGCGAATTATAAATCCGACTATCTGAAAGACGGCCAGATATTTGTAACCGGCCATTACGGGATTTTGAGGTACCGGGCAAAGCCCCACGCGTTGCAGTCCGTCCATGCCAGGAACATGTAAGGAGGTATCACATGGCAAAGGAAGCATTAAAAGAAGCCAGAGCTGCGCGGGCAGATGAAAATAAAGCGCAGGCAGTAAAAGAAGAGGCTGCGAAGGAGCCCGCATCCAAAAACGGGAGGAAAGCCTCACAGGATCCAGTCTGTGCCGTGGGTGGGCCTGTGACGGAGGTAAAAGAGCCGGCATCCGGAAGCGGGAGAAAAGTGGCGCAGGATCCGATCTACTCCGCAGGCGAGCTTGCAGCGGGGGCAAAAGAGATTTTCCAGACAAGGCCGGAGTGTGTCGTGGCGGCATTAAGGGCAGCGGGCAAGGAAAAATGTACGGTCTGTGAGGCGAAAAAGATTGTGGAAAAATTCCTGAAACGGGCGGTCCAATAAGAAAAACGAAAAGAGGAGGCAAAGTGAAATGGATTGAACAGAGGGGAGAAGTCCTGCCGGGGTATGCTCCCGGCCTCCCCATGGCTGCCGGATGGGCGTTGCGGGATGCAGCGTCCTTTTATATTCCACAGGGCAGGGCGGGAATGTGTGATATATGGATAAAAAAAGAGTAACCACACCCTGCCCGGATCGTTGGTTACCCTGTCGTGGAAGTCTCCTTCTGTACAATATTTTATCATAGATGGGGATTTCTTTCAAGAACATTTTTGAAAGAGGAGGATAAGCTGAGTACCCAAATTGAGTACGCAGGCTAGAGAAGAGAAGTTACGGTAATAAATGAATCAGGGCTGTACTGTCTGATTATGAGCAGTAAGTTGCCATCAGCCAGGAAATTTAAGCGCTGGATGAAAACAGTTACCCTACAAAAATCCTCTGTAAAGATTGCAGGGGGAACAGGAAAACTTATACCGTAACTTACCGGGATCCGGCATGACAGATATGACGGATCCCGGCGCAATTTACACAACACACCAATAATCAGGACGTCCTTGTAAACAGGGGCGTCCTTTTTATACACATTTTTTCAGAAAGGAGACTCAAAAGTGGCTGGTACATTTATATCAGGCGAAGCCAAAACACGCCCGGGTTCCTATTTCCGGATCGACAAAAAAGGCAATAACGCCGCTTCCGGGATTATGAACGGGGTTACGGCCGTAATCTTTAAGGCCGACTTCGGGCCGCTCAATACCGCGGTGGAACTGAATGCCGCGGATGGCTACGAAAAGACGTTCGGGAACGGCCTTACGACGGATGCAGTCCGGGAGGCGGTCGCCGGGGGCGCAAAGACGATCATTGCCTGCCGTGTGGGAAACGGCGGCGCGCAGGGGACGGCCTGCTTAGCGGATACCAACGGGGAAGACGCGCTGCGCGTCACGGCAAGATGGCCGGGGGATAAGGAGTTTTCCATTACGGTACGCGAAAAGCTTTCGGATTCCGCGGTAAAGGAATGCATCTTTTACGCCGGGACGACGGAATTTGAGAAGGTTGATTTCCCGTCCGGCGCAGGCGAGGCAAACGCCCTGGCCGAGGCCCTGGCATCTTCAAGGAATTTTAAAGCGGAGGTATTGGAGGGAAAAGAGGGCGCCCTCCTGGGGACGGTTTTACAAAGCGCATTTACAAAGGGGAGCAACCCGCAGACAACGGCCGGCGATTACTCCAACGCCTTTGCCCAGATCGAGCCATATGAATTTAATACGGTCTGCCTGGATACGGAGGACACGGAAATCCATCTCCTGCTCCAGTCGTTTTTAAACCGCATTTTTGACGCGGGCTCGCTCGCGCAGGCGGTGGTGGCGGAAGCGCATACGGTCCCCCTGGAAACCAGGATGCAGCATGCGGCTGCGTTTAACGACGAAAAAATGAACTACGTGCTCAACGCCCATGTGGATGAGCAGGGCACGGAGATTGACGGGTACCGCACAGCGGCGAGGATCGCCGGGATGATCGGATCCGTATCCGCGGGCTCTTCCCTTACACATACCGTAATAAGCGGCTTTTCGGAGCTTAAGGAGAAACTTACAAACACAGAGATGATTTCAGCGGAAAAAAGAGGGTGTATTGTGCTGAGCTATAACAAAGCAAAGCAGGTATGGATCGACAATGCCATCAATACGCTGATAACTCCCGCGGACAACCAGGATGACGGCTGGAAAAAGATCCGCCGTGTCAAAACGCGCTATGAGCTGATCCGCCGGATCAACACAATGGCCGACGATCTGGTCGGGAAAGTTGACAATGACAAAAACGGGCGGGCGACAGTCATCAGCCAGATCCAGGGCGTTGGAGATTCCATGGCAGAAGAGGGAAAACTTGTCGCCTGCTCCGTAACGGAAAGCAGCGCATACCAGTCTGACGGGGACAGCGCCTGGTTTGATATTGACATCATTGACAAGGATTCGATGGAACGTATCTATCTGACGTTCCTGTTCCGGTTCAGCACCAATGAGGGGTAGACAGGAGGAATAAAGCATGAGGAATGTAAGGGCAGCAGGCGATTCCAGGCACGCCAGGACCGGTAAGGACGGGGCATTTTACAGTAAAGACGGCGTACTGCTTGCAACCGTGGAGCAGTTTACATCAAACGTAACCTGGAACAACGCGAAATACAGCGTATTAGGGGACGCGCAGGAGCACGAGACAGCAAACACGTTTTCAGTAAGCCTTACCATGTCGCAGGTTGTGGTCGAAGACGACGAATTTATTATTGAGCTCATGAGGGCGCTGGAAACGCAGATCATGCCGGTGTGGGATTTCCAGGGCTCGCTCCTGGGCAGGAACGGATCGGAGGAACGCGTCATTTACCGGGACTGTATCCCTTCGGGGCAGATCGATATCCAGAATATTTCCGTTGGGGATGTAATCAAACGGAATTGGAACCTGTTTGTCAACAGGCCGCCTAAGCTGCAGTCCCTTCTTGGCATTGATGCAGCTTAAAAAGAAGATTCAACCAAAAAACACAGGGGGCGGCACAGAAAACGCCCCTCTTTTTTATGGAAAAACGGAGGAAAAACAGATGCCAAAAGAATTCAAAAAAGGCGTAACCATGTCAGGGGATCCTGTAATGGAAGAGGATGCAGCGCAGGAGATCCGGGAAATCGAAACCAGTGAAGAGGATACAAAAAACTTCATCCTGTCAAATGAAGAGGACTTTATACAGGGGCTTATCGACGCCTCAAGGTTTGCAGAGGAGGAAACGCAGCGCATTGAGATTGTCCGGGACAAACGGCTTTATTTTGCCTTCCGTATCCGCCCCTTAAGCTCTGAGGACTACGAAAAGTGTAAGAAAAAAAGTACAAAATACGTACGGAACAAACAGTTTGGCATGAGGCTCCCGGAGGACACAAACCGGGTAAAATACCTGTCTTCGCTCATCTATGAGGCAACTGTAGAAGAAGACCGTAAAAAGCTTTGGGACAACAAGAGGGTATGGGACACGCTGAATGCAAAAGATGACCGTATCATGAACGGCCTTGATGTAATCGAATGCGTCCTGAAGGCCGGGGAGAAAGACGCCGTTATCGAAGCAATCGACAAGCTCAGCGGATACGCCAACATTGAGGAAGTTGTAAAAAACTGATTGGGGCCGGGGGGAAGATGTGCCTCCTGCACCACATTTTCCAGAAAACAGGCATCACCCCGGATGAGTTTTACCAGAAACCGGCGTGGGTGCAGTCGTTTATGCTGCAATCCATGAGGATAGCCTTAAAACCGCCGGGGCAGGGAGGTGACGGGAGTGGCTGAAACAGTGAGGATTGAAATACCGATCGAGACAGTGGATGAGACGGAGCCGGAACTGTCAAACGTGACCAAAAAGATTGGGAAGCTCGGGGACGAAGCAGATAAGGCAGGGCAAAAAATGAAGAGGGCGTCCGAACATGTCACTGGATTCGACAAACAGGCCCAAAAGACAGAGAGAAGCCTGGCGGCGTGGGCAAAGGAAAAGTATGAGATCCTCCTTGAAGCAAAGGATAAAATCACGCCGCTCCTTACCACCCTCGGAAACGGGCTCCGGGGCTTTACAGGAAAATCCTGGAGCGTTACCATGCGCGCCGTGGATCTGGTCTCCTCCCCTGTGAGGGGGATTTTAAACATATTAAAAAATCCCCTCTTCCAGGCGGGGGCGGTCCTTGGGATCAGTATCGGGCTTAAAGATACGGTCGATACATATAAAGGTTTTGAGGCCGCCATGTCACAGGTGCAGGCCATCAGCGGGGCCACGGGCTCAGAGATGGGACGCCTTACGGATAAGGCAAAGGAGATGGGGGCCGGCACAAAATTCACCGCAGAGGAGTCAGCGGAGGCGTTTAACTACATGGCCATGGCCGGCTGGAAAACCGGCGATATGCTGGACGGCATTGAAGGGATCCTCAGCCTGGCGGCGGCTTCGGGGGAAAGCCTTGCGACAACATCTGATATCGTAACCGACGCATTAACCGCGTTCGGGCTGTCAGCATCCGATTCAGGCCATTTTGCGGACGTGCTCGCCCAGGCGTCCTCAAATGCAAATACAAACGTCGGGATGCTTGGTGAAAGCTTTAAATATATCGCTCCGGTGGCGGGCGCGATGAAATACAGCGTGGAGGACGTCTCCCTGGCGCTCGGCCTGATGGCTAATGCCAGCGTTAAAGGTTCCATGGCCGGCACGTCCTTAAAAACAGCCCTGGCCAACATGGCTTCCCCAACCGATACAATGGCAGCCGCTATGAAGGAATACGGAATCAGCCTGACCAAAAGCGGCGGGCAGATGAAAACGCTAAAGGGTGTCCTGGACAACCTGCGCGAAAGCCTCGGGGATCTCACCGAAACAGAACAGGTGGCGGCCGCCACCCAGATATTCGGGAAAGACGCCATGGCCGGGATGCTGGCCATCGTCAACGCCACAGAAAAAGACTATGACAAACTTGCAGAGGCGGTCAGCCATGCCGACGGGGCCTCTGCGAGGATGGCAGGAACCATGCTGGACAACTTAAAGGGCTCCCTTACGCTGCTCCAGAGCGCTGCGGACGGGGTAAAACTGTCCGCCGGCGAGAGGCTGTCGCCCTATATAAGAGGCCTTGCAGACTGGCTAACTGCCCAGATGCCCGGGATCGAGCAGGGGATTGGCGAATTTATGGATCGTATCGACATACAGGTTGAGCGGATGCAGGGGCGGTTTAAAGAAATAACCGCCACGCAGGAGTGGCAGGACGCAGGCTTTTTGGGAAAAACAAAAATCGCCTGGGATGAATTCATAGAAAAGCCGTTTTCCGAGTGGTGGGCCGGCACAGGCAGGGCGAGGTTCGCGGGCTTTGCGCAGGATATCGGCTCCGGGATCGGCGCCGGCCTTAGAACTGGCATTACGGCCCTCCTGGGGATCGACCTGGGGAAAACACTGGATGAGGGGGCAAGTATCGGGGCCTCCTTTGCAAAAGGATTTTCTGAAGGATTTGATTTTGAATCCATATCCGGGAAGCTCTGGGATGGCTTTAAAAATATGCTCTCCAGCGCCGGGAAGCTTCTCCCGGGAGGGGAGGCCCCGGGGTTATCGTCGGTAATGTCGGCAGTTATGCTGGGAAAAATAGCGCTCCCGTTTATTGACATAGGAAAAGGAGCTGCGGCTATTGGAAGAGGATTATTTGGTACAGGCGCAGCAGCGGGTACATCAGCAGGTGTAGCGGTCGGCACATCCCTGGCAGGCTCCCTGATTGGCTCGGCCGGAAATGCTATGGTGGGCGGCAGCGGGCTTCTGGGAGGGCTGGCCAATATAGGGTATGCACTGAACCCTGGCAATATGGCTGGTTTATATTTTGGCAGTACAGCGGGAACCATGTCCGGCGGGATGGCTGCGCTTGCCGGCGCAGGAGGGCTTGCCGGCGGCTTGTCCCTGCTTTCCGGCTTTGCAGATATGAATAAGGCATATAAATCGGAAGACTGGGACGAGAAAAGCGCTTATTCAGCTTCGGGCCTTTATAAAGCGGGCGGCGTGGCAGCCGGGGCCGCAATCGGCACCCTGATTTTACCGGGGGTTGGCACACTGGCCGGGGCAGGGATCGGGGGCATCGCCGGATGGATACAGGGGAACAAGGTAAAGGAGGAGTACCAGGAAAAGGCAAACGAGATGCAGGCGGAGGCTGAGAAGGCGCAGAAATTTTTTGAACTCACTGGATTCTCTATTAACGATGCAGTTTTTGAGACAAAAGCGCTGAATGACGCCATCCATGATACAGAGATCAGCGCAGGGCAGCTTGGGATCATGTTCCAGGAGGCGGTGGGCGCTAACTTAAAAAGCCACTTTGGCGGCATGAAGCTCTCGCTTGCAGAGATTAAAGAGGCCGCTTCTGACATTGTATTCAACAGCCAGAAAGAAAGCCTGGAGGCTTTTTCAGCGGCCCTTGAGACATCCGAAACAAGCCTTTCCTCCCTGAAAAACACGCTTCAGGAGATGGGCCGGCTGAACTGGACTGCAGCTCTCGGGACAGAGATGCCGGAAAGCGAAATGGACGCCTATAAAGCAGCCGTGGATTCCATGGTTGCAGAGGCAAAGGGCTATGTGCGGAATAAACATTACGAGGCCACTCTTTCTGTCGGCCTGCTTGTAGGAGCGGAAAACAGTGAAAACGTTACTGGGGGACTTGATACCATGTACGGAGGCATCCAGTCGCAGATTGACGAAGCGGGCGCTGAACTGGACCGTGCGTTATCTGAGGCCCTTTCTGACGGGGCTCTCTCTACAAAGGATATGCTTACGATCCATATCGGGGGGATTGACTACGAGATGGATGAGGCGTCAGCTATCGCCGCGCTGCAGGATCAGGTTGCGGAGATTACGCAAAAAGTGTCAGATGCACAGGGCGAAGCGAAACTTGAAGCACTTAAAATCCGCTATGGAGGGGCTCGTCTTGACTCCGAAACCTTTGTGCAGTTACAGGAAGAGCTTGCGGCAAACGTATCGGCCATGACAGCGGATTATGATAAGGCGCTGGAGGTGGGGCTTACAGGCTTAAAGCTGCAACTATCCGAAGGGGCCATTGACCAGAGCCAATACGATGAATTGAGAACGCAGATTGAAGAGGGGTACAACAGCCAGCTTGAAGATTTGCAGGTACGGGTGGAGTCCTTCCAACTGGATACGATTGCAGAGGCATACGGGACGGCCCTGGACGGGATCCTCCCGGAGATAGAGGGGACGACAGGACAGAAACTGTCAGAGGCGATGGGGCGCGCCCTGGATATTTCCCCGGAGCCGGCGGAGTGGACAAGCGAACAGATTTCCTCCTGGTTCGGCCTGGAAAGCCTCAGTGCAGAGACGCAGACCGCCGTAGGGGAGCTTCTGCAGGCCACAGCGGAGACAATCCCATCCAGGCTGGCGGAAAGCCTTGCGGGGCAAATGAATACGCTGGACTGGTCCGGTATCAGCGGCGCTGTGGAACTCGGGCTTGCGGCAGCCCTCGCGGAATCCGGGTATACCGGGGCCGGGGCGGCGGTGAGCAGCGGGGTAGGGGCGGCGATCCTGGATGCGGACCTGTCGGAGATCCATTCCGCTGTGGATACGCTTAAATCAAACACAGACGCGGCGGTGGATTCCGCTTTCGGCGCAGGGGTAAGCACAACCATGCCGGTGCATGTGACGCTGGATTATCAGGTAGCAAACCCGTCTAAAACATTTAACGTAACCGGGAACGGGGCCTCCGGCAGCGCCAGCTTAAGCGTCACAGCCCATGCAGCCGGCGGTTATGTCAGCGGCGGGCCCCAGCTCTCCTGGCTGGCTGAAGAAGGATATGGGGAGTTTGTGATCCCCACGAACCCGAGCAGGCGGGCAAGGGCGCTGGACTTATTTGAGCAGGCGGGGGCTGCGCTTGGGGTTCCTGCATTCGCGGCGGGCGGTTATGCGGGCGGTTCTGTGCCCCGCGGTATTGATTTATACAGCACACCGGACGGGGACATCCCTGCATCTTATAGCGAAAGCATGGACGGGGATGTCAGCGGGGAGCAGGTACAGCCGTATGTCCCTGTACCTGCAACGGGCGCCCCAGACGGCACAGGAACGCCGGAAGTCCACATAACGGTTAATCTGTCCCCGGAGTTTACCATACAGAACGGGGACGGACAGAGTGAAGAAAGCATCATACAGGCAGTCATGCGCCACATGGAGGAGATATCCGATCAGGTAAGCGGCCAGGTTGCCAGGACACTTATAGAGATTTTCTCCAACATGCCGGTAAAGGGGGCCTGAGAAATGAATATCAAACTGATCCCGGCCGGGGGCGGCTCCCGTTTTACGTTCCCGGCCCTGCCGGAAAAGATTCAGGGTAAATATGGGGCGCGGTACCAGAGCTTTGATATCCTGTCCAAAGGGGCGGTGAAAGTGCCAAAAGGGACGGACGCGGCGGAATTTTCCTGGGACGGCGTTTTCTTCGGGAGAGCCAAAAGGCGGGAGCCGATTGTAAAAAAGAACCAGTGGAAGGAGCCGGAGGAATGCGTTAAAATCCTGAACCGCTATTTAAAGAACGGGACCGTTTTAAACCTGATTGTCACAGAGACATGGATTAACGCAGACGTTACAATCTCCTCCTTCCAGCCCCGGCCTGTGGGGGCGTATGGGAATATTGAATACTCCATTACCTTTGTCCAGAAAAAGACGCTGCGGATTTACACAACCGATGAACTCCAGATCGCGGCGTTTGTAAAAAAGACAGCGGAGAGGGAGGACGGCGGGGAGGGAACTGCTTCCGGGGGAAGCTATACCGTAAAGAGCGGCGATACGCTCTGGAGGATTGCAGCCGAAAAACTTGGCTCCGGCTCAAAGTGGCCGGCCATTTATGACGCAAACGCCGACACGATTGAGGCAGAGGCGAAGAAACATGGCAAGCCGGGGTCTGACCGCGGGCACTGGATTTATCCCGGGACCACATTGACGATCCCCGCGTAAAAATGAGGGTAACGGATGATTGATTTATCAAAGATTACATACCGTGTAGTGGTTATGGACGGGAACGGGAACCAGTACAACATCACCGATTATGTCCGGAACCTGGGCTGGGAGGAGGGAGAAAACGAGCTTTCCCTGCGCTCCTCCTTTACAGCCAGGAACGATGAGACATCAAAAGGATACCTGTCCGGACTGATCCGGCCGGGGTGCCTGGTGGGCATCTTTGCATCAGACGGAGGCTCCCTTGACGGGGAGGCAGCCAGGGGAACCGTGGAGACGTGGGAGGCGGTGGAAAAGAACGGGGCAAACGAATTGCGCTGTACGTGCTACGACGGGCTTTATAAACTCCAGGCAAGCCAGGAAAACAGGTTTTACCCATCCGGCACAGGGACAAAATCCGCCGTCCAGGCAATCTTTAACGACTGGGAAATGCCGCAGGGGGAGTATAAAGGGCCGGATGTGGCGCACGGAAAAATGGCTTATAATAACCGGTTCCTTTCAGACATCATCCGGGAGATTCTGGACGACGCGGCGAAAAAAGGCGGGGAGCCGTGTATTGTAAGGGAAGAGAAAGGATATATCCAGGTGCTCCCCAAAGGCGGGAATGAAACCGTATATGTATTTAAAGAGGACAACACCCAGTCATTTAACCAGTCCATCAGCACAGCGGATCTTATCACCCGCGTAAAGGTCGTGGGACAGGCGGACGGCGATGGGAGGCGGAGTGTGGAGGCAACGGTGGAAGGCCGGACCGAATACGGCATCCGGCAGCGCATCTACAGCCGGGGATCGGATGAGACGGTAGAAGCGGCAAAGTCGGCGGCGCAGGAAATCCTTAACAACGAGGGAAAAATCCGGAGGGATATGTCGGTACAGAGCCCGGATGTCCCCTTTATCCGCAAAGGCGATCTGGCCTATATCATGAGCGGCTCCATATCGGGCTATTACTACGTAAAAAGCATCCGCCATAATGCGGACGCGTGCAGCATGATCATGGATCTGGAGTATGCAGAACCGGAACCGGAGCCGGAAGCAGAAGAGGAACCAGGAGAAGACGGGCAGGAAAAGAAAGAGTATCAAGTGGGCGATACCGTGAATTTCCACGGCGGGACCCATTATATCAGTAGCTATCCCGGCGCAAAAGGATACAGCGCCCGGGCCGGGCAGGCAAGGATTACGGAAAAGGACGGATCCGGCGGGGCGCACCCGTGGCATCTGATCCATACGGACAGCGCCAGCAATGTGTATGGGTGGGTGGACGACGGGACGTTTGATTAAAAGGCAGGAGGCCGCCATGGAAGGATTTAACGGAAACCCGGGAATCAATAAGCTGGCAAATGTGCTAAGCCAGCGCATGAAGGCGGAAAACAGATCTCCCCTCATACTGGACTTTGGGGAGATACAGGGGGACGGGAGCCTCCGGACCGACACATTCCCTGTGCCGCTTCCCAAAGGGCAGTATTCGGTGTGCAGGCATGTCGGCGGGCTGTCGTTTGAGATAAGCGGGGGGCACTCCCATACCGTCGCCCCTCCGGCCATAAAGCCGGGCGACCGGGTACTGGTAGCCTGGGTGCAGAGCGAGGCGGTGGTTGTGGATATTATCACGAATTCGTAAGGAGGGGGCGGTGGAAAAATGGCGGGGAAGCTGTTTCCGGTGGTGGAAGTGCCGGAATTTAAAACAGAACGGGCGGGCTATGACACCCGTTACAGGAGGAGCGCAAAATGGGATCCGGAAGCCGGCGATTTTGTCAGGGACGGTGCGAACCGCGTGGTGGAGTGCGGCGGGAAGGAGGCGTATGCCATTTGGTGTTTTAAGATTGCTCAGACGGAGCGTTACCGCTGCCTTGCCTATCCGGATTCCATCGGGACGGAGATGGAGCGGGCCATGGACGACGACGATGAAAAAACGGTTGAGTCCATGGTACAAAGGACGATCACAGAAGCGCTTATGGTAAATCCCAGGACAAAGGAAGTCGGGGAATTTGATTTCTCATGGGACGGCGATACCATGCGCTGCTCCTTCCTGGTTACAGGGGTGGAGTGGGACGAAGGGGTTCTGATCACAGTATAAGGGGGAAAGAGATGCAGCCGGAATTTATTATGCCTGATTTTATTAAGCATAACAGCGCGGACGAAATCCATGAACGGATGATGCGGGCCCTCCCGGACGATATCGATGATATGCCGGGCGGTTTCCCTTATGATTTTACCAGGCCGGCGGCGCTGGAAAAGGATGAATTTATCAATTATCATCTGGTAAGGGCAATCATGGTGGCGTTCCCCCAGTACGCATGGGACGAATGGCTGGATCTGCACGGCCGCCAGGTACAGCTTATACGCCATCCACCCGGACGGGCGTCAGGGGCCGTACAGATATCAGGCACGACGGGGACAACCATTGCGGCGGGTACTGTGTTCTGCACACCTGCGACAGATTGCGGGCCTTCCATCGAATTTGCCGCGTCAGAGGATACGGTTATAGGCGAGGACGGAACCGCCATGATCCCTGTATCGGCGTTAGAAAGCGGGACCGGATCCAATGTAGCCGCCAATACAGTGACGCTCATGGTAAAGCCGGACAAAAATATCCGGGAAGTAAACAACCCGGAGCCCATCCGCGGCGGCACAGAGCGGGAGAACAACGATGGCTTCTATGACCGGATCGCAGCGGAATACGAAAGCAGGCGGACATTCCTGGGAAATGACAGCGACTTTATCCGCTGGGCCCGGGAAGCGGGCGCGGGTGACTGTATTGTGATCCCGGCGGCCGAGGGCCCCGGTACGGTCAGGCTGGCCCTGGTGGACGGGAACGGGCAGCCGGCAAACGGGGAGCTGGTGCAGGATGTATATAATTACATTGTATCGCCGGATGACCGGAGCCGGAGGCTTTTACCGACTGCATGCGCCAGGCTGGTATGCGTGCCGGCTGCAACGGTAACGGTTGATTTTACGATTACCGGACTGCTGTTCGATGATACAACCGGCCTGGAGCAGATCCGGGCTGATTTTGCGTCAGCGGTGAAAACGGTCTATGTATCCGCAAAAGAGCAGGGGATCTTAAGATACAATGATGTGCGCCCGATTATTGCGGATATTGCAGGTGTGACGGATTTTAAGGAATTTTTTATCAACGGGGAGATGAAAAATATTTGTCTGGAACAGGAGGAATACCCGGAAACCGGTACGCTTGATTTCAGCCAGGGGAGGGAGTGATCCTTTGGAAAAATTTGATTTGGAGAATTTCCCGGCAAGCGAGAGCGCAAAGAAAATGCTCAGCTATGTATCAGATGGATTTTATGATAAGTCCTATGTTGGAAAATGGATTTATCAGGTAATGGGGATGGAATATGACAAAGCGCGGGAAATGGCGGAAGAACTGCCGTACCAGTTTTTTCCTGAAACGGCCACCTGGGGGCTTATGTACCACGAGATTAAGTGGGGGCTCCCGATCCGCCTGAACCTTACATATGAGGAGCGCAGAAGGAGAATCTACGAGAAACGGGATTACCGGCCGCCGATGACTCCATACCGGATGGAAAGTTATCTTGCCGCCGTGACGGATCTGGAAATCCATGTGGCGGACTGTCATGATCCGGGGATTTATGGCTATCAGCCGCCGCATCCAAATGTGTTCCATGTCACGCTACGGGAGCATGGCACCAACAGCCGCGTGGATTACGGGAGCCTGGAAGAGATGCTTTCGCGGTTAAAGCAGTCCCATACGGCCTTTACGCTGGAGCACCGCCAGGAATTTGAGCAGGGGATAAAAGCATATGCAGGGGCGCTTACCACGGAGTTTGTGGAGTATGAGATTAAAGCCAGAAGAGTACACAGGGACATCGAAACGCAGGCGCGTATAAGCTCTGGGACAATCCCGGATTCCCGGATATCAGAAGAGATCCGGGCAGGCGGAAAAATCAACCGGGACGGAACCGCAGCCATGCGGATCGGGGCGGCATCCGCAGCAGATATGCTGGTAACAGAGGAAATATTGTCAGGAGGGATAAAACGATGACAGATCGGACAGTCATTACAACCAGGGGGCTGCAGCTCCTCGCCAGGCTGGCGTCGGGGGCGGAGCAGTTGGAATTTACAGGCGTAAAGGTGGGGACGGGAATTGTACCGGACGGGACGGATCCCGCCCAGCTCATGCACCTGGTCAGCTACAAAATGGACGGGATGATCGCGGATTACGGGTATGACCAGGAGACGGACGACGCCTTTGTCGTGATGCAGATCACAAACGCGGGGATAACAAGCGGTTTTGTCATGACAGAGGTTGGCCTTTTTGCAATGGATCCAGACCGCGGGGAAATCCTGTATGCGTATGTAGATTTATCGGAAGATCCGAACTACATCATGCCGGAGGAAAACGGGCGCGCAAAGACCGTACAGATTAAAATGCACGTCGTTGTCGGGGAGGCTGCGGACATCACGGCAACCATCAACCCCTTAAGCCAGGTTACCATGGAGGTTTTCCAGCGGGAGCTGGGGAAAAAGACCGACTCCGAGGGCGGCGACATATCGGAGGCAGTAGCCGGGTTTGAAACGCCGGGAGCGGAAATAAAATACCCGGAACTGGAGCCCGGGGGATCCGTAAAAGGGATACTGGGCGGAATGAAACGCTGGCTGGAGACGCTAAAAAAAGAAAAGGTGACGGCAGACGGGGGAGAGGCAGGGGAAACGACGGCCACGTTTGAGGATTACACAGGCGATACCCCTGCGCCGTCTGTGGAGACTGCGCTGGCAAATATCCGGAGCAAAGGGAAAACGGGTAACATACTGAGCAATATAAAAGCTGCGCTGATGGGGTTAGTGACACTGGGGGAGATGCGGAAGCATCTGGTCAATAACGGGCTGTGTACGGAGCCGGGGAAATTTTTCCTGGATGCGGCGTATGGGAAAACTCTGATGGATGAGATTACTCGGTTAAATGGCGAGGCCAAAATCAGGTTTGCGCCAATTCCTCCAAATTGGAATGAGGTAAATGCAAAAAACTATG
>QXXC01000048.1 GCA_009911305.1 Clostridiaceae bacterium | reverse complement strand
TTAAGAAATTACAGGGATAACAAGATACAACGTCTGGATATTGACATTCTGAAACGCCTGTGTTATGTATTAGAGTGTAATCTGACTGATTTGATAGAATATATCCCGCCAGAAGAAACACAGACTCTGCAATAAAACCTACGTTGTAAGAACTTTATTGTCACGAACAGTAAAACCCCATGGAAACACACACTCCCATGGGGTTAAAATATAACTCTTATTCTCTTTTATTTCCAAGAACATCCGTTCCTTTTCGCCTTTACTTGTGATATGGTTCTCCGCTCATAATCCTGTAGCTCCTGTAAATCTGCTCCAGCAGAATCACCCGCATCAACTGATGAGGAAACGTCATTCTGGAAAAGCTGAGCCTGTAATCCGCCCTCTTTAAAACCTCCTCCGAAAGGCCCAGAGAGCCGCCGATTATAAACTGAATATGGCTCTCCCCCCGGACTCCCAGCCTTTCCATGAACCTGGCCAGCTCCACAGACGACAGCATATTTCCCTCAATCGCCAATGCCACCACGTACGCACTCTCCTTCACATGTGCGAGAATGCGGCCGCCCTCTTTATTCCGTATCTGCTCCTCCAGGGCCTCTCCCGCCCCGTCCGGCGTCTTCTCATCCGGCGTTTCCACGATCTCCAGTCTGCAGTAGCGGCTAAGACGCTTTACATATTCCGCGGCGGCGGCTGTTAAGTATTTCTCCTTAATTTTTCCCACAGTTATCAATGTGATTTTCATTTGGAAAGCTCCTGCTTCAGGAAGGACAGCAGCGTTTTTCTTGTGCGGTCCTCCGCTTCTTTTCGCCGGGTTTTTACTTTTTTCACAATTGTCCCTTCCGGCTCACGGCGGATATTGTATACACGGCGCAGATATTCTTCTGCCTCGTCCCATGCCTCACGGCTCTCCGGAAGCAGATCAAGCCCCATCTGGAATACATGAAACATCCCGTCATAAACGGACAGACGCACCTTCGCCCCTGCTTCCCTGAGCTTTGCGGCAGCCTCCACCGTATCGTCCAAAAGCACCTCATAGCTGCCGACCTGCATCAGCACAGGCGGGAATCCTCTGAAATCGCCAAACAGGGGGGACAGGTACGGGTCTTTCCGATCCGCCCCGCCGATATAGCTGCACTGGTAGAGCATATTTTCCCTGGAATTTCCAAACAGGGGATCAATCTCATAGTTTGTCTCATACGAAGCGCCGCTGAGACTGACGTCCGTCCAGGCGGACATGGTAAGAATGCCGCCAGGCAATGGCAGTCCGTGATCCTTTGCGTACAGGCACAGGGCCAGCGCCAGGCCGCCCCCGGCCGAATCGCCGGCCACCACGATATGCTCCGGCTCATAGCCCTGCTCTTCCAAAAGCCACTTATAGGCGTACACCGCATCCTCCAGGGCCGCAGGAAACGTATGCTCCGGAGCGACCCGGTAATCCGGGGTCAGGACATCCGCCCCATAGCTGATCTTTGAATATTTGACTGCAAATCGCCGGTAAATATTTTTCATGGGGCCGATATAGCCGCCTCCGTGAAGCTGCAGGATAACCCGGCCTGTCACGGCTGCCTCAGGCTTTAAGTATTCCATGACAAAGCCGTCCGCCTCCACCAGCTCATAGAGATACCCAGCCGGGCAGCGCCAGGCCGGCTCCTTTGGATTCTTGCGGAATTCACCTGTCTGTATAGGCTTTTTTAAAGCGGTTTCCATCACGTCGCTCATCATATCCCGTGTTAAAATCCCGATTTTACTGACGTTCTTTTTGCTCATATTCATTCGCTCCCTGCTGTCATCATCGTCCCGTTGCCACATGTTCTGCCGTTAAAAATAAAAACGCCTTTTCAGCTCCTTTTTCACGCTCCAGTCCCCCAGGATCACGGTGCCTGCCAGAACCGCCACAGACAGGATTACCACAACCACGGACAAAAGCGGCTTTGTGATCAGGCCGCCCCACCACAGGAAAAGCGGGATAAAGCTGAATACGGTAATTGTAATCTGATACATAAAATAGCTCTGCCAGTTCAGGCGGTTTAACAGGATCAGAAAGACAATCGCTATTACGTCAAACAGGATCAGGCATGGAATCGCATAGTTGACCGACCATCCCTTCATTCCATACATATAGTCAATTAAAACAAGCAGCGCCTGCGCTCCCAGGGACTGGCGCACCAGAATCCCCGCTATATTGGCCCTGCGCATCACCGAATACCGCACCGTCATAGCCGCATAGGCGATCCCTCCCATCACAAGCAGGGACCACCAGCGATCCAGCCTGTCATAGGTGGCGTAATTCATAATCCCCATCAGGGCCGCGGCTGTCAGAAGCGCCAGATAAAACAGGTTTACTATCTTTTTCAGTTTTCCCCGATCGTGGCTGACAGACGGATAATTTCCCTGATCGTGCTCCTGATCCGCCGCGCCGTTGCTCTCCAGCTCTGCCTCGATTCCCTGTTCCCTCAAAAAGCGGAAGAAACAATCCTGGAGATCCATGTCCTCCATCGCACTGTTGAACGTGATACACAGCTTTCCATTGCAGGCGATCACGCCGCACTTCATCCGCTGCCTCCCAGACACTCCCAGAAGGAGCTGGAAGCCGCTCACCATACCGGCCAGATCTCCCCGCAAGGCCACCGGCCCCAGATTGGACAGCGTCATCGTATAGGCGCGGCTGGTCCTGAAGAAAATCGCGCTCAGCGCAATGTGCTTAATCCAGAGCGGAATAATCCGCACATACCATTTCTTTTCATTTGAAACATTATAGGAAATCGTCTCTTCCAGCTTATCTTTTACGATCTTCTCATCCATCTGCCGGCTGACCAGGGCAAGCATTTCCTCAAAATTACGCGGCGCAGGCCCGGCCGGCCAGGCAATATTGACCACCGAGAAAAAGTTGGCCATGGTGTCAGACTCAAAAAAGGTCCTGAGATTGATGGGCAGATTCAAAGCTGCAGGCCGTTTCAGCGTATGTCCGTCGGTATAAACCTGAATTATGGACCACAGCAGAGCCGCAGCCAGATATTTGGTGATGCTGACCCCGGCATTTTTGCTGATCGCCCTGATATCCTCCAGCGCAACCGTGCCGTGCAGCACGGACTGCCAGTCCAGAGGAAGGCAGTCTCCGGTGATGGCAAGCGCCCGCTCTGTCTCATACCGCCTGCGCGGCCTCTCCCTGTAATAGGTCAGATAGCTGTCCGCGGACACCGCCCGTTCGCGGACGCGGCGATCCGCCTTCTGTCTGCCGGACGCCGGACATCCGCTCCCCTCCGGCGGCGTCCCGTCCGGAGCCGTTTTCCTTCTCTCAGGGGCATACCCTTTTTCTCCGCGCGCGCCTGCCCGATCCCCCCGGCTGTCCCGCCCCTTTTCCCCTTTCTCTCCCGTCAGAAGCTCCAGATACCGCTCGATCAGAAATTTCATAAAATTCAGCGCGCCCAGCCCGTCGGTCAGTCCGTGGAACACTTCAAAATTGATGCGGCGCCCGTAATAGCTGACACGGAACGGAAAACGCTCGCTGGCGTGCGGATCAATAAACTTACACGGATAGGTCTCCTCCCGCTCAATCACCGGCTCCCGGTTATTCGTCTCAAAATAATTCCAGAAAAACCCCTGCCTGAGCTTTACACGGAAATTTTCAAATTCCGGCAGCGTAGCGTCAAGGGCCCTCTTTAAAAGCTCCGGAGAGACCTCTTCCTTAAGCGTCGCCGAAATCCGGAACACCTGGCTGAAATCCTCTCCCGCAACCGCGGCAAACAGCTTTGCCGTGTTATCCAGCTTCCTCCATTTTGCACCCTGGGCATGAACTCTCTTTTTTTCTCTCTTCATCCGGCCTTCTTCCGGCGGGCCGGGCGGGACCGCAAAGCTTTGTCCGCCCGGCCGCCTGATTGAACTTACTTCTCATTCATAACAGTTCAGGCAGCGGACGATTGCTCCGTCTGCCTCTGTGCGCATTATACCACTCTGAAATAATACCCCACGCCCCATTTTGTGTGGACGTATCTCGGATCGCTGGGGCTTGGCTCAATCTTTTCCCGCAGACGCCGCACATGGACATCCACCGTGCGCACATCGCCCCCGGCCGCCGCCCGGTTGCCCCACACGCTGCGAAGCAGCTCCTCCCTGCTGTATACCTTATTGGGATGGCACACCAGGAGCTCCAGGAGATCAAACTCCTTTGCCGTTAAATTGATCTCCTTCTGCGCGATAAACACCCGGCGGCTGTCGCGATCCAGCCTCAGCCCGCCAGCCTCAAACACCTTTGTCCTCTCTCTGTCTCCTTTTCCCGCCTTCTTCGCATTCCTCCGCATGATAGCCTTGATTCTGGCTTTAAGCTCTAAAATATTGAAGGGCTTTGTTATATAATCGTCCGCGCCGTACTCCAGACCCAGGATCTTGTCCATATCGCCGCCCTTTGCCGTCAGCATGATAATCGGCATCTCCGAAAACTCCCGGATCGCCTGGCAGACTTCAAGCCCGTCGCGCTTGGGAAGCATCACATCCAGAAGCACAATATCATATTCCTTTTCCTTTGCCATCCGGATTGCCTCCTCCCCGTCGTAGGCGCAATCCACTTCCATGTTATCCTGCTCTAAACTGAATCTGAGTCCTTTGACAATCAGCTTTTCATCATCCACAACCAAAACCTTCACCATGTCTCCACCTCAACCTCAAACTGTGATGTCCTCTTTTATCTTCTGAAATGCGGCTTCCTTGATGCCGGAAACCCTCATGATATCTTCAATTGTCTGAAACGGCCCCGCCTCGCGGCGGTAGGCCAGTATCGCCTCGGCCCTTGACTCGCCGATCCCCGGGAGCGTCATCAGCTCCTCCCTGGTCGCTGTATTGATATTGACCCGCCGGGTTCCCGAAGAACCGGGCCCAGCCTGAACCTCTGTTCCCGGAGTCAGGCCGCGGGAAAGAAAGCCTGCGCCCGCTTCCGTGCCTGCGCCGGCTCCCAGCTCCTTTGCCTCCTCCTGATCCGGGACATAGACCTGCAGGCCGTCCTCCAGAGGCAGCGCCATATTCAGGCATTCCTCTGACGCCTCGTCCGTCAGGCCCCCGGCGGCCTCCACTGCCTGGTATACGCGGCTTCCCTCTTCCAGCCCGTAGACGCCCGGCTCCTTTACCTCGCCGCAGACGTGGACGTATATCAGGCGCGATCCCTGTGTCTCTCCCGATGCCCCGCCGGCTGTTTCTGCAGCCGGAGTCCGGCCGGAAACGCCCGTATTTCCATAAAAGCCCGAATCCAGCGGGCTGTCCTCTGTCTCCAAATCGATCGTATCCGCCCGCTCCGGGCCGAACACTCCATCGCCAGCCGTCCTGTCCTTCTCTCTGCATCCCCCTGCAGAATAACATATGACGCAAACCAGCAAAACTATGCCGACCGCGCCCTTTTTCATATGCTTTCTCTCTCTTCGTTTCATATGTATGTACCTCCCGTATTCGTCCGGAAGATACTGTTCTGCCTGTATTCTATTCTAACTAAATACCCGCTTAAAAACAAGCGCAAAATAAAATTAATATCGAAAAATGATGATTCCCGCGATTGCGATCAGCGCGCCTATGGCCTTTCTCCATTCAAAGCCTGTTTTCTCTATGCCGAACAGGCCCATTACCTCAATGGCATAGGCCACGATGATCTGCGAAACCACAATCAGGAGCGCCGATTTGGCCGGCCCTAAGGAAGCCACGCTGCGGATTACCGTATAGGTGATAAGCGCCCCCAGAATGCCGCCGGCCAGCATATATCTGGGCTCTACCTGGAACAGGCCGCCAATCTCCTCCCTCCCTGTTAAGAGCCACATGATCAGGCATGCCGCCAGGGCGCTGAGCTGGACCCATCCGGCCGCAACCCATATACTCGTCTGCTTTGTCACCGCTGTGTTAAAAACACCCTGGATACTCATCAGAGCGCCGGATATCAGAGCGATCACGAATCCCCACATAATAAAAAACCTCCGTTTCTTCTTCGTTCAACCTTAATCTTAGTATCCCGAAAAACGGAGGTTTTATTCTCTCTTCAGCTTTCATCCTCTAAAGCGTGTTTGAAAAATGCTCTTGTGCTTTATTCGATTGCAAACTCAGCCGTAATGAACGCTTCGATTTCCAACTGCCCCGGCATCACGGCCATCGCCCCGGCCGCCATATCCATCGCTGCCTCTTCCTTTGCGGCAGAAAATCTCGTATTATAGCGGGCCTCCTGGGAATCTGCATACTCATCCAGCTTAACTAACGCCCCAATCTTACAGCCGCCTGCCTCTGCCATGGCCTGGGCCTTGATCCTGGCCGACTCCACCGCGGCCGCCAGCGCTTCCTGATAAGCCTCGTCGTACTTACTCGACAGATACGTAACCGAGTCAATGGAATTAATCCCCGCATCCACGGACTGGGATAAAAGCTCTCCCACACCGGCAAGCGGAATATCCGATACGGTAACGCGCGTCGTCATCTCATATCCGCTGATCGTCTTTCCGTTCTCCCAGTCATAGATGGGATTCAGCCCATAGCTCGAGGTCTGCACAGACGTGTCATTTACACCCTCCTGTTTTAACAGGGCCAGCACTTTCTCCAAATCCGTATTATTCTGCGTCTGGCACGTCTGGGCGTCAGACGCCTGTGAATACACGCTGTATATCACCTGGGCTATATCCGGTTCCACCTTTACCTGTTCCCTGGCCGTGACGCTGATCACCCTGCTGTTTCCACTCTCCACCTGAATCTTAGCCGGAATCTCTGTTTTAGCTCCTGCACACGCGCTGAGCAGAAACGCCCCGCCAGCCAGAGCAAGCGCTGCCATTCCCGTCTTCCATCGTTTCATAATCATCCTCTCCTTTTCCCGGCATAACCGTCTGTCACCGTGATTGATATGATCATTATACCGGAAAGGATCCCTGTATGCTTTTCTTTTCCCTTAACATTCCATATCTTATTTCTGAAAAAAGAATCTCTGGCTGGCGGCCGGCCGATCCATGGACAGAACCGGCGCTTAAGCGTATTTGAAAAATACTGTCCTGTACGCCGTTCTATACCTCCTGCAGCGCTGCGGCGCGGGCGAGATGGGCGGCCAGGACGGCTGTCGTCACAGCGCCGATCCCGCCCGGAACCGGCGTCGCGCAGGCCGCCGTATCTGCGATATCCTCAAAATCCACATCGCCGCACAGACGCCCGTCCTCATCCACATTGATCCCGACATCTAAAACCACAGCCCCCTCCTTCACAAAACGCCTGTCAACCATTTTGGCGCGTCCGGCGCAGACAGCCAGGATCTCCGCCCCGCGGCAGGTTTCTGCCAGATTGGCTGTCCGTGTATGGCATATCGTCACCGTTGCATGTTCCTTAAGAAGCAGCATGGCCAGGGGCCGTCCCACAACCATACTCCGGCCCACAACCACGGCCCGTTTTCCTTCTGCCGCAATGCCTTCTGCCTTTAGGCAGGCAATCACGGCCTCCGCCGTACAGGGGGCAAAGCCCGTCTCATCCCCGCAAAATACCTTTGCAATATTCACAGGTGATATCCCGTCCAGATCCTTTTTCGGATCAATCAGGCTCTCGATCTCCTCCTGATGAAGCTGCTTCGGAAGCGGCCGCATCAGCAGAATCCCGTGGATCGACGGATCCGCGTTGATTCTCAGAAACTCCTCTTTAAACGCCTCATGTGCGATATCTCCCGGATACACGAAGCTCTCTGCCTCAAGTCCAAAGGACTGCATCTTCTTTAACGCGCCTGTCTCGTAGGAAATGTCCGCCGGATTTTCTCCCACGCGCACGATGGCAAGCTTTGGCGTCTGCCGAAGCGTTTTTACTGTTTTCTGCACCTCTTCCTTTATTTTGGCCGAAACTGCGGCTCCGCGAAGTGTAATCATATGATTTTATTCCCCCTCTGTCATATCATTTCCAGAACATATACTGTAAAAATAGCAGCCAGCGCCACAATCACCAGACTCTTCCCCTTCCATCCCAGCCACACGGCCACAAGCGTCCCGCCCGCTGCGGAGTACACATGCCCGGTTGAAAAAAACACATCCGGAAAGGTCAGGGCTCCCAGCACCGCATAGGGCATGTAATCTAAAAACGAACAGATAA
This sequence comes from Clostridiaceae bacterium, assembly GCA_009911305.1. Lineage (GTDB taxonomy): Bacteria > Bacillota > Clostridia > Lachnospirales > Lachnospiraceae > Otoolea. Next base: position 19,582 of record QXXC01000048.1, on the reverse strand, counting down.
ACCGGGATTTGATCTGCTTCCGGAAAACCGTCACCGGAAGGACTCTCGGAATATAGGTAACAAGCGCCATCAGCGCCACACAAACCAGCACCCGCTCAAGATCCATGGTCATTCTCCCTCCTTTGGAAATAAAATCGCTCCCAGAGCCGCGGCCGCGATGGTCGCGGCGATCACGCGAAAACCTGATGAAATAAAGCCAAACGCCGGGATATATCTGAGCAGGCACACAACCGCCACCGCCGCCAGAATCACGCATAATACGGAAGCGGACTGACGCGCCGCCGGAATGATCAGCGCGATAAACATGGCGTAAAGCGCAATCCCCATCGCATGTTGGAGCGCCTGCGGCAGCAGCGTGGAAACAGAACCGCCCAGCAGCGTCCCCAGGTTCCAGCCCAGTATGGGCATGATCATCAGTCCCAGCATATAGGAAGCGCGAAGGCTTCCTTTCTTCAGCGAGCTGACCACAAAGGTTTCATCCGTGATTCCAAAGGCAAGCGCCATCCGCCGAAACGTCCCTGTCGTCTTCTCCAGTCTCTGGGACAGGGAAAACGACATCAGCATATACCGAAGATTGATCACAAAGGTAGCCAGCGCCACCTCAAGATATCCCGCCCCGGCCAAAATCAAATTTGTGCCCGCAAACTGCCCGGCGCTGGTCAGATTTGTCAGGGAAATCAGGCATGCCACCCACACGGGAAGCCCCCCTGACACGGCTAAAAAGCCAAAGGTAAAGGATACGGGAAAATATCCCAGACCGATGGGGATTCCGCTTTTGAGCCCCTCTGAAAAGGCCCCTCTCCATCCCGCCTCATGCTCTGTACTGTTCATTCAGCCATTCCACTCCGCTTATGATTCCATCTTCAGTAAACGGAAACTCCTTCCATATTTTCTGATCGTCCGGCGTTGCGTGAAAGGCATACGGCTCCGGCCACCACGTCACTCTCAGAACCGTCTCCTTCCCGCCGCCGTCCCCGGTTTCCGGATCCCCCGCTTCACGTTCCGCCTTCTCCATGCGGTAGCGCATCCCCTTACAGCTTCCGGTAAACCGCTCCTTTTTCAGGAAATTAATAGGCATCACATCCCCGCGTTCAATCATTCCCGCGCGCTCCTTTCCCTGCTCCATCCCTTTTATTATCCGTGAAACCGCACCCGGCGCACCACGGCCTGCAGGGTTTTCCTGCCGTTATACTCGTTAATGTCCGGATAGTACACGATATCCATCACCCGGCGGCCGGCCCGCTCCTCCTCGAACGCGTCCCCGTCCCCGAAATAAATAGCTTCCACCGCGCGCCCCTGTTCCTCCTCAAGGGTCATGCGCACCACATTCCGGTTGCGCCCGATCACCCTCGCACTCCGCAGGCGCAGTCCCTTCTCTGCAAAAAGCGGCTTCTCATTGCCCTGTCCGAACGGCTCCAGGCGGTCAAATTCCCTCACAAGGCGCTCCGTCACATACCCCACAGGCATCGGCACATCAATCCAGACCTTTGCCTTAAAGTCCTCCTCCGAAAGGCCCGAATCCGCATTCAGCCTTTTGCGGAATTCGTCGATATGTTCTTCCTTTAAGGAAAGGCCGGCCGCCATGGGATGTCCTCCAAACTTGAGCAGCAGATCCTTAACCTCCGACAGCTTCCGGAACATGTGGTATCCTTCTATCGAACGCCCGGAGCCCTTCACCGCTCCCTCGCTCCTTGTCAGAATAATGGACGGCTTCTGATAGTATTCCCGCAGACGCCCCGCAATAATACCCGCCAGGGATTCATGGCATTCCGGCAGGAACACCACCAGTACGGAATCCTTTCCATAAAAGGCATCCACAAGAACCTTCGCCTCCTGCGTTCCCTGCTCGGTCATATCCTTGCGCGTGTCATTGAGTTCCTTTAGCTCCACAGCCAGGCGGTCCGCCTCCTCCTCGTCCTCGGAAAGCAGCAGTGACAGAGCCAGCTTGGCTGTCTGAAGGCGTCCTCCGGCATTCAGGCACGGCCCGATCACAAACCCGATATGATAAGCCGTGATCCGCTCTATGTCGAGGTTATTCTTTTCCACCAGCTTCCGAAGGCCCACGCTGCGCGTCCTGGCAATCCGCTTTAAGCCGTATTTTACCAGTATCCGGTTCTCATCCTGCAGCTTCATCACATCGCCCACGGTCGCGATCGCAGCAAATTCCAGAAGCGCCTCCCACTCCTCACGGGAAATCCCGCATTCCCGGTAAAGGGCCTCCACGAGCTTAAAAGCCACCGCGCCGCCGCAGATTTCCGGAAACGGATACCCGCAGCCGGCCTGCTTGGGATTCACTACCGCATCGGCCGGAGGCAGAATCTCCCCATCCCCATCCATGGGAACCTCATGATGATCCGTCACCACCACTGTCATCCCGTACTGCTTTGCCAGCGCAATCTGGGAAAAGGCCGAGATCCCGTTATCACATGTCAGGATTGTATCCACACCGTCTTTATGGGCCTGCTCGATAATGGCCTCATTGATCCCATAGCCGTCCTTTACCCGGTCCGGAATCTCATAATCCACCAGGGCCCCCAGACGCCGGAACGCCTGATACAGGATATAGGTCGAACACACACCGTCAATATCATAATCACCCACAATACGGATCCGGCAGCCGGCTGCCGCCTTTTCCTTTAAAATCCGCACCGCCTTATCCATATCCTTTAGAAGATACGGATCATAAAAATCCGCCGGCGTCCCGTCCAGATAACGGCGGATCGCCTCGTCCCCCTCAATCCCGCGGTTGCGTATGATCCGCGCCGTCACGGGATCGATCCCGAATTTCCCCGAAATACGGCTGAAATCCGCCTTTTTTGTCTGAAGCATCCATATCTCTTCCGCCATGCTTTCACCTGTGCACAGCCGCTCCGGCATCCGCTCAGACGGTCTGAACCGCCAAACGGCAGCCGTCAGCGCACTGTATTTCCTTTCTTTTGTGTATCGTTTTTAAAACGTGTCTGAAAATCCATTCCCGCCATCTCCCGCAAGGCAGAACGCACATCTGGCAGAAAGCATGTTTCAGGCACGCTCTAAAACCTGTACTTCTTAAGTTCTTTTCTCCTCTCCCGGTAGTCCGGCAGAATCCGCTCCACCTCTGCCCAGAAGCGGTCGGAGTGATTCATCTCGCGCCGGTGCGCCAGCTCATGCACCACCACATAATCCAGCAGCTCCTCCGAAACCAGGGCCAGCCTCCAGTTAAAATTCAGATTACCAGCCGCACTGCAGCTTCCCCACCGGGTCTTCTGGTTGCGGATCGTGATCTTTTTGTAATCCACGCCCATCCTCCCTGCATAATAAGCAACCCGATGCAACAGCACCGGGCGCAGGCCTTCCATATACGTATTGATCTCCTCATTTGTAAAGGCCGGCCGTTTCTCCTTCTGCTCCATCGCCTCACGGTAATGCGATGCGATCCATTGCTCATGCTTCGCAGCAAACCGCATCGCCTCCTGTTCCGGCATCCGGTACGGCATGCGGAATATCAGTCTCCCGTCTGCCGAAACCTCCATGGCCATCGTCTTCCTTGAAGAACGGACCACCTCAAACGGAATTTCCATCCGCTCACCAGAGCGCCGGGGCTTCCAGGGGTTCAAAATCTGCAAAAACCGCATATAGCTTCCCCTCCCTTTCCTCCGTCGTCTGAGCCGCGTCCTCCATCACCTTTGCCAGCCGTTTTCCAAACATCCCCATGGGCCCGTCCGGATCTGCGTTTCGCGCCAGCTCTACACAGACATTCTCCTCAAGCTCTGAACTCAGCATATCATAAAGAGCATCCAGATTCTTCCCGTAATGCTCCGGAAAATGAAGCTGTTCCATCAAAAACTCGTGGACCTCCTGCTCCGTCTCCATCTCATTCAAATCAATTTTCAATAATCTCATACAGTCAGCCGCCTCCTGTGGGTTTTACGGACATCGTGGTCCGGCGTCTAATACAGCTTTTCAAAGCTCTTATAATGATCCTCTGTATAATAGATCAGCCCGTCATTTGAATAGACAATCCTCTTTGCTCCGCGGTACGTCCCCTCAAAATCAATGTCACACTCAAACCACACGCGCCCCTTCTGATCCGGCAAAAGCCCCTCATAGTTTCCGAACCGGCTTCCGCCGATACTCATGCCCGGAGCCACGTCCCAGAGATTTCCCTCTCTGCTGACCCATCCGGCCGCTTCCGCCTCCTTCTTCGTGATAAAGTTCTCCGGAAGCTGCCCGTATGTGTGGAGGTAAAGAGCCACCTCTTCCTTTGTGGTATAATGGCCATCCTCCGATACAGACAGGGACGTCTCTCCATCCCCCGCCTCAGCCGGCGCCAAATCCGGCTGCAGCTCTGCCTCTGCCTGATCCTGCGTATGCGGCTGTGCCTGCGCTTCGGTCACATCCTGCCGCTGCGTTTCGGCCCGGGCCTCCTCCTGATCCTGCCGCCTCGTTTCAGACTGTGATTCCTGAAGGTCCTGCCGCCCCGTTTCGGCCTGTGATTCCTGCGCCTGCTGTTGATCGCCGCCTGAACTGTGTTCCTCCATATCCGCCGCATTTTTACCGGCGTCGATATCTTCCACTGCTGCGGACGCGCTCTCCGGCGTCGTTCCCGGCGCCATATTGTTGGCAGGACGGCACCCAAATAAAAGAAATACCGCCATAAAAAATGGAATCAGCCATTTCATAGCAGCCTCAGCTTTTTTCCAATAATCCCTTAACATAACTGTCCTCCCTGTAAAGCCGGGCTGCGGCATAACGTGTGAAGCCTGCCTCTGTCATGCCCGGCAGCTTTTTCAAAAGCCTTACGGCCTATTTATTATATCGGCCGCAGAAGGAAATGTCAATGTATGGATCACGGCCCGTTAAAAAGCAGGCGTTCAGAGCGTGTTCCTGCGGGCTTCGCTTTTCTATGAGCGTGAGCAGCCTTCCCCTTTTCCCTTAATCATATATCTTTTCTCCTGAACACGAAAACCGATATCCCAAATGATACGGCAAGAAACACGATAAATAAAAGCGGCGCCGCATGCATGAGGCTGATCATCAGCTCCTTACTAAGCGGCAGCGGCCTCCCATTCTTCACTGCCATAAAAACAATCATCCACGGGAGTATCCACAGCAGCATATTGACATATCTTGCGCGTTCCACTCCGATTGCATAGATCAGGGGAAGCGAAAGAATCTGCATGAACAGCAGCCCCCCTACGCTTACCGCTGCAGAAACAGACAATTCCAGAAAGGAACCGGACTCACCCCATCCCCATAGCGCCGCCAGAATCAGGGATACGGAAGCCAAACCGGCATCCAGCAGCATGACAAACACATATTTTGCCAGTACCATCCGGAAACGGCTTACCGGCATGGCGGCAATATAATCATTGCAGCGGTACTGCTTATCATAGTGAAATGAATGATAGCAGTTCATCAGTCCCATGATAGAAATCATCATAAACGCAATTGAAATATTCCGGAATATACCTGTATATACCACAAAAAACGCCAATAATATAAGCCAGCTCTTCATCTGTGACTTCAGAACCGCGTATTCTTTATATAACAGCCCCTTCAATTTCGGTCATCCCCTTTCCCTGCGCATTGTCCGCGCCCTTCTTCCTTTGCCAGATACAGCAAAATCTGCTCCAGGCCAGCCGGCTCCACAATGATGCGGGAATGATCTGCGGCGCAGCCTGTGTCACCCCAGCTTCGCTGCATGGCTCCGGCGGCAAAACGCGCCAGCGCTTCAGCGCCAAAACGGTTCTCACGAATCCCCTCTGTAATAAACAGCCCTTCCGCCTCCAGCGCCCGGATGTCTTCACGGCTTCCCTTTACCATGCGGTATTCATCTAAAATCCGATCTTTTTCTCCGCTGAGCTTCAGCCTTCCCTGGTGCAGAAACGCCACATAATCCGCCGTCTTTTCCAAATCGCTGATAATATGAGACGAGATCAGTACGGAATGCGTTTCATCCATCACAAACTCCCTTAATATGTCAAGCGCCTCCTCCCGGATCATTGGATCCAGCCCGCTTGTCGGCTCATCCATGATTAAAAGCCTCGCTCCGTGGGAAAGGGCGATAGCCAGCGCCAGCTTCATCCGCATCCCTCTCGAATAATCTTTCAGCCGTTTCCCGGGCGCAATGGAAAACTGTTCCAGATACCTCCCATATAAAGGCGCGTCCCATCTCTTATAAAGGCCGGCCATCATCCTGCCAATCCCACGTGCGTTGAAAAAATCCGGAAGATGCAGATCCTCCAAAACCAGGCCCACATATTCCTTCAAAGCAGGCTTATCCTCTCCCGCTGTCTCCCCGAACATCCTAATTTCCCCTTCGTCGGGGTGAATCAGTCCCATGACAGCCTTAATTGTGGTACTCTTCCCTGCCCCGTTTTCCCCCATCAGCCCCAGGATGCTTCCGCCCGGCAGCGTCAGGTTTACATGATCCAGCGTAAAATCCTTGTAGCGCTTCGTCAGATTCCGAATTTCAAGGACTGCGTCCCCTTCTTTCCATTCATTCATACAGCGTCACTACCTCCATCCAAATGAAACAGCTCCTCCAATACCTCCTCCAGCTCATTTAAAGATATCCCTGATATCTTTGCCATTTCCACCGCACCCTGAAGGCAGGCCTCAATCTTTTTAAACTGTTCCTCCCGCATAAGCTCCCGGTTTCTGGCCGTAACAAAGCTTCCCTTCCCCTGAAAGGATTCGATATACCCCTCCTTTTCCAGCTCCTCGTACGCGCGTTTCGTGGAAATAATACTCACGCGCAGTTCCCTGGCCAGAAAACGCAGAGAGGGCAGCGCAGCGCCCTCCGGCAGCTCGCCGGACATAATAGCATTCTTAATCTGGCCCGCTATCTGTTCATAAATCGGCCGTTCACCGGAATTACTGATAATTATTTTCATAGCTTCACTCTTTCCCGCCGGTTATCGAATCAATCTCCCGCTGCCAACAGCCGCCCGCCGCTGTTGAGTGTGACATTCTGCCAGAGCATGTTTAAAAGATCATGCCCGCTATCTGCACCTTAGCTTTAGAGCGTGTCTGAAATATGTTCTCCGTCATATGTGCGTCCCACTTTGTGGGAGATTTGAGCCAAATGTACTTAATACAACTCACTAAAGCGCGCTCATCTGGCCCAAATCTACCGCAGAGCGGAACGCAAATCTGGCAAAAAGCGTTTCAAACCCGTGTTAAAGATAACGACAAAAAAACTGTATATATACTGTTTATATTTATTATATACAGTATATATACAGTTGTCAACTGTTTTGGTATGGTCTTTTATGGCTTTCATCCAAAAAATCTTCTGTAACCTTTGCTCACAAAAAACACGTCCCGTCGGCCGGCATGTGGACAGTAGCTATAAAGGTCGTAACAGCGCTGCTGTCAGCAGGCAGTCCATCAGAGAAGTCCCTCTTTATTCAGAAAATCCAGAAACGCCCCGCATCCTTCCAGTATGTCCTCATACGTTGTGTCAAAATCGCCGCTGTACCACGGATCGTCAATATTGCGCGGACAGGATGAAAAATCCAGCAGACGGTACACCTTATGCATCGGATCCCCGCCCAGGATCCGTTTCATATTAAAAATATTCCGCTCTTCCATCCCTAACAGATAGTCATATTTTTCATAATCAGCCTTTGTCACCTGCCTCGCCCGCTTTCCCTCGCACGAAATTCCATGCTCCCGCAGCTTACGCCTGGCCGGAGGATACACCGGATTACCGATCTCCTCTGTGCTTGTCGCGGCTGACGCGATATAAAAATGATCCTTCATCCCCTTTTGAGTTATGGTATCGCGAAAAATAAATTCAGCCATTGGGGAACGGCAGATATTGCCGTGGCATATAAATAAAATTTTTATCATGGTTTCCATATCTCCTTATATCTTGGTATATCTTGGTTTTTCCTTATGTTTTCAAGGTTTTTCCTCTGACCCCAAAAACTCTATACCTCGTATATCTTACCACAACCCGGTATATTTTGTCTCCCAAAATGAGTAGAAAAAAGGTAAAATGCCCTTTTTTCTACTCCTTCCAAAGGTAAATCCCTACACGCTTACACTTCCTTTCTAAGCCTTTCTTCCATTTCCCTTACTTCCTTTTCCACGTCATCATATCCCAAATGGGTATACACATTTAAGGTCGTGGCAATGTCGGCATGACCCATAAGATATTGTAGAGTCTTTGCATTTACTCCTGACTTTGCCATGTTACTACAATAGGTATGTCTGCATACATGCGGCGTTATCTTTGGCAGTTCTTCCTTGTATGTCTTGTTATACTTCTTCAGAGCATACTCGAACCGCTTTTCCCAATGTAATGCAAGGTACGGCATACCGTTTTTATCCAGTACCAGAAAGCCGCCCACACCATCCACCATTGGCTCCACCTTTGTTTTCCTGCGTCTGGCTGCCAGCTTTTTAAAGCACTGGTAAACCTCTTCCGTCATTGGCAAATACCTTTCTCCATAGGTGGTTTTCGTATCTGCTATGATATAGTTACCCTCTCTTGTACGCTGCAACTGTTTATCTATATGTATCTTCCGTCCTTTCATATCCACATCCGACAGCGTAAGGCCACAGAACTCTGAAATCCTCATGCCTGTCTTGAATAATATATACATCCCCTCATAATATTGTGAATAATGTTTGTCTCCTTTTATAAAATCAAGGAACAGCCTTTCCTGTCTCGGTGTAATCGCCTCCCTTGATACGCTGTCATTTATCAGCACTGTTGCAAGTTCCCAGTCAAAGGGATTCTTCTTTATTAAATCATCCTCAACCGCCATACGGAAAGCTGGGCGCACAACACCTCTGATACTATGGATACTGCTGTAACTTCTCTTATCCTCTGACTGCAACTTAATCAGCCAGAGTTTAGCGTCTGACGGTTTTACCAGATCAATCCTCCGGCTGCCAAACTCTTCTTTCTTTAATATATTGACAACCGTTTTATATCCGGCAAGGGTGTTATGTCTTACCCCTGTTTTAGTGGCAATATATCTTTCAACCAGTTCTAATACCGTGACATCTCCACCGTGGTATGCCAGTTCTTCATTGAGCGATTTTTCAATCTCTTTTTCCAGTTCCCTCAATGCTTTGCATTCCCTTTTACCAGCTGGCAGTTTATCAGTCGGCTCCAGTTTCCAACTGTAAACATAGTGCATCTTATTGTCTCTGCCACGGTAAGCATACATAAACTTTCCATCCTGTCTCTGCTGTTCACCTGTCCTCAATATACGGCCTTTGCTGTCTCTTCTTTTATTATCCTTACTCATAATCTTTAACCTCCATATAATCATTTTTTTACCGCCCCCTCTTTCAAGGGGGCTTATGATACCGCTGAATTACTGATAGTGCAAGCACTTTCTTTATCTAATATGTATTTTTAAATTGACCCTAATCCATCAATTATTTTCTCGAACTGCTTTCTTTTTATTAGAACTTTTGTTCCATTCATCAATATGTAACTTTCTCTTTCATGCTCTGACAGAAACCTCCGAAGTTTGCTTTCTCCTATATTGAAATAATCAGAAGCCTCGGCAATGGTGAGCGTGTATTTCTCCCAGACTGGCACTTTCTCCACTTCTTTCTTCATTACTCCATCCCCCCTTCATCTGGAATGTCATAATTGAACCATATCCATTCAGAGGCTATATCACGTTCTTCCTTTCTCTGGCTGCTCTTTACTATTTTTATTAACTCCCGACTTTTCCAGCCATAAGGCAGCAAATAGTCATCATACAAGTCGTCTTTATCTGCGTGGTATCCAGACAGGAGAATGCGGCACTTGGCATTTTTAATTGTCTCTAACATCCATATATGTTCCATACCTTCCATTTCCTTAAAATAGACCTTATCAGCGCCTTCACCCCTCAACGTATGTAAATATGGAGGGTCAAGGTACATTTGAACGTCTGGATTATCTGCTGCTTCATCTATAATACTCCGAGCGTCTTTATTATCAACTTGAACACCTTGCAGCCTTTCATATATTCTTGGAAGGTTTGAGCGTATCTTACGTTGATAGGATTCTGTATTATAAGTTCCTCTGCTAAACTGTTTTCTGGTATTGTTAAAACTCTGGCTGACCAATACAAAAGTCAGTAGAGCCTTGTCAATATCGTTAATACTTTTGAAATTTTCCCTTTGGTGTTCACGAGCCATATTGAACAGCTTTTCATCATATGGAAGCCTCAGCATTTTTTCTAAAAGTTCTTTTCCCATATCTTTATCTGACATAACCTTATACAGGTTAGCGATTGCCGGATCATAATCATTTACAATCTCTATTTCACTGCGGCTCCGGTTCAACAGGGTTGCACCGGAACCAATAAACGGTTCTATGTAAATTTTTGATTGCGGCATGAGGGCGTTCAGCATGTCGTGCATTCTGTTTTTACCTCCATAATATCCAAAAAATGTAGTTTTTGAATTATTATCTTTTTCATTTGTCCCTGTATTTTCTGGTATCTCTATATCTAACGGCGGTAGTACTATCTCTATATCTTGATTTATGTCCGCCACGGTGCCCTCTGGTAATCTGACAGCATAGTATTTTCCATTGACCTCTCCAAAATGCAGGCGTTTATCATAGGCTCTGCCCTTATCAGTTATCAGTTTCCCCAACATTTTCAGCAGCCCCAGTATCTCTTTTCTGGTATATCCCACTTGCAGTTTCTTTGAAAATTCACCAAAGAAAGTAGTACGGATATATCCGACATTATCTTTTATAAAAACGAATGCTTTTGGATTGTTCTCTATTCTTTCTGAACAGATATGGATTCTATTAACCACCTCATCATAAACCCCCTCTGGGGATTCATCTGCACCCATAAGGACGGGTTCTTTTGTCTTTTTCAAAATTTCGATAATCTTTTCTTTGATTTCTTCAATTTCTTTTTCATCAAGTTCACTAAATCTCGGCAGTTCTTTGAGGAAGCCCAATGTTCCTTTCCTGTTATTCAGTCTGCTCATTTGTACGCTTTCCTGTGGATATAATTCCCCTTGTGGAGTCTGCAAATAAACTATCGCAAACTGCCTTAAATTTTTTTGCAGACTCCCAACACCGCAGAGCAGCTTGTATCCTTCCTCTGTCTCTTTCAGCAGGTGCAGATTTTCAAGGAACAAATTTTTATCGTTTGTATCTTGCTTTTTTTCTTCATCTATGGTATAATTATTGTTGTAAGCGTAATCGAACATATGTTTACCTCCTCATCATTTTTGATTACACTCACAAATCACAGTACGTTGGTTATCGTGGTATGCACATCCCAAAAAGGACAGTATATCTCCCTTTACTGGACGTGTATGAACTCTCAACAATGTATAATTAAAATAGCTGTCACGTCTGACAGCCACCCAATGTATACATATAGAAACTAATGTATACTTTTCTTTTTTGAAATTTCCCCTATATTAAAAAATATTTGAAAATCCCCATGTATCATAATGGTTGAATACTATTTACCTTGTAAAAATCGTACTTGCAGTATCATTTTTCCAGCCAGATAAAATTTTGTTATAATAAAAATTTATCAGCTGCGTGTGATTCACAACTATCATTGTACTTTTCTTTATCACATGAATTTATTGCTGCCGTTATGCTGGCTCGGTCTGCAACCTATGTATTACATTTTGTTTTCTGTATTTCGTAACAAGTATGCACTTTATAATTGAAGATATAAAAGTGATGTGTCTATCATTGTCATTCGGAACACTCCTTTTTTCTGTTCAGAAATTTGTACCGGATTTCCAAATCTACAATTTAATAAAATTTTATCAATGCACCCGTTTAAAGACATTCCATCCTTTTATTTTCCCCAAACTCTTTGAAATCCTTATAAAATCAACTCTTTTTAAAATATTTTCTTTCCCCATACCTTATTGAAAACTTACAATTCAAGGAATATTTACCAGAATCAATATACTATATTATAGAAACTTCAAAATTTTATATAAATCAGAAATACAAACTTGAGAAATCTGGATTGTATGCCCTGTCTGTATCTGTAACCGCTTTTCTGTTTTACTGTCTGCATAGACTTTTAAACCTGTCTGTCAGAACTTTTCAATTTATCTTCCTGTTTTACTGCTCCTTAGTTGTATCAAAATAAACACATAAAAAAAGACAGCCGCTTTTAAAGCAACTGCCTTTTAAACTCATATGCTCTTGTTCAGTCTCTTTCTATATGTCTTGCATAGTTCGTCTGCCAGTTCCACATTATCGTTTAACTGGTTATCATTCGGACATTCAACCAGTGCGACCTGTCTGCTCTCCCCAGTAGACGGTATGCAGATATAGACCGCTATGAGATTGTTGCTTATCTTTGGCACTACACGGATATTCTTTTTAGCCATTGCTCAATCCCTCTCGTTTCTGTTAAATCTTTATAAGTTTCACTTCCTTATCAATCCCATGTATCTGTACATGACGGCAATGGGATTTTCTATTGATGAAAAGTCATATATCAAAAAAGGTTTATCTATTCTGCCGGATAAACCTTTTTTGATAATGCTGTTTCTTATTCTTCTTCTAATTCCTTTAGCGTCCATTTTGCTATCCAGCGTATAAAAATAAAACACTGTTTACCTAAATAAACTGTTCCACATAATGAAATGATTATCATTGTATGGATAGTTGTAAATGTCAGATAGTCCACCTGTCAAGCCCCCTTTCCTTAACCTCTATATATCGGTCTACTGTTTCCTTTGCCCCCATCCATGCGTTTTCTTCATAGAAATATGCTCCACTCTCCAAAATGCCCTCTCCATCCTTACTGAACACACAGAATACATAACCCAAATCAATGTTGCTCCAGTAAACCTTTATCTCATAACCTCGATACTGTTCAATCATTACTCCCTGTACCTCTCTAAAATCTCTCTGGATCCCTCTGGAACCTCTTGAAACCCTTTTAACCAACAGGGCGCCCACTGTTCCCAATGGACGCCCCTGAACCTTATTTCTTTTTCTCTACAGCACCTTTCTTTTCTGTAGGCTTTGTTTCCTCTGCTTTCTCATATTCCAGAGAAGCCAGTTCAATCTTATCATCTGCCCCCAGCCTTGCACCGCCGGAAATGATTCCCAGCCGGAGATAAGCTTTTGCGTCCGATTCATTGAATTTGGCTTGCTCAAATTTTGTGCTGATACAGTCATAGTAAACAACTCCACTTTCTTCGTGTTTACCAATTACAATATAGAACACATTCACTACAGTATCTCCCTCAATCATCGGTGTATAATTATCACAACTTCGGTGTTCAATTAAATTTGAAGTAAAGAAACCCTCTTCATCTAAAACCAGATCATTTTCTTTCAATGCCAGACCACAAACTTTCTGCCCAGACTTAATCAAATTTCTTATTTGAATACTTGTACACTCCTGTATTGATTTACCATTGAAGATACTCCAACCAATTTCACGGCTTCCCAAACACTCACGCCTTACTACAACTCTCATTTTACACATTTTTTGATTTCCTCCTTAATGTTTTAACATTTGTTTTCCGTAACTTCAATTACATTTTAACGCTGGAACATTTATGTGCATAGACGTGATAGTGCAAGGAAATAAACCATTATGTAACATATATTTTTAGGGAGATTGACGCATATATAATGATTTATACAACTTTTTCAAATCTCCAACAACATTTAATCTGATGTCTGAATCAGCATTTTTATTACTATGAAATACTCATTACAAACAAACTTACTTATTAAATGCAGAAAATCATCTAATGCTTATGAAATGCTTACTATTTTTTCGGCTCCGTATAATTTCATTTTCTTATAATGCAATCTTTGTTTTAATAGGTACATTGTTGCTGATATTTCTAAAGGGAGATTTTGACAGGTCTTTTAAACTCATTCATGGATAGTGATTTTTATATACTGTATTGATTTATGTATCATATATCCATTTTTAACAGGTCTGATTTATATGTTGCAGAAATATGCTTTAAAAATTGAAACATTTAAACTACTGGTTATTGGTGTTTCGGCTAAATTATGCTTACTACTTATATAATAATCTTTTGAATTTGTATTATCTGTATAATATTGCTCAACTGTTATATTATTTAAGTCCATATTATCCTTTCTTACTATTTATGCTATTGATACACTTATGTGTGTAATTATTACAGAAGGGTTGATGTTACCTCAACCCTTCTGTAATATACTTATATTTTTATTCCCAGTTTAACTCAGGTCCTTGTCCATTTGATCCTGGACCTCCACCTACTGGAAGACCTGAGAATGCTCCACCACCTATGGGTGCACTGTCGGGGTCGCCACCAGAGGGTTGGCCTCCACCGGAACCACCATTGCCACCACCAGAACCCCCAGTACCTCCACCAGAGCTACCAGAACCACCGCTAGGCTGTTGGGTGGTGGTAGTACTGCTGCCTCCACTACTTCCACTGCTGGATTGGGGTTGGGGCTTGGTTCGGGAGACTAACTTCGCACTTACCATTTGTATACTACCATCCTCGGTTTTGAGTACTAACCACTCTTTGTCTCCATCAGCTACTTTTCCATTACATACTATCTCTTGCGCATATGTTAAACTTCCTACTTTGTCATATGTAGTATCTGGGCCACTACGCAGATTTGCATTAGTAGTAGCGTACATTGTAATTTCATCTATTGCAATTATTGTGTAACCTAAGTCTGGCTCTACTTCTTTACTTTGTATATCTTCCTCATTTATTGTATTTTCTTCACTTTCTATATTGCTCTCGTTTTCAGATGAAATTGTATCATCTATACTTTCTTGTGTAGGCTCAACAGTGGGAGAGGGTGTAGGCTCTGTGCTTTCTACGCTTTCCTCTGGCTCTGGTGTCTCTACTGTTGCATCCGCTATGACTGGCTCGGTCTGCTTACTGCAACCACCTGCACATCCACTTACGGATAACATGACCGCTGATATTATGACTGCTGATTTAAACAGTTTCTTATTTGTCATTTATATTTTTCCTTTCGTATATAAATTTATTTAGTGTTGATTATATCATCTTTTGTCCTGCTTATCAACCTAAAATGTATATCTACATTTTAACTGTACTATTTTGTTATATGATATGCTAAAAGGAGATTTCTGATGATATATGGATTAGCTGAAAAGCTGGCTCTTTCGCGTAAAAAGAATAAACTTTCACAAGCACAGGTTGCCAAACATATCGGTGTGTCTCCCTCTGCTGTCTCTGCATATGAACTGGGAGAAGTTACACCCTCATTGGAAATCCTAATGAAACTTGCGAACCTTTACCGTGTGTCTGCTGATTATCTTTTAGGAATCAGCTATCCCAGAGAGAGCGTGGCACTTGACACTTCTAAACTAACCAAACAACAATTAGTTGCACTACAAAATCTAATTGACACTATGAGATAAGGTACACCTGTTTCTATTGGTGTACCTTATTTTAATCATACACTTTTTAATTCCGTCAATACCTCATGCAGGCCTGCAATCTCAACATTCCTTATGGTTTTTAAATAATCATTGATGAACTGTATTGTGTTTACTTCAAAACAGTTCTCTGTTTGATAAAAGTATTCCATACCTGTTGAGATGAAAAACAATATACTATCTAAGCACCTCACTTTCCTTTCCATCTCTTCCATATAATCTTCCATATGCCGGAGACGTTTTCTAATTTCTTTTTTCTTCATACCTTATGAACTCCTTTCTTTTTAGTGGATGGATTCTAACGCCAGATAAAAATGAAGTCAATATCTGATTTCTGATTTATAAAGTTTAATAAACAACAAAAATGTAAACACTTTTAAATAAAAAGAAATGCCAGACGCACTGACATTTCTTATAGGTTATATATTTTGTTAATATTGCAATCTCAATCTTTCAAATATACTGACTTTTATTTCATGTTTATATTGTTTAGTATAATTTAATCTGCCAATCGCACTGACATTTCTTATATTGTATAGAGACTATATTTTTATAGCAGGTGGGGGATAGGTATATTGATTCTTAATTCCGACATTTTTATGTCACTATTGTGAAAGCCCTGTTGCATATAAATTTTTTATTTAATGAGGAGGTGGGGAAGCCTCTGCACCTCCTTACCTCTCTTATAGTTAATTTTTCCAAAATAGAAGACCATTTCCCACCTCTTTATTGTGTCACAAAATTGGGAACTGGGAACTTTTGTTGCAATAAATGTCACTTTCAATATTAAATGCTATATATTTTAGTTGCTACAATGCAATAGTAATTCTTAAATGTTACTATTTACAATATCTATAAATACCTCTTTCGTATTGTATTGTACAGCTATATTCCTTAATGCTGATGGGGGAATTTTTTGTATACTTTTCTTATTCCGTCAAATATATGTCACTATTGTGAAAGCCCTGTTGCATATAAATTTTTTATTTAATGAGGAGGTGGGGAAGCCTCTGCACCTCCTTACCTCTCTTATAGTTAATTTTTCCAAAATAGAAGACCATTTCCCACCTCTTTATTGTGTCGCAAAATTGGGAACTGGGAACTTTTGTTTTTCTATGTCCGCCCCTTTCTCTTTATATTTCTTTATTACATTATAAACAGTTGACTTTGAACAGCCCCTCAATTCTATAATCTCCTTTACTGTACACCCCATACTATAGAGCGACCATAAATCTTCCTCGTCGCAGATTCTCTTTCTGGCAATGGTTGCACCTTTCTTTAAACGTCCTTTTTCGTCTCTGGCGAGATTTAATTTCTTTTTATACTGTTCATCATTATATAAAGCTATTTCCTCATCTGTTGGTGGACTGGGACTATACTCAAATGGTGATGTACGAGAGTAATATGCTCTTTCAGCAGTTTCATACTCTGCCTCACTTCTCATCTCTTCCTCTATATATGCCCTCATTTCGGGACTTACTAAGCCCCGATAATACTGTTGCATTGTATAATCATCCATTTTTTCTCTCCTTATTTTAATTATTTTATTTATATCTATCCATCTTAATAATGTTGCAGCCACTGCACCTACTATCATCAAAAATAATATAAAAGTGGGAAAGCCATTTCCATTTATCCATGACCTTCCCATATCCAACACAAATTTTTCCCCTTACCTTATTAGCAGAATATAAATAAGTAAAACAAAGGTGAACTTTCCCTACCAATCCCAGAAAACCCCCTGTTTTTCAACATTTTTTCCTATCTTTCGCAGTCTTGCCGTGGCAAACAAATAATATTTTTATCATGGTTTCCATATCTCCTTATATCTCGGTATATCTTGTTTTTTTCTTATGTTTTCAAGGTTTTTCCTCTGACCTCAAAAACTCTATACCTCGTATATCTTACCACAACTCGGTATATTTTGTCTCCCAAAATGAGTAGAAAAAAGGTAAAATGCCCTTTTTTCTACTCTTTCCAAAGATAAATTCCTACACGCCTACACTTCCTTTCTAAGCCTTTCTTCCATTTCCCTTACTTCCTTTTCCACATCATCATATCCCAAATGGGTATACACATTTAAGGTCGTGGCAATGTCGGCATGACCCATGAGGTACTGCAAGGTTTTCGGACTCACTCCCGATTTTGCCATATTTGAACAGTATGTGTGCCTAAGTCGTGAAACTCGATTTTCGATTTATATTGCACTATTTCTTGATTTTTTGAAATAAACTTATGAAATAGTGCTTTTCTAATTTCAATATTGATGATATACTGAAAATAGATTTTTGCTATTGAGGTATATGAGATGATTCCCTATACAGGAGACTATATTGAGCATATTGATGACAACATAAACGATTTTAAATATTATACATTTACCCCGCGCCCTCTGATGCAGGGGGATATGTATAAAATGTATGATGAACTATCTGCCTTGTTAATCGAAGCTCACCGGAATATTGGGTTTCTGGAGGGGCTTATTAAATATGCCCCAAATTAAGATACGTTCAGCGGGTTGATGCAATTGAACGAGTGTGCATATTCCCTAATGATCGACTATGATGGTCTTACTTTTCAAGATGTACTTGTCAGTCGAGGGAGCGGTAAAGGTGATATTGCTCCAATCACTAATCTTGAATTGGCTTATAAGGTAGCAAGGGATAAGACAATTTCAGCCCCAGATTTAAGTAAACTTTACAGAATTGCATTATATGGTGATTCAACTGATAAAACAGTTGATGTTAGGGATAAGCAGACCTTTTTGTTAGGCATCAGGACGAACCTGAAAGCTTACAATCCCACGGCTCCTGACGCAATTTTACAAGCGTTGGCTGACATTTCCGCCTAATTATACAATGACAAAGACACAGATCCGTTGGTTAAAGCTGCTCTGGTACATTATCAATTTGAGATGATCCATCCGTTTGAGCAATATAATGGAATTGTCGGACGAATTGAGATTCCAATGGTATTGCACGACATTATCAGAGATGCTTTACCGTTGATGTGCTTGTCCGAATTCATGTATCATAATAAAAACGAATATTTTGACTTGCTAAGAACAACGCAATACAGCGGTGGATATATTCGTTGGATTAAGTTTTTAGTAACGGCGATAGGAGAAACTGCAAAACGATCTGCAGAATCATTGATCCAATATGAAGATACAACAACAAAGGATGAAGATCTATTAATAAATACAGGTAAGATATCCCGGAGCACCTTCATAGTATATGAGTATTTTAAGAGATTTCCAATAACAAACATTCCTTACGCTTCAAAAGGAACAAGACTTTCTTTTAATTCAACGGCAAAAGCGATAGATTTACTACAAGAGCAAGGTATTCTTGTTCAACTGAATTCAAAGGAAAGAAATCGTATTTGGGAATATATGTCACTTAAAAATTGCGTAGTGCCAGAGTTGTAATGATAAACGAAATATCCCATAGAATCAACTTTTAAGCATTCTGTGTTTTAATTTGGAGGGGAGATTATGCCGCAATCAAATATACTTATGTATACTACAGAAGATGGAGTTACAAAAATAGAAGTAACATTTGATCAAGATACGGTTTGGGCAAAATTTGCCTACACTGCTTCTGACGGCAAGACTTATCAGGTGGATTTCTATAATTTAGATATTATTATTTCCGTTGGTTATCGGGTAAAATCCCTTAGAGGAACACAGTTTAGAATATGGGCGACTTCCATTTTAAAAGAATATATGAAAAAAGGGTTCGCATTAGATGATGATCGGCTAAAGAACCTTGGAGGCGGAAACTATTTTGATGAATTATTGGCTCGTATCCGTGATATTCGTTCTTCTGAAAAGGTGTTTTGGAGAAAAGTTCTGGAAATATATGCAACAAGTATTGATTATGACCCAAAAGCAGAAAGTTCAATTTCGTTTTTTAAACAGGTACAGAACAAAATGCATTGGGCGGCTCATAAGCACACAGCGGCAGAAGTAATCTATCAACGGGCAGATGCAGATAAAGACAATATGGGATTAACCTCGTGGGCTGGAAGAGAGATTAAACGTTCTGATGTAGAGGTTGCAAAGAATTATTTAAACGAAAAAGAAATAGATGCGTTAAATAAAATTGTTACGGCGTATTTGAGGCTGTAAATTTTTCTGTGTCTATGAAGGAAAAATCCTTCCGATAAGATTCAGATATGTACCGTATTCT
>QXXC01000047.1 GCA_009911305.1 Clostridiaceae bacterium | reverse complement strand
ATCCTGCAGGCTGCTTTCTTCACTTTCGCGGGAATACTCTGTCTCATTGAAATTGCGTTTTGCGGGAGGCGGGCCGCAGGCCGCGCAGGAGCACAGCGCGGCAGTCAGCCCTGATACTATAAAATATTTTTTCATGTCCGTTTACCAGCCTTTCCTGCAGATAATGATGTTTCAGATATGATGTCTCTCATCTTAAGGTATTTCTCTTTTTGTATATTGAAAATTCAGGCAGACTCCTGCCAAACTATCTCACAATATATAAAACTTCCACAAAATAAAAATCTTAACGCGTAACTCTTTTTCTTGGAATCATTCGTATTTTTTCATCCTCCCATGTATTTTGTCCTCCCGTTTCCAGTATAAGCAATGCTGATAAATGAATCGCTGAGATATCTAATTTCATATTCCCAGACCATCTCCTCCCCTTCCGGCCGCTGCATCCGAGCGGCGTTTTATGATATCGCGGATGTTGGTGATGATCGGCGGATGCAGGTGGCGCGGATCCTGGCTAATCCGAAAATATTCCATATTGCTCCCCCTTCGTTGTTTATGTACAGGAATGCTTCCGCTCTCCTTACTGTTTCCCTCTTTTTTCTGTCCCCCTGCTATGCTTCTCCAGCAAACGGATTACGGAAACTTCTCATACTGTTTCTCCTCCCTTTCCGCCTTCTTTGCCTCCCGTTTCAGCCACCGCTCAAATGTGGCCTTATTTCCCCCATTCTTTTCATATATTTCTCTTAATGCCACTCTCATTTTCCTGTCAAATTCCAGCTCTTCATCAATGGGTGCTGCCGAATTTTCTATTATTTCTTGAATATTTACATATGCTTTTAACAAATACCCTTTTGCTTTCTCATAGTCCCCTAACCGCTGAAATGAATACCCCGCATTCCAATACATCTTCCACTTATCCCCTGCCACCCCACATCTCATTCCGGGAATCGTTTTTTCAAAACAAACCGCCGCCTCAGCATCATTTCCTGCACGCATATAACTCGTTCCCATCCAGAAATAAGTATCCGCTGCCTGACGTGATTCGCTGCCCAGTATTTTCCCATGAATCGCTATCGCACTCCTGAAATCCTGAAGAGCCCCTTCATGGTTTTCCATATATTCTTTACAAATGCCCATCTCTGTAAACAAGCCGGCTTTTAAAAGACTGTACTCCTGTGTTTCAGGTATCTCTGGAATCGCTTTCTCCAATACCCGGATCGCCTCCTCCATTTTCCCCAGCCTCCTGTTGCCCATCGCAATACACCTTACTGCTAATACATGCACAAAACCTGTGCTGTTGTTTACCTGCCCCTCTTTTTCCAGCATCTCGTTTGCCCGCGCAATCATAATCCCACATTCCTTGCCGGAAGCATATATCTTTATCCTCCCGGCCTGGTTAATGGCGATTATCAGGCCCATATAGGGGTCGCTGCAAAGCCCGGATGCCTTCAGAAGCCTCCGATCCTCCGGGGCATTGGCGGACAGATAAATGGTAACTGCCCCGGCATTATTGTACAAAACAGTAAGGACAGAATCCTTTTCCGGCAGGTTTCTCTTCTCTATGAATTGAATTGCATCGCAGAAATGATCATACGCCCGTGCATAATCAGACAGATAGATTTCGGTTATCCCCAATATGTTTTGCAGAGCGGCATAATTGATTACATCGCTCTCGGGGATCTTCATTTTTTCATACTGTTCCTTTATGGAAGCAGCGTTCCCTCCGCATAATTCTGAGCCGATGCTTTCATAATCAAATCTGCCGCCCTCTATAAATGCGTAAATTCCATTTTCCTGTGCCACATAGAGATTCTTATCCACTGTATAGCTGTCTGGTATATCCGGCATCGCAAAATGATGTCTGGCCTCTTCCTCTTTTGGTATATCACGTATCGTAAAGCGAGAGCCAGCCCTTTTCTGGCAGGATGCAAATAATAAGGCGGGCATCAGGGCCAATATCGATATCATTATCTTAGTCTTCATAAATCCCATTTTCATTCAATTTATACTCTTTCTTTCCTCTCCCGGTACGCGAATCCCTTCACCCATCAAAATTCCCTTCTAATATAACTCTCATTACTCCTGAAACACCTAAGCCCATACCGCCTCCCCTTCCAACTGCTTCATCCGATGTGATCGCGTATGTTGATAATGAGCGATGGATGCAGGTAGCGCGGATCCTGGTTAATCTGAAAATATTCCATATTGCTCCCCTTTCGTTATTTATGTGCAGGAACGTTTCAGCTTTCCTTACTGTTTCCCCCCTTTTTCTGTCCCGCCGCCTGATTTCTTCTTTGTTCCATCCTCTTCCCCTTGATAAAATATCCCACATCTCTTTTTATAAGCATAAAATATCCCATCGCCAGTATCCCGGCGAATTCAAACACATGGCCGATCAGCGCTGTATACGCCAGTGTATACCGCACCCAGTACCACTGGGACAGGATCAGAACTGTGAAGAAGGTAAACTGGAGAAGGTTAAATATCACTATCCCAACATACAGGTACCATGCCCATCTGCGGCCCTGGTAAGACAAAAACAAAAACATCGCCAGCAGAAAATACCCAAGGGCCTCTCCCAGGTCATTTATGCCATTCAGGCCATTCAGTCCGTTTACACACAGATAGCACACACGAACCAATATTTCACATAGCGCCACCAGCCAAAAATCCCTTTTTCCGGCCTGGTATCGCTTCGGGTTAAGGTTCTCCTCCCCAGCATCGCTATGGCTTCCCTGTTCTGTTTCCTGCGGATTGGTTCCCTTTAATTCAGAATTTATTTCCATTGTCTATCCCCCTGTTATGCTTCTCCAACACACAAGTTACGGAAGCTTCTCGTACTGCCTCTCCTCCTTTTTTACCTCCTTTGCCTCATGTCTGAGCCATCGCTCAAACCCTTTCTTATTCCCCCCTCTTTTATTACCTTCTGATTGTTTACATATGCTTTTAACAAATGCTCTTTTGCTTTCCCATGCTCCCCTAATCGATGAAATGAACGCCCTGCATTCCTTCTGTATTTTTTCTTCAGCTCCCCTTGCGATTTTCCTCTTTCTGACCTTCCAGCCGCTTTCTCCGTTCTATTCGTTTCACGCCGACATAATATTTCAGGGCTTTTCCAAATATCAGCAACGCGTACATTACGAAACTTGCCGCTATCCATACACCTTCCTGTGCCAGCCGTTCAGGCATTGCATAAATCATCCAGTTGGATTCCCGGATAAGAACAAGGATTAGCTTAACCTTTGAAATAGCTGAAATTACTGAAATTACAGCAAAAACATGCCACGTCCACATGAATCCGCAATACATCAGAAGTAAAAGCAGGATGTTTATAATATAGACCATTCCTTTCGGGATTTCCTGTAAAATATAATCTGACAGCAGCATTGTTCCGATATTCAGGAATACAAACAGACCGAACTGTTTTTTTCCTCTTTGATATTTTTTCTGATCATATCCTTCCATTCCCTGTCCCCCTCTTTTCTTTTAACGGAAATCTGATTCATCCTCCATATCGATCTTCTCAAGCTCCCGTCTCAGCCAAATATCAAACCGTTTCAAGTTTCCATTATATTTGGATTTATAGACCAGGAACAGGGCGTTACGGGCAGGCTGCGTGTATTCCCTGCCAATTTCCTGATAATAGAGATAACTTTTTAGCAGATACTCCGGGCCCGCTCTATATCGTCTGACATCAGACAGCCACATCCTAAATAATAGTATATCAATCCCTTCACATCCGGCGTCGCATAACCGGCTCCTCGTATTGCTTTTTCCGCACACGCAATCTGATTCTTCCAGTCCTCTGTTTCCCCATAGACTTCTGCATACCTCACATAGATTTCGGACAGCCTGCGCGAGCGCTCATCTGCTGTTTTTTTAGCCTCCATTATCGAATACTCAAGTTTTTCCGCGGCCTTTCCATACTCGCCCTCTGCGCAGTACAGGCTGCCCCTATATCCTGATAAAAAAGCCCGCTGCATATTATATTCCGGTGTATCGGGTATGAGCGCAATATATTGATCCAGCAGTTTTGCTCCCTTTTCCTCTTTTCCACATTGAACATATCCTATCGCCATATAGAGCGCCGCCTGATACTCAATCAGGCCCGGATTCCCCTTTATCCGGCGCTCCCTCCGGATGATTTTTTTTAAATGGCCAATCATCAGGCCATATTCTTTTATTGACGACATAGCCCTGATCCGGATTGCCTGGTTTAGCTCCACTATCAACGCCATATATGGATCTTCGCATAGCCCGGCCGCCTTATCCAACTGCGTATCCACTGTGTCAAACTCCGGCAGGCTCGTAGTCACCGCGCCTGCGTTATTATATAAAACCGCCAAAATCTGCCCTTTTTCGGGTATCTGACTGTCATTTACAACATCAGCCGCCTTGTTGAAAGACTCGTAAGCCTGTTCATATTCTCCCAGATACACCTCTGTAATTCCCAGTACATTCTGTACAGCGGCATACCTCTCCGGATCGTCTTCCGGAGCCTTCATATTCCCGTACCGCTCTTTTACAGACTCTGCATCCCCATTACAGATTTCACTCCTGATTGTATCATAATCCATAGAATCTGATTCTATAAAAGCATACAGCTTTGCCCCCTCTGCAAGATACAGTGACTCGTTTACCGTATATCCCTCCGGTATGGCCAACTCACTTTTATTTTGGCTTCCACAACCTGTAAGAAACAGAATTCCTGTAAGAAACAGCGCAAAGATACTAATTTTTATTTTCCTGTATCCCACCGTCATTTTCATCTTCAATAAAATACTCCTTTTTCTCCTGTATTTTTTCTCCATCTTTAATGAGCATACAATCTACTTTGATGATATTATCAAAGAATTTTATCTCCGGCGGTGTTTCCCTCTGAGCCTGCGTATCAAAATCCATCCCTGCCTTTTCACGCATATCTGCGCTAAAAGATTCTTCTTCCTGTTCTCCTCAAATATTATATTTCCTCCTATATATGATATCATGTGTCCCTAAACTAAATGAAATTTGTACTTCACCTACATAATCAGCAGCAGAAGTATAACTTAAATTTTTTGCAATTCCTGCTATATCTTTTAAATCAAATATATATCCCGCTGCCTTTCCAACCGCTTTCACAAGATTTTTTCCGAAATCAGACGTAATAGCTGAAGCTTCCGCGGTTATATTCGTCACACTTGGATCATCTGCCATTGCTGTCTTTATCTTTTCATCCTTATTCATTACACTTCTTGGTCGAATTAAGATATCCATTTCCACACCAAATGCCCCAAATAGTTCTATATCTTTATATTTTACTCCTAAAAATTCCTCGTATTGACGTTCCTCTTTCAGTGCAATCAGAATAAATCTTACGAAATTATATCCATCCATCATTGAAAACTTAACTCTGCCGTCTGTTTTATACTCGTGATATTTTTCATAAAAGTATGCTTCGGCACTTTTTAATATATTGATTATATTGGGATATAAATAAAATAAATGCCGTTTCATATCCTGACCATCATACAAAATATGGATAATTCCTCCGCACCGGCACACAAGGAATGAACTTTTGCCCGCAAACACAATATTTCCTTCTGCAATCATCCGTATCCGGCGGCTGGTCGTAAAGCGGATGCCGTCCCAGTTCGACAGATTCAGGCTGTGATCCTCTCTCCTGATTCTCATTTCGGCCGGGAACAGCTCCAGCCTGTTTTCCTCCGCCGTCTCCAGATTTCTGTATTCAGGGTTGCGTTCCTCCTCTCCTTTCCCGGAAAGGCAGCCTGCTATAAATGCATTTTTTTCATTGCTGTCCGGAAAATACAGATAGACGCGGCTTCCTGTTTCCGGCGTTCCCTCCACTGTGATGAAAAGCCTATCCCCTTCGCCCCTGCACCGCCCCGTCTGCTTATCGATCTCATAGCTGTCCCCGATGTCTGTTTCGTATCGCTTCCCCTGTACCAGTCCAACGGCAGCCTTGGGGACTTCATGATATGTATCCGGCACGAGAACCGCCTCCAGATAACCGGCTATCCGTTTCAGGAATTCCCAGTCGGTTTCTCCATACTGAATGAGGGCGTGTCTCATTTCCTCTCTTTGTGATCAATACTGTCCCCGTATCCCCCGCCACATTGCGTACAAGCTCTCTGTAAGTCATCTTTGCATCCTGGAAGGAACGGTATTTCTTTTCCCTGTCGAACTCTGCCGTTGCTGTTACACATTCCGCCTCAAAATAATCGATCTCCCCTTCATTTCTGACGCTGTATGTCCGGATCCGCCCTGCAAATAAAACCGTCTCCTCCGTCTGATGTTCCTCCTGTCTTTCATAAGAAATAATAATTATGCGAAGTTTCTTATTTTAAAACAGCCATCCCCGAATCTTTGGGCAGGATCCCGGCAAGAGACGCCCTCCCATGCTCGTTCACCTCTGTTATGATGCTAATCCGTAACACCTGCTCCAGCCTGACATCCCCTGATATGATTATCCTCTCCATATTTTTTATCATTCCTTTCCAAGGCACAAACAAATTGTGAAAGTTTTGTCAAATTCTTTCACTTACCCTCCTGCTCAGCCGCAGCCGTACAGAAATCTGAGCTGTTATGCACCGATAGCCTGGATCCGTCCTTCCTGCCTCCGGCCGGCCCCCAAAACCGCCCGATTCAGATACTATTTATCCTTTGCCGCCGAAAAAAGGTTATAGTAATGCTCGGCCCGCTCCCTTGTCAGCGCAAAATGCCGTTCAACCTTACAAAGTATCCTCTCCTTTGTCAGGTTATCCTCCAAACCGTCCAGGATAAACGCTTTAATCCCCTGTTCAAGCCCATCTTTCAAGCCGCCTTCCCTCGCCTCCAGCATCATCTGGTTATGGTCAAGAATCGCCTTTTCTCTCGCCTCATATTCCATCCGCTTCTCACGGTCACGGCTGATCACCTGCAGCTTCTCATATGCCTTTTCGATATACGGGTTCTTTTCCGCCAGCATGTCAAATTCCTCCTTTTTCTCTGCGTTTATGAATTTCGCCCACAGCAGAATTTCGTCGCTGTCCTCTTTTAACTCCTTTGGGAGCTTTGGCAGCTCTACCACATGGAATTCCAGCTTATCCGTAAAAAGTGTCTGCCGCGTGTCCTCCCGCAGGTGGAAGCGCGAGTAGAATTCGCTTTCCCCCTTAAACAGATCAAAATCAAGGATGCTGATTCCCACGCACTTTTTAAATACCGTATAATCCTGGCCTGTATGGATCTGTTCCGTATACATTTTTGCCAGGTAAAACAATGAGCGGTCCGCCCACACGGAAAGCGCTGAAAGCTGGATCTCGATATCGATCTCCGTATCGTTGTTCAGCAGAATACGGACATCCAGGATGCCCTGTTTTTCATCCTTGTGAAATTTTCTCAGGCTTGTATTCAGCACCCGCGTTTCCCGGATATCCGCCGGGTTCAGCCGGAGCATGGCCGATAAAAAGCCGATGCGCGCCTGTTCGTCCATCATGATCTCCTTAAAGGCAAAATCTATCCTGGGTTTCATTAAAAATTCTGACATATTCCTCTTTATCCCTCCTTTTGTCCTGTTACATTTTATTGTACCAGACCGGAAGCCCTGTGGCCAGCCCAGGTATGTTAATCCACCAAAATTTTCCGCTTCTCCCTCCGGCCTCCCGGCCGCTCCTCTCCCCGCCCGGACTGCTCCAGGATGCGCCGCAGCGCCCCATACACCTTCCGCATGTCCATGTATTCAGCCATCTCTCCCCCCATACGCCGCCAGCGCCGGGGCCAGGCTCTTTCCTCCCAGCCCTCCCCTGACAGTGCAAGCTCCATCCGGTAAGCGATGTAGTCCGGTGCGCTCCTGTCCTCCCGCACGGCCATATGTAAATACCGCATTTCCTGCGCCGCCCCAAACGGGATCCTGGCTTCTTCCATCATAATGCACACAGCCTGGCCATATTTCAGGAGCCCGGGGCGGACGGCTATCTCCTCCCCCTGTATGCTCAGACTGCACCCTGTCAGGATCCCCTGCCCGTATTCCTGGTATTTCACCCGGGCATGCGCAAAGATATAGTCCCTCAGGGACCAGAGCATCTTCTTTTTCAGGGTCTGGTTCCGTTCAAATAGTGGATATATATTCTGCATAACGCCTGCGCCCATGCCCATACCTCCCTCTCCTTATTCACAATTTCTCACTTCGTCCCGTCAAAAAAGTTCTGCATCCACCCGGCATTTGAAGCGGTCGCGGACGGCTTTGATGACGTATTCAAAGTAAGCCTTCAGGATATCGGCCCTGCGCATCAGCCTGCGGCGGCCCCTGCGGTTCATTATCTCCTCCTGCTTTTCGTAATCGCTGATCCAGCGCTTGATGTCATAGAAGACGAAGAAGCCCCGTCCCTGAGGCCCGTTTTTTCAAAGTATTGCTGATCCAGCCAGACTCCATCTGTGGTACTCAATGTCCCAAAGTCCATGGCCGCCAGGATGGGGAGGCGGACCGGCTCCCTCTGTATTTTCTTCATTTACAGGATTATTCCTATGGATATCAAGCATCCAGTCACGAAATAC
This sequence comes from Clostridiaceae bacterium, assembly GCA_009911305.1. Classification (GTDB taxonomy): domain Bacteria; phylum Bacillota; class Clostridia; order Lachnospirales; family Lachnospiraceae; genus Otoolea. The sequence continues at coordinate 19,151 of QXXC01000047.1, read as the reverse complement.
AAGACCGCTGTTATTTACATAATCCATAAACGAAATCATATACTTATATTTACCATCTCCCGTCCAACTATTTATTTCTGCCCTATTCCCTCCACTTATACTGGATGAATAGAAGTAACATCGCTTTCCATCTATGTATTCTACAGAAAGCGAATCCTCCATTTCGGTACTGCAACAGGAATGTTGGACAAATTCATTGAGCGTTCTTCATTTTCATGAAATAACTTTAACACATTTACGGGAAGAGAAAAATTTCTTACCTGCTCCTGGAGTTCTTCGCTGGAAGATAGTTCGCGCTCATATATATCTTCGATATGTTCGATTTCCTGTTCTTCTGTCAGATTATCCTTTTTGCTTATAGCCTGTGTGATTAAAAGTAGTGTTACGATAAATATTCCCGTTAATATGAAAAGAAAATTCTTTCTGTTTAACATCTTTATTCCTCTTTCGATCTGCCGGCTCCCCCTATTCTTTTCAGGGATTCTTTGCTAATCTACAGTTCTATTTATCAACAAAGGTCTTATCCTTTTATAGAATATCTCATTCCAGATTATACGGTTCATTCCATCTAAACTCTTCCCAGTCCCTCCAGCTTATCCTCGTAAAGTCTGTACCATACTTCCAATACAGACGCAGAAAGCAGCGCAGGTTTTCTGTCAGAAAACGCTTCATTATTGTAGTAGTTTCCCTTTTTGAATAAAACCCTTCAACAAATGCCAGATCCTCAAACTCAGGGAGCCAGTAACCTTTTTCGAGCATCACTGTATATTCATAATACCAGTTTGCGTTAATTCTTGTGCATTTTTTACTGGCTGCATAGTCATCGCACATACCTATTTTAAGGGATTGATCTGAATAATCTTTTTCTGCATTTGAATAATAGCAAAAGGATACTACGAATCCTTTTCCATTATATATACGGATTTCTAATTCCAGATCATATCTGCCGTTTTCTCCCTTATTATTCTCTCCTGTTTTTATTCTTCCGTACATATCAATATCAAGCATCCAGTCACGGTACGCCAGTCCAGTGTCAACTGCATAATCCATAAAAGAGGTTATATAATCATATTTCCCATCTTTAATTGCATGGTCTTTTTGTACATCACTGCTTCGATATATATCAGATGAACAGAAATAAAATCTTTCACTGTCAATATACCTGACAAAAAAGGAATCATCCATTACTCTGTTTATGTAACACTGCTCTGCAAATGTATTAAGACGCTCTTCGTGTTCATGAAATAACTTTAATATATTGGCAGGAAGCGAAAAATCTCTCACTCTCTGCTGCAGCTCTGTATCAGCGAATAATTCCCTTTCATATGCCGCTTCCACACATTCCACTGTCTGTCCTTTAGCTGAATCATTCTTTTTTGCTGTGATTCCTGTAAAATAAAGAATGGATGTTATAAATATACCGCCTGTTAATATTATAAAAATATGTTTTCGTTTTAACACCCTTAATCCCCTTTTTCTTTGTATTTGACGGCTTGTGACTTGGGTATAATTTCAAGTTTGTAATAAAAGTCCGCATAGCGTTGACGTTTGTTATACTTCCATGCCTCAAGTATCATCTCTATATCATTGGGCTGTACTCTCTTATTTGAACGCATTATATTATCTTTACTGACCTCTTTTGTTTCTGCTGCTTCATTCCATCCCATTTTATCTGGTTTGTCGTATGCATCATGCAATCCCCAGACATGTCCAAACTCATGAGAGATCATTGACAGGAATCCTGATGATTTATAAGAATGATCGTATTTTCTTTTATCACTTTTTAGCCTAGTAAATAATAATACTGTTCCAACATTTAATATAGACCATCTATCATAGGACCAATTCAACGACCAATTATAACTTTCTTCTATACTAAATCTTTCACCAGAATAATCATCATATGCATCCATATTAATCAACCCTTCCCGATTATCAAACATATAAACCCTGTTTCCCTTTGGATGTTCCCCGGTTGGCACACAGACCTCTATCTTTACACTTACAGCCCCATCCAGACCAAAATCATCATAACATATCGTTGTCGCATCATTCCACCATGGTTCTCTGTATTTCTGATACTGATTTTCATAAACCCCTTCCCATTTTTGAATTCCGGCTATAAGCAACTCATAAAATGTATAATTCCGATAATCTTCCCCTTTGGCTTCTTTTTTAGAACCAAACCACCCTTCTTTCCATTCCTCCTCACTTTCAAATGGCTTTATATCCTTCACTTTTAAACTTTCTCTGTTCCCATTATATGCATATATTCTTGTATAAAGCCTGATGTTCACTTCCCTCCCCCGCCGTACCAGTTGGTAAGGCCCGTTCTTTGCCGCGTTGTTGACCACTACAATTCTGCAATCCTCTGTCTGCTCCCATGAACTCACCAGATCCAAATAACCCGCCATCCTCGCAAGGCTTTCCACGCTCCTGTTATACACCTCGTCATAATAAAACCTCTGCAGCCCTGTTTCCTCATCAATGATCGGCTCTTCTGACTTGTATTTACAATTCTCTTCGCAATCAAAAAATCGATCCAGATAAGCATAATACCGGGATGTTATAAATGTTTTTCCACCGCGTACCTCTCCATTAAATTTCTCTCTCCCCACATATACAATAGCCTTCTTTTCCACAGCTCCGTCCCTTCCGTATCAATCCGCTCCTTCAATTGCTTCACCTTTCCGCCTCCGCCTTCACCCGCCAGCCCCGGCACGGAATTGTAAGCATCCCCTTTCGGTTCCAGCTCCCGCCTTATATCCGCCTTATTCGACTGCGGGATCTGGGACAGGCTGTCCGGCGGCTGCATTCCCGGGAACGCCGGCGGCTCGTCCTTCCCTGAACGCGCCGCTTCCTCACTGGCCGCCTGTTTCCGTCACTGAAACGCCGCTTACCACCTATTAACAGACGGGCTGTCACATACACAAAAATTTTATCCTGCGCAAACATCCATCTCTATCCTGCGCCCCCACAGGAATTTCAATATACTGGCTCCGGTATATACCATTCCGTCCACCTTAAACTTTCCAGATCCCACCAGGATATTTCTTTAAAGTCTAAACCATATTCCCAATACAATCTTAAAAAGCCCCGCAGGTTCTCTGTCAGAATATGGCGCATAACAGCGGTTGTTCTTCTTCGTGCATAAAACTCCTCAGAAAACGCCAGATCTTTGAGATCCGGCCTCCAGCCATTGTTCATCTCAGATATATGATACGAATAATACCAGTTTGAATTAATACGCGTTCTTTTTATACCTCCTCCTACTATACAGCCTTCCGATTCTTCATAATCTTCTGTCGAATTATCTGTCGCCTGATTTGCAAAATATTCTAAAGAAATCTCCATCCCATATCCCCGGTATATTGAAATACTTAATGATGGCCAGTACCTGCCGCCTCCTGCTGCATTTTCTTCATTTACAGGATTATGCCTATGGATATCAAGCATCCAGTCACGAAATACAAGACCGCTGTCAATTGCATAATCCATAAACAATATCATATACTCATATTTATCATCTCCCGTCAAACTATTTATTTCTGCCTTATCCCCTCCGCTTATGTTGGATGAATAGAAGTAACATCGCTTTCCATCTATATATTCTACAGAAAGCGAATCCTCCATTTCGGTACTGCAACAGGAATGTTGGACAAATGCATTGAGTCGTTCTTCATTTTCATGAAATAACTTTAACACATTCGCGGGAAGAGAAAAATTCCTTACCTGTTCCTGGAGTTCTTCGCAGGAAGATAGCTCTCGCTCATATATATCTTCGATACGTTCGATTGCCTGTTCGTCTGTCAAATCATCCTTCTTTTTGCTTGTAATGATTATAAACAGTGTTACAATCACTATTACGCCTATTAATATAAAAAGAAACCCTTTTCTGTTTGACATCTTTATTCCTCTTTTGATCTGTATTTAATAGCTTCAGACTTACTTTCAAATTTCGATCCATAAAAATCAGCATAACGTTGAGATTGATTATATTTCCAAGCCATAAGAATCATTTCTATATCATTAGGTTGTATTTCACCGTCTGTTCGCATCATATTATCCTTGCTAACCTCTTTCGTTTCTTTTGCCTCACGCCAGCCCGGCACATTCTTCCTAAAGTATGCATCCCTCAATCCCCAAACATGCCCAAATTCATGTGAAATCATAGCTAAAAAGCGAGATGATTTATAAGAATAATCATGTTTTTTCTCATCACTTTTTTGTCTGGTAAATAATATTACTGTTCCGACATTTAATATCGACCATTTATCTTCGTACCAAACCATCGGCCAATTATCGCTTTTTACAATATCAAACATTTTATCAGCCCCTTCATCATAAACTCTTTTTTCATCAATTAGCTTCTCCCTGTTATCAAACACATAAACCCTCGTTCCTTTCGGATGCTCCTCTGTTGGCGAACATACCTCTATTTTTACATTTACAGCGCCGTCCAGTCCAAAATCATCATAACAAAGCCTTATTCCATCTTCCCACCAATGCTCCTTATATGTCTGGTACTGATTCTCATAGAGTCCTTCCCATTTATGAATTCCAGCCATAATAAAGTCATAAAACGTATAATTCCTGTAATCTTCTCCTGTCGATTCGTCCTTTCTTTTACCAAACCACCCTTTTTTCTCTTCCTCCTTCTCCTCATTTTCATATGGCTTTACGCTTCTCACATTCGGATCCTCATTGCTCCATTTCTCATATGCATTTATCTTCATATACAGTCTCATTTTGACTTCTCTTCCCCGGCGTACCAACTGATAAGGACCGTCTTTGGCCTTACTGTTAAAGACAATAGTTTTGCAGTCATCCGTCTTTTCCCATGAACTCAGGATATCTAAGCAGCCGATCATGTTTGCCAGGCTTTCCACACTCCTGTTATATAGCTCATCCACATAATATCTCCGTTCCCCTGTTTCTTCATCAATAACAGGTTCACTTCTTCTGTATATGCTGTCTTCCCCAAATACACTGTTTAAATAGATATCGTAATTTGATGTCACAAATGTTGCTCCGCCCCGCACTTCTCCGTGAGAATAATGTCCCCCCGCATAAATATAAGCCTCCTTTTCCACAGGCTCCGTCCCCTCCGTATCAATCCGCTCCTTCAATTGCTTCACCTTCCCGCCTCCGCCTTCACCCGCCATCCCAGGCACGGAATTATAAGCATCCCCTTTCGGCTCCAGCTCCCGCCTTATATCCGACTTATTCGACTGCGGGATCTGGGACAGGCTGTCCGGCGGCTGCATTCCCGGGAACGCCGGGGGTTCATCCTTCCCTGAACGCGGCGCTTCCTCACTGGCCTCCATCGCGCTGTGCTCCATAAAACTCCCGGCCATCCGCATCCGGCCGCAGTCCATGGCGATCCATGCCTGTTCCTCCTTTGCCTTTGGGTGCGACAGCCTCGTTCCTGTTACCCCTGCCAGCGTTTCGTTTCCCCCGCTGGCCAGTATCACCGCCCCTTTCGCGCGGAGCCGCAGCCCCCTTTTTGCATATGCTACAATCCCCAGCTCATTGTCCAGGATCAGAGCCCCGTCCAGCGCGCCTCCGGTTTCGCTCTCAAACCCCATATAATCCGGCGCGGCGGTGTATTTCTTTCCCCCCGCCCACATGGCCTTCACGTCCGCCGGCAGCGGGCAGACCGGATCCATCCGCACGCAGCAGCCCACTGCCGCATCCTCCTCACGCATGCTCTTTATGTTCAGCAGAACCCGCGTCCCGGCTTCCGGCACGCTGTACATGATATTCCCTGTCACAGGGGTATAAGGGTACCAGCACGCTTCCCCCGGCTCCTGCTGAGGATCCATGTCCAGATGGATCCGCACCATCCCTTCTTTCCTCTCTATAACGCGTCCCGGGAGCGATGCCCCGCGGATCGCCCGGTTATACCCCTCTTCCAGGCAGAAGCCTGCCTCCGCGCCCAGGACATATTCGCGCTTTAACGCGGCGCGCTCTGAAAACAGATGTGTTTCAACCACACGCCATTCCCGTCCCCGGAATCGGATCCGGTCGCACAGGTTAAAATCCCGCTCTGTCCGGATGCGGTAAGACAGGTAATCCGCTCCCGGCCTGCCGCTTCCCGACCTCCGGAAACGGCCCAGATCCAGGCTTTCCTCGCAGGCTTCTATCTCTCCCTCTTCCAGCTCATACCGCTTTCCCTGCACACAGCCGACGCTGGCCTGCGCCAGCGGCCATGTAATCTCCGGCACTATGACTGTGTGAAGGCGGCCCGCCATCCGCTTCAGGAATTCCCAGTCCGTCTCATGGTACTGGATTACCGGAACCCCGGTCCGCTTCTTCGCTTCCGGCGCGGTAACAACAATCCGGTTCTCTGCCCCAAACCTTTTTCCCGCCTCTTCCAGCAGGTCACGGTACCGTCTTTCCGTATTCTGGAAGGAACGGCTGTATGGGGCCTGATCCAGAAGCGCCGTGAAGGAACGGCATTCCACCGACGCCTCACACAGGCCGCCTGTTTCCGTCACTGAAACGCCGCTTACCACGCCTGAAAATAACGGCCGTTTTTCATCGCTTCCCCACACGGTAACCGTCTCCCCGCACAGATTACGTTCCGGCATATCCTCCTGCCTGATAAAGCCTGACAGGCTCATCCTGCCGTGATCATTCACCCCCGCATCAATCCGCATGGCATTCAGCCCTAAAAAGGCGAACGGCCCCTCGGCCTTCATATCCCCAATACCATTCACTAACTGCATCCCGTACCTCCTTTGTAAACTGCATCCTCCAGAAACCTTTGTTTCTCCTTCTGTCCGGACAATCTGAAGCTCTGTCCGTTCCTCCCCTGATATCCCCTTTATTGTCCGGAGCTCTCAAATGTGATCACCCCGCCGCACCGGCAGATCAGGAAGGATTCCGTTGTGACCATCTGGTTTCCTCCAGCCTCCGGCAGGCCGGACAGCACAGCGCTCTGGCTTATCAGCAGATTCTGTTTGTCACAAACGGCGTCCAGGCGCTGGCAGAGGGACGCGTCCTCACATCCCTCTTTCAGATACGCGCAATTCTGCCTCGCCGTCTCCGCAAACGCTGCGGCTGCCTGGGCTATCTCTCCCGCCGCCTGCTGCATCGCATACAGATTCTCTGTCTTGCGCCAGATCACGCTGTACTGCTCTGAGAGCCGGTCGCTTAAGGCATAATTCATCTGTCTGCTTCTCTCATGCTGAATGCCTGTCATCTCATTCACGCTCAGGCTGATGAGGTCGCGGATCTGCCGCCTGCAGCTCTCTAAACTGCCAATCTGTTCCGCCAGATCCGTTATGGAATCCTCCTCGTCGGTCAGATAATAGTGATCCATCAGATCCAGCACGCAGGGATGTTCCTCTCCCGGTTTCGCCTTGCCGGAGCAGAGATATGTCCCGGACGAGCACATTCCAAAAGGAGCGACATGCTTCTGCAAAACGCAGTCCTTTCGTCCCGCCGCCGCCTCCCACACCCGCGCCAGGAACTGCTCCTTTATCTTATCCAATTCTTTTCTCCCTGATTTCTAAAAATCTGATTCACCGCCTGCCAGTAACGTAACCGGGGGAAGCTTCTATTTCCATAAGGAACCCATAGAAAACCGCCGGCACTTAGCGAGGTCTTTTCGAGCTTAGGAACTGTCTCGAAATAAATTCCCATTAGTCCGCAGGATTTTTCTTCGAGAGTGCTGCTCAAAAATCAGGCGCATAGCGGGCTATGTAACTGATTTTTGAGCAGTGCTATCGGAGAAAAAGACAAGGAATATGGGAATTTATTTCGAGACAGTTCCTTAGTGTCCGCTGCGCTTTTCTCTGAGCGAAAGCGGGGTTCCGTTGGATATAGAAGATTTCCCCGGCGGCCCCATCACATACGTTCACTCACCTCTGCCATATCTCCCGCGCTACCTGCCGGATCCCGTCCTTCACCTCGATCCGGTTATCCCCCTGCCGGATCATAATCCCTTTGTCCCCTGTCACATTCAGCTCCCTCTGGCTTTGGATATCAATATCCCCGCCTGCTATTGCCACAATATCTGACGCGCTCTCCAGCGTAATCCCCTTCTTATCATCCAAAACCACGGATATTCCCTGATGGTTCGTGATCCGGATCGCGGACGGCTCAAAGCGGATCTCCTTGTCGTGCGGGGAACGGATATACTGAATCTCCGGATCCTCCCGCATACCGCAGGCCAGATGGACGCTGTTAAATGCTACGGCCTTCCTCTCGTCAAAATCCTGAAAATAGACACGGACCGCGTCCCCTTTTTCCGGCATACAGTACCATCCTGTGCCGTCGGGAGACGAGTAAACCGTGGCATATGGAAACCAGACCGCCGGCTTATATACATCCTCCGGGAACCGGATCTTAAGGCAGTCGTTTGACACCTCATACACCGTCCCGTCCAGGGATGTCCCGCTGATTTCCGCATTCATCTGTTCGTCTGTACGGATATCCCCTGTCTGGGCCAGCTCATAGACGTGGATCAGCTCCTTGCCCTCAAGCCGGCCTGTCGCCCTGCAAATCACGCAGTCCCGCCCCTGGAAATGAACCGGCGTACACAGCTCCAGCGCCTCCCGCGTTTCCACCTGAAACAAAAGCGCCCCGTCCTTTCGATACGCCGCCCCGCTTTCTGACTGACACGCCCCGTCCAGGCTCCGGATGGCCTGGGAGAGGATTTCCCCCAGTTCCCCCTTTTTCAGCTTCGGCATGCCCAGGGAAAATGAAACCTGGCCGCTCCCGTGATCGGCCACGATAACCGTATGGATCATGGAAGCGATGCGTTTTAAAAACGCCCAGTCTGTTTCCTGGTACTGCACGATCAGGCGGCCGGTTTTCTCCTCTTTCCCCTCTGTGCAGATAACCCTGGCCCCGTTTTCCTCCCCGATATATTTGGCAATATCCCGGAAGCTGGCCTCCGTGTCCTGGAAGACGCGCGCCTGCTTTTTCCTGTCCAGCAGGCAGGTATGGCTGATCGCCGTAAACTTGAGGCTCTTTAAACCAGCCTCTGTTTTTAGTGAAATGTTCTCAATCAGTCCCCGGAAAAGCACCGTCTCCTCCCCATCCATGGATATTGCTTTTATCGTCGCCGTCTCGTCCGGGGAAATGCGTTCCAGCAGGCCCTCATCCGCCCCCTTTTCCAGAATCCCGCTTACACGGGCCGTCGCATGGCTGCCAATCTCCTTTTTTATTTCCAATTCCCCAATCGAATCGTACGCAAACGGCTCTATAACCACCCTGTCAGCCCTCATATCTATCCTCCCATTCCCTGAATGATTGAAATGTCTTTAAAATAACCGGTTTCCAGGCGGCCGCACGGCTGCTTTCACAGTGAAAGCTCCCGCTGCACAGACGCCCGCGGACGGATGTAAAAAACATCAGATTATAGATCATCCCGTCCAGCCCAAAGCTGTCAAAGTCAAACCATTCCACCTTCATCCGCCCCGCGTCCTCCACGCCCTCCCCGTAAAAGGGATTGGCCGGGTGCAGCCGCATGATCATGTTCCTGACCGCCTCCTTTTCAGCCCCCGCCCCGTTCTCTCCGGCCGTCCTCTCCTCACCTTCCTGGAACAGGATATCCGCGGCCGGATCACCCGGCATGCAAAACACAACGGCCGGACGGGTGAGATGCGGATATCTGCGTTTAATAAACGACTCCTCTGCCCTTGCCGAGCCGGCCGGCAGATCAAACTCCAGCGCTTCCCCGGCCCTGAATGGTTCAAACTCGTATTCCCGTTCCGTCTGCTGTTCCCGCTGCTGTAATTTTTTCCTTCTTTTGATGGCGATTTTCAAATCGTTATAACCCATTTCCTAATCCCCCTTTTTCTGTCCCGGCATCCGCCAATCTCCGTGAACGCGCCTTGTAAACGCCCCGCAGGCGCGCGGGCAGCGCCGCGCTCACACCAGCACACCCACGCACCGGTACTCGCTTATCTCCATCTGCATCTGGGAAATGACAAAGCGCGCCATACTCCCGTTTAAGTAGTGTCCCGGCATCTTTTCCTTAAACTTAAACACCAATGTCGCGCGCCCTTCCATGGGGAACAGCCCGTCCCGCACGAACCAGTTCATTCCCGGGGCCGCCGGGCCGCCTGTCTCTCTGCTCAGCTCATATCCCGTTACTTCTATAAATTCACGCACATCCAGTTCCATAATCCGCCGGAACAAATCGGCTTTTGTCATCAGCGGCGTCCCGCTTTTTTCCGCGTACCGGCGGATAAAACTGTCGCGGCGGCGGTTTGTCAGAAGGGGGGCATCGTAATCCAGGGAGCGCTCGGTCGGCCGCTGGATGATGTGTAACACCTCCCACCCTTCAAACAGCTCTTTCTTTGACTTGAGAATCAGCTTTTTATTCTCATGGCGGATTTCCAGGATATCCTCATTCGGGCGGATCAGGTAGCCGTCCCCCTCTTCCCTGTCATCCAGAGAAAATTCGTGCTCATAATAGATCCCGTCCGTACAGGGAACCATGAAATTTGCGCTGTCAAAGGCGATCCACTCCATGTTCCAAATCGGCAGCATGTCAGGCCGCACAAACGCCCCATATTCCCCGCAGCAGAGCCGCGCTTCGCCTAAAGGCAGCCTCACGCCTTCCTCAGAAGGGACGTTTCCTGTGTTACCCGCCACCTGGAACACATCATAAAACTTGTCCAGATACCCTGTGTGAACCGTCTGCCACGGCACATGGTTATCCTGGAAAATCTGATATAACAGCTCAATCCTGTCCCTGTAGCGTGATGCCGGCTTTACGCAGAACAACGCCGCCTCCCCGCCCGATGCGCCCGCAAAACGGCCGGTTTCCTCAAAAGCCTTCTGGCGCCCGTCATCCCCTTCAAAGAAAATCGTCCCCCGGAAGATACGGCCCTCCTCCGACAGTGCCTCCGCCAGCTTTTCCGGATCCAGATCCATGTCCGTAACCGGGTAAAGCGTTTTGTTGGCCGGATCATAGTGTTCCCGTTTCACAATAGTCATCACCGTCTCATACCGGTTGGCGCGCGGTTCATATTCGTCATAGACGCGCCGCTCCAGCTTTCTGTATTTTTCCTCCATGCACTGCACCGCGCTTCCAAGCCCCTGCAGCAGGATTTCCTTCATAAAACGCCGTTCATCCAGGCTGTCAATCTCCCGCAGGCGCTGCTCCATATAGCGCTCAAAATCAAACGGGTACTCCCGGACTGCGGACATATTGTTTTCAAACCACCCGGCCATATCCTTCCTCCCTCAGAACAGAACCATTTCTTCCATTTCCATCGCTCATCCACAGCGATGATCCTAAAATGGTGTTCTCAGAACCAATACCGCTTATAATAAATCACTAACATCTTCTATCGGTCACGGCTGATCCCCTGCTTTTCATCTTCGTGAAACTTTCTCAGGCCCACATTCCGCACCTGCGCTTCCCCGTATATCCGCCGGATTCAGCCGGAGCATGGCTGACAAAAAGCCAATCCGCGCCTGTTCGTCCATCATGATCTCCTTAAAGGCAAAACCGATCCTGGATTTTATTCATAATTCTGACATATTCCTCTTTATACGCCCTTTTGTCCTGTTACATTTTATTGCACCCGACCGGAAACCCTGTGGCCAGCTCCGTGTGTGTTAATCCACCACAATCCGCCTCCTCTCCCTCCGGCCTCCCGGCCGCTCTTCTCCCCGCCCGGACTGCTCCAGGATGCGCCGCAGCGCCCCATACACCTTCTGCATATCCATATATTCATCCAGCTCTCCCCCCATCCGTCCCGCAGCGTACGCCGCCAGCGCCTTTACCGGCATGGCTCCCTCTTCGCAGAGGCAGTGCATGGCAAATGCCCTGTCCTCCTCCCGGCTCCCACGGTTTGACAGGATCTCCTCTGCAAACCGCCGCGTCACCTCCGGGGCCAGGCTCTTTCCTCCCAGGCCTCCCCAGTCCGCGTGCGTCACGTCAACCGTGTCGTATTCCGTTTCCATATCCGCAAAGCTCTTATACTCCGTGCGCAGCGCGGCCCCTTTCCTTAGATGGAAACGGCACAGCTCAAATACGCCTTCTTCCTTCCTCTCCTTCTCTGACAGCGCCAGCTCCATCCGGTAAGCGGTATAGTCCGGGGCGCTTCTGTCCTCCCGCACAGCCATCTGTAAATAACGCGTTTCCTGCGCCGCCTCAAATGGGATCCTCGCTTCCTCCATCAGGATGCACACAGCCGGGCCATATTTCAGGAGCCCGGGGCGGACGGCGATCTCTTCCCCATTTACGCTCAGACTGCACCCTGCCAGGATCCCCTGCCCGTATTCCTGGTATTTCACCCGGGCGTGCGCAAAGGTATAGTCCCTCAGCGACCAGAGCATTTCTTTTTTCAGGATCCGGTTCCGTTCAAATAACGGATATAGATTCTGCATAACTTCCACACTCATACTTATACCTCCCTACTTCATCCCGTCAAAAAAGTTCTGCATCCACCCCTCGTTTTCAAAGTAACATGTCTCCTCCTTCCCCAGGTACAGCTTCCCGTCCTTCCTGTATACCGGGACGACGCAAAAAGCCCATTCCCCGGGCTTTGCCCAGACGAAGAAGCGCGCCTCCTGCCCGGCGATGTCGTCTGTGTCCGCCTGACAGATGTGATCCCCGTGGAGCGCCCGGATCTCCTCATACGTTTTTTCTTCAAAATCCGACAGGCTGCTCTGACATGCATACTGACGCCTTTCCCGGCCTTCCGGGTCTTTTAAGTACAGCTTGAGCGTCAGATCCTCGAGGTTCCTGGAAATGATCCCGCTGCGCGCGTTTCGTTCCAGACTCCGGATCAGCACCGCTTCTTCCCCGGTATGGGTATACGCCGTCACCTGGTACGGCAGGGCCGGTTCTTCGGCGCGGATGGACAGGTCGGCAAAGCCGTACTGCCTGTCCCTGAGATAGCGGAGGGCCCCCTGTATGCATGCCATCTTAAGGCCCGCATCCTTTGCCGGATCCCCGCCCTGCCCCTCCTGCCTCCGGAAACGGATGAGCTTTCCCGGGACAAACTCTTTTAAGGCGTCGCGGAACATGCCGATCCGGCACGACTGGCCGGTCAGCTTGATAATCGAATAGTCCTCAAGCGCATTTTCCTCATACATGGGTTCCATGAAGCGCCGGATCACGCCGTATATGTCCGCCTTCAGCAGGAGCTCCAGCCCGTAAACGCTTATCAGCACTTCCGGGAATTCCTTTATGGTTTCCAGGCCGCGCCCGCTCTGCACGGACAGTTTCCACTTATCTGCCTGTATGCGGGCATCGGCGCTTTCTCCCGCGCTGCCGGAGGACAGCGCGATCCGCAGGGTCCCCACATGGCCGTAGAATTCCTTTTTTACTTTCTCCGCAAGGCCGAACAGGACATAGAAGTTGTTTTTTACTTTATAGTAGTCGGCGCGGCCCTGGTTTTCAAATTCACGGAAGCGGGTCGGAAGCCGCTTCTCCGCCTTCTGGTATTCGCTTTCCAGCTCCCGGTACAGCGCTGCGCAGCCGTTTTCATCCACATAGCGGAACACATCGCAGTCAAAGCCGGACAGGAGCGCGGACACGGATTTTAACTCTGCGGGATACAGGCGGTTTACGAGGGCGACCTTGATGAGCTGCATCACGCGCCAGGTGATATTGTTCCCACCGAAGTCGGTGTCCCCGTTTTCATAGGCGGTGTCGATCTCGATCCGGTACGCCGCGCGCCGGTCCCACACGCGGAACCGGCAGGAGCACAGATCTGTTGTCCCGCCCCCGCAGTCGATGATCAGGGCCTGGTATTCCTCCCCGTCCTGAAGCCGCCCGTTTTCCAGCAGTTCAGATATGGTGTTATAGAGGACGGACACGCCTTCGTCAATCATATCCTTCTGCCCGGCGGCGTACTCAGGGAGGATCTCTGCAAAGAGCGCCTGAAAACGCGCCTTCTGGCGCACTGGGCAGGAGATGTGGACGGCTTCCACCCGGCATTTGAACCGGTCGCGCACGGCCTGGATGACGTATTCAAAGTAGGCTTTGAGGATATCGGCCCTGCGCATGAGCCTGCCACGGCCGCTGCGGTCCGTTATCTCCTCCTGCTTTTCGTAATCGCTTACCCAGCGCTTGATGTCATAGAAGACACAGAATCCCCCGTCAGTGCTGCTTACCCCGGCCAGGCGCACGGCGTCGTAGCCGAAGAGGAATTCCGGGGCGCTTTCCCCTGTACTGCATACGCCTCCTCCCACACCGCATACGCCCACCGCGCTCGGGAGCAGCGGCGTCTCCTTCCAGTCCGAGGCGGTATCATAGAACAGCGCATAGTTGGCCTGGTTCATATGCAGCCCGCGTTCCCCGTCCCGGAGGCCGGCTTTTTCAAAGTATTGCCGATCCAGCCAGACCCCGGCTGTGGTGCTTGATGTCCCGAAGTCCATGGCAGCCGGGATGGGCAGGCGGACCGGCTCCCTCACCTCGAAGTCGAGAAGCGGGATGCGGTATACCTCCATGCAGCCGGGCGTGAAGTCATATGTTCCACTGCAGATGCGGTACATCTTCTCCGATTCCCTGCGGCCCATGCAGTACAGGCTATAGTTTTTCACCTCTGACTCCCTGCACACGGATTCCGCCTCCATGGTCAGGTACAGGCAGTCCCTCCGCCCGCCCAGGGGGAGCAGGTTCAGGATGGCGCATACCGTCATGTCGCCGCTTACGATGAATGCGTTTGTCCCTGCGAGATCGGCTTCCCAGGGCAGCGTCAGCCCGTCATAAAAACGGATGGCGCAGCCCTTATACGCCACGATCCTGGAGCTGCATGTGAGGGGCAGATCCCGCCGTTCCCGCAGGACAGACTCCTTAAAGACCCGCCCTGCTGCTGCCAGCCCGGCTTCATCATGCCTGCGGATCAGGAAGTATTCATCCGCGCCGCGGTAGCGCAGGATCACGCGGATCAGATCCTCCCGGTCCATGGGATCCATGACGCCCTGGATGATCTTTTCACGGCGGCAGATTTCACGGAGCTGAAATGTGGTCATCAGCGCCAGGTCCGGTTTGCGGTAAAGCTCCGCCGGTTTTTCTTCTTTCTTTGGTTTGATTGTGTACCCGTATTTATCCATGCCTCAATCCTCTCCATCTTCTGTACAGTTTCCGGGAACGTCCCAGGCATCCGCACTGTCGCCTGGGCCATTATCTGAGAGCTTATCCGGGCTGTCCTCTAAAATGCTGTCTGGGCCGCCTGCGGAACGGTTCTCTCTTTCCGTTTTAACGCCTGCCTTGTTGTTCTGCATGAACCATATGAAATGGTTACTGCCTTACCTGATCTTCTCCTGACTCCGCCAGCCCCTTCAGCTCTTCTATCTTCTCCTTATTGACCCAGCAATAGACACCGCTGTTATAGAACTGGTATTCATCCGGCGTCTCTTTTTTTACTTCATAGCTTTTTATAAACGTCTCTTCCCCGGTTTCCACCGAATATATATAAAATCCTCTCCCGTCCGTGGTTATGGCAGGACAGGCCAGATATCTGCCGTCCGGAGAAAAGCTCCCTTTCTGATATGTAAACAGCTCATTTGCCTCCCCGGTTTCCATATCTATTTTAATATATTTCAAATCACTGGATGATTCTATGAGGAAACCGGCAATCAGGGCAGAGTCCAGAATCTCAACTGTAACCGGAAAATTCGGGATCGCCTCCGACTGAAATACCAGACTGTTATCTGAAATCGAATAGATGCCAAGACATCCATCTCCCTGGGGATTTATATCATCTTTATAAAATACAGTGTCCTTTGCATCTGTCTCTGCTGAAATATTATATTGCCTCCCCTTCAGCAGGCAGTAATCGTAATTGGACAAAATATTGGTCTTATAGAAAATGTCCGGCCGGCCATATGAATACCAGGCATTCAGAGTGGCAAACCGGATGCCCTTCGTATAATTCACCTGATCCGGGAATATAATGTCGCGGTATATGTATGGTTGTGCGAACGATCCATCTCCTCTTTTACAAGAAACAGATAATCCATATCCTCAAAATCAAATTCGCTGACCGGAACCTCAGCCGGCGGTTCGCTGCCGCCCTCTGCCTTAATAATTCTCTCTAAATCGCTCTGCGCGGCCTCTTCGCACTCTCCTTCCAGCGCCGCTTCCGGGGCGTCCGCCTGCCACTCCCCGCCTTCCGAAGGTATATCCGGCTGAGCCGGTGAAACGTCTGCCTGGCTTACAGTTCCTGTATCCGTATCATTTTGTTCCGGATTCCCGCAGGCTGTCAGCGCCAATGCCAGCAAACATACGCTCAATTTGTACTTCATTCCCTGTCTTCCTTTCCCTCTCCATATGTCCATACCCATTCCCGTTTTTACCCGCGCGCCTAAAACAATACCATCTCATCCATCTCCATCGTCTCATCCACGTCCATGATCCCAAAATGGTGATCCCAGAATAAATAAACTTCATAATACACCGGCAGGAACATGTCCTGAAGGAATTCCAGCCGTTCCCGTTCCTCCTCATTCTCTTTTACCCCCACATAGACCAATACCTCCCGCGCGGCCTCATTGCCGGCGTATACCAGGGATTCCGGGTACATGTGCCGCATGACTTCCCTGAACAGGTAAATGGAGCTCCCGCACCGGTACAGCTTTAATATCAGCCTCAGCAGGCGGCGCAGCTTTTCTTTGGGGAACCGCTTTATCACAGCCGCCGCCTGGCTGCCGCACGCCCCGTTCAGTAAATCATTGAGGAGGAAGCGCAGGGCGTACTCCTGCCTGGAGAGCCCCTGGCGCAGATCAAGCTGGATAAAATACTGCATGCACGCATCGAAAAAGATCCGCCGGCTTGCCTCATAATCTGCTATGTTTATGTCAAACAGGGCGGCAAATTCCCGTGAAAAACGGTACAGGGGATTGAGCCTGACTTCGTTTTGTTCGATGTCCCGGCTGTTGATGGTTTCCTGTACGATCTCCGTATAAGGGCTCCCGTCCCGCGCCGGGACGTAACGGACCGCTTCCCTTGCAAGCCCTGTCCGGTCCGCCGCCAGGGCTGCTTCCCACGCATAATTCATTGCATACCTCCCTCAAGCATCCCGGCGCAGCGGTATTCGCCGATCTCCATCTGGAGCTGGGAGAGCACGAAACGCGCCATGCTGCCATTCAAGTAGTGCCCCGGCTTTTTTTCTTTGAATTTCAGCGCCAGCGTCTTACGCCCCTCCATGGGGAACAGCTCGTCCCGCGCGAACCAGTTCATGTCCGGGGCCAGCAGGGCTTCCCCGGCGCAGTCCGTGATTTCATAGCCCGCCGCCTCAATGAAATCCCCGGTATCCAGCTCCATGATCCGGCGGAACAGATCGGTTTTGGTCATCAGCCGGCTCCCGTTATGCTCCGCATAGCGGCGGATGAAGCTGTCCTGCCTGTGGTTGCTCAAAAAGGGCGCGTCATAGTCCAGGGAGCGCGCGGCGGGCTTCTGGATCATATGCAGGATCCGCCAGCCCTCGAAGATCTCCTTTTTTGTCTTGAGGACGATCTTTTTCTTTTCATGCCGGATCTCCAGGATGTCCTCATTGGAGAGGACCAGGTATCCGTCCGTTTCCCCGCGGCCCTGCAGCGGGAATTCGTGCTCGTAGTAAATGCCGTCCGTGCAGGGAACCATGAACTGCGTGCTGTCAAAGGGGAGCTGCTCTATGTTCCAGAGGGGGATCACGGAGCGGCGTATGTACGGCGCGTATTCCCCGTAGTCAACGGAAACAGCCTCCGGCTGCGGCCCTTCCCCGGCTGTCCCGGGGCCGCCCCAGCCGGAGGCTTCGGCATATATGTCGTAAAATTTGTCCAGGTAGCCCATATGGACCGTCTGCCACGGGATATGGTTGTCCTGGAACACCTGGTACAGCCGTTCCACCGCTTCCCGGTAGCGCGCCGCGGGCTGCACGCAGAACATCCGTCCTCCCGCCCCGGGCGTACCGCTCCCCGGGAAGCGGCCGGCCGCGGCGAATGCCTGCTGCACCGCGTCGTCCGCCTCTAAGAAGATGGTTTCGACGAACCTGCGCCCGTCGTCTGACAGGGCTTTTGCCAGGCGGTCCGGTTTTAAGTCCGCCTCCAGCACCGGGTAAAGCGTTTCGTTGGACGGGTCGTAGTGCTCCCGCCTGACAATGGTCATGACTGTCTCATACTGGTTTGCGCGGATCTCCATTTCTTCAAAGATGCGCTGTTCCAGCTTTTTGTATTTTTCCTCCATGCACCCGATCACCCGGCCCAGGCCGTTCAGGAGGAGCTCCTTTGTGAAGCGCCTCTCGTCCAGGTCGTTTATCTCCCGCAGCCGCTCTTCAAGGTAGCGGTCAAAGTCAAAGGGGTATTCGCGGATCGCGGACATGTTGTGTTCAAACCATCCTGCCATGTGGTTCCTCCTGTTGTGCTGTCAGACTGATTTTCAGATTTTTAATTGGGGCGGGTTGTTTATGGGTGTTTATGTTTATAATTAAGGTTATATTTCGACTGGTATTCTTCATTTTCAATGTCTTCTATAAAATATGATAGCGGTACGGTATGCTCTTCTGCCTGTTTCCTGGCATCATGGAGTCCCTTTATCAGATCCTTATATTGTTCTTTTGTTACACGTACAAAATAATTCTGCCCATCATAATACAGTTTTCTTTTCATTGATTCAGGTATCTGCCCCTTTTGAAGACGTTCCATATATCCTGGAATCGATACAATGTATCTTTGGGGGCGCATTAATGCCGCGTATTCGATCCTCGTTTCAATTTGTCCATCCTTATCCATCTGGTTTAAATATTCTTCATCGTCATTATGGGTATATCCTATCTTTCTGCTCCCCAATATGCATCCGCCTGAATTTATATTGTCATACCAGGAGACATAACCATCCGTTTCAGGATCATATTTACATACAAATGTCCCGGCTGTATCTGCAATGCACAGTTCCGGCGCGCCGTCCTCATCCATATCAAAAAAATACATATCAGGACTGTTTGTCACGAGTTCTTTTAAATCATATCTGTCTTCCATGATGCTGCTTTCCCCGTCTTTTCTGTAAGCAATCAGACCTTCCCTCAGGAGCCGCTCATATTTTTTCCTGTAAAATTCACGGATTTCTTCGTTTCCCACTTTATATTCTGCGGTAAACCCTATTTCGTTATATATATCCTCGATTAATTCTACTTCCTCCGGTTCTGCAAATACCATAAGATCCGGAAAATGATCGATATGTCTGTATGTCT
>QXXC01000046.1 GCA_009911305.1 Clostridiaceae bacterium | reverse complement strand
TCTTTTACAGAAAATCTACTGTAAAATATTAAATTTTCAAGGTTCTTGCAGAATATCAAACATAGAAAACTTTATGTTTTGACCCCAGCATCATGACATTGAGTAAAATCAACGGGTTTGCACTCCTTAGTCCCAATTTTTTTTATGCCCGAAAGGGGAGAACGGAATCACCACACTTCTACATATATTGCTGGCCAGCAGTATGAAAGTCTGATAGCGATTAAAGCAACCATACCATCCGCTGATGATGGATTTGAAGGTCCGAAGTCCTTATAAATGCTGACGGGTTGCAACGGGGCGTTGTAATGATGGTTGACAGGTTTCGGCCGGGTTTAATGTGAACCGGGCGCCATGGGAGGGTTAAACCTGTGTTTCTGTACCATGGGTATAAATGGGATTTAGCTACGGAAAGCCGGGGAACTTACAGCGCCCATATTGTTGTGATGATTTTTATAGATTAGCTTATCGTTTCGTTCGGAAACAAATATTTCTTTTTTACAGGGAAAGGCACGGGCCGGTGCGCCTGGGAGCGGTTCCTGTAAAATCCCAAAAGGAAGTTCGGTAACATAGGATCAGTGGCAGATACGGTCTGCGGACTGGTGAAAGGATAGGGAACAGATGAAGAAGGATGTCAGAAAATTTAAAGTATATGAGCAGAGCGGGCATAATTATAAGCCGACGCCGACAATCACATTAAAGGGGCTTTGGCTGGAAGAACTGGGCTTTGGGGCAGGGACGCTCCTGACAGTCCGGTGTGAGGAAGGGAAGCTGGTCATTGTTCCGAGGGAGTCAGCGGATTATATTGATGCGTTTGAGGAAATGCAGTTGAGCATGGTGGCAGAGAGGAAAGTGAGGTTTTGATATATGGGAAAGATTTATATGATTGGTTCGCAAAAAGGGGGTACGGCGAAGACAACAACTACGTTCAATCTGGCGTACTGCCTGCGGAAGATGGGGAAGAGGGTTCTGGCTGTTGATTTTGACAGCCAGGCAAATTTGACAACATGCTTCGGCGTAGAGGATACGGGGGTTTTGGATGATACTATCGGGCATCTGATGATGGCGCAGATTGAGGATGAGAAGATGCCGTCCCCGAAGAAGTACATACGGACGAAAGACGGGGTGGATTTCATCCCATCGTCTATTTATCTGTCGGTGGTGGATGCGAAGCTGCGGCTGGAAATGGGGGCGGAGCGGATGCTGTCCGGGATTCTGGAGCCGCTGCGGGAGAAGTATGATTATATTCTGATTGATACCTGCCCGTCCCTGGGGACTTTGACGATCAATGCCCTGGCCGTTGCGGACGAGGTGATCATCACGGTGAATCCCCAGCTTCTGGCCATGATGGGGATGCAGGATTTTTTGCGGACGGTGGTGAAGATCAGGAAGCGGATCAATCCGAAGCTGGGCATTGCGGGCATCCTGATGACCATGTGTGAGTCCAGGACGAAGCTGTGCAGGGTTCTGACGGAGGAAGTGACAGAGAGCTTCCAGGAGCAGATACGGGTGTTTGAGACGAGGATTCCCAGTACGGTGAAGGTGGGGGAGAGTATTTATTACAGCCTGCCGGTGGCGGAGTACAGCCCGAAGGCGAGCGCGGGGATGGCTTATAGGAAGTTTGCAAAGGAGTTGGTTTCGTATGAAGGCTAATGGGACGAAGAGGAAGATTTTTAATGACGCTGTGGACCTTCTGGCGGGGGCGGAAGAGGTTTCCGCTCCGGAGAACGGGATCAGGATGCTGCCCATTGACAGTATCCGCCCGTTCCGGAAGCATCCTTTCCGGCTGTATGAGGGGGAGCGTCTGGAGGACATGGTGGAGAGCATTAGGGAGCATGGCGTTCTGAATCCGGTGATTGTGTGGCAGGAGGGGGACGGGTATGAGATGCTGGCCGGGCATAACCGGCAGATGGCGGGGAAGCTGGCCGGGCTAGCGGAGATTCCGGCTATCGTGAAGACGGACCTGACGGAAGAGGAAGCCTATGTCTATGTGATCGAGACCAATGTGATACAGAGGGGCTTTGCGGAGCTCCTGCCGTCCGAGAAGGCGGCGGTGCTGGCGGAGCGATATGAGAAGGTCAGCAGCCAGGGGAGGCGGAATGACATTCTGGAGGAGATCGCCAGGCTGAACGGGCAGGACACGGAGGGGACTTGTGGACAGGATGTCCACAGGTTGAAGAGCCGGGATGCTATTGGGGAAGAGTATGGGATGACCGGGAGGAATATTGCCAGGTATATGCGGGTGCAGCAGTTGGAGGAACCTTTGAAGGAGCGGCTGGACGAGGGTACGCTGCCTCTGGTGGCGGCCGTGGATCTGTCTTATCTGTCGGAGAAGGAGCAGAAAGTGGTGTCCGGGTTGGCAGAGGAGGGGAAGATCAAGCTGGATGCGAAGACGGCGAAGTGCGTCAGGGGGATGGCCGGAAATGTGACGGAGAAGAGGGTGCTGGAAATGCTTGACGGCGGGAGAGGGAAGAAGGATTCTGCCGGAAAATCCATCAAGTTGTCGGCGGATGTGTATGAGAGGTATTTTACCGGTGTGAAACCTGCGGACGCGGCAGGGATTGTGGAGGAAGCGCTGGCGGCATGGTTCGGGAAGGGAGGGGATGCAGATGTTCCGGACGGAAGAGATAGAGAAGCTGGATAAGTCCTATTTTAACATTATCCTGGCGGAGAACTATGATGTGACGATCCAGTCTAAGAATACGGGGCATATCTGGTATATCCATAATCCGGAGTATCTGGGGGAGGGGGAGTGTATTATTTTCCATAAGCACAGGGCTTCCCAGCCGTATCATCAGCATGGGAGGGCCAGGAGTCTGGGGCAGGCGGTACGGAGCATTATGGGGCATGATGTGTTTCAGATGAATGGGAGGAAGCGGATTTAGAAGTTTTATGCTGATGAAGCAAGGAGCCGGTTAGGAATGTTGATTCCCAATCGGCTCTTTTGGATAGTAAAATGAGAAATAGTGTGGTAAAATATAGTAAATTGCTTTGGTACAAAGGAGAATGAATTATGGAAATAAGTTTAAAGGAGTCAGATTTCTTAGGATCATTCGATTTGCTGTGGTCAAAGGATTTGGACAAGTATAAAAAGAATAAATTGAACCTTTTTGTATTAAAGATTAATTCTAATGAGTTTGATTATGATTTGTTGATAGAAATGCTGCTTGATCCAGTCATTGATTACTCAATATCAAGGCAGGTAAAAGAGAAATATAGAAACAGACCAGCAACTCTTTCTAAAAAAGCAAGAGAAAAATTTGTTGAGTATACAAGAAATAATGGAGAATTGGGAGAGTTGCTTTTATTTTGCTTTTTAGAAACACATTTAGGAGCTCCCAAAATACTTACAAAATTGGAACTGAAAACATCAACAAGCCACTATGTAAATGGAGCTGATGGTGTACACTTCCTGAAATTATCTGATGGAAATTATCAATTAATATTTGGAGAGTCAAAAACCTACCAAAAAATAGATGCTGCTATAAGAGATGCGTTCATGTCTATAAATAATTTTAAAAATGGTATAAACGATAAAGGAAATGCGAAGAGTGGAATAGGTTATGAAAAAAGTTTGATTAGTGATAACTTATTTAAGGAATCTTTTTCAGATGAAGAAAGAGAGCTCTTAGAAAGTTTAATTTATCCTACCAAGAACAGAAATTTTGATGTCGATGATGCCTTTGGTATTTTTATTGGCTTCCAAATAGATATAAGCGATGAGGAAAAGGAAATGCCAACATCAGATTTTAGGAAATTAATAAAATCGAGAGTAGATATTGAGGTTAGTAAGTACCTTGTGAGTATACAACAGAAAATTATTGATAATAAGCTACAAGGTCATAATTTCTACATATATGTTTTGCCATTTACTGACATAAATTCAAAGAGACAGAGGATAATGGAGGCCATTACACGATGAAATGGTTGGAGGCTATGGTTCGCCGGGCATTGAACGATCCGTATTTGGATGAACTAACACGAAAACTGGAATACAAGTATGCACATATATTCTTATACCAAAAAGATGATATTTTATTGACTGAAAAAGAATTTGATGATGTATTACGATTTGCAGATATTTTATCGAGAAGTGATAAAGCAGACGGAAGAAATAAAGCATATAAAATTGTTAGTTTATTATATGACGTATATAAAGACAATATGCAGTTTCAGTATTATGCCAATTCAATTTTAACAAAATTAGGAAATTTCGCGTCTTTAAGTATTGCAGTTGGAAATTCGGAAATAGTAGACACGATTGAGACAGCATTGGAAAAGCAAATAAAAAAGACTTATCAAAAAGTGCCTTTCAATGATTTGGTATTTACAGATTCGCAGTACAAGCTCTTTGAAGCGATGAAAGATAGTAATCATTATAGTTTTTCGGGGCCAACTTTTTTTGGTAAATCTTTTATAATGGATGCTTTTATTCAATATATTATTACTGAAAGACATGGGATAGATAATATTGTGATTTTAGTACCTACGAGAGCCCTTATCAATCAGGTCACAGCAAGATTAAAGAAAACTATCACAAATAAAAATTATAAGGTGTTGGCACATCCGGTAGTTCCTATGATTTATAGAAATAGGATGTTAAAATATGTATTTGTTTTTACTCCAGAGCGATTAATTTCATATTTAGGTGAAAAGGAAAATCCTGTAATCAATTATATGTTTGTCGATGAGGCACATAAAATAATTGCTGAAAAAGATTCAAGATCACCTTTGTATTACCATGCCATTCTTTTGGCGGAGAGAAAAAGTATTAAATTGTATTTTGCATCGCCTAATATTCCGAATGCACATGTCTTTTTACAATTATTTGAAAAGAGTATAGATGAACAAATGATTATTAAGGAATCTCCGGTTGCTCAAAACAGATTTTTTATAGACTATGTTGAGGGAAAAGGCAGGATGTTTACGGAGACAGGAGAAGATATTATTTTTCAAGACTTGGGGAAGAAAGAACAAGATTATGTAGGGAAACTTCTTCGGAAATTGGGGAAAAATTGTAAAAATATTGTATATTGCAATACAGTAGCGGATACGATTGACTTTGCTTTGAAATTTTCTAAGGGTTTACCTGAACAAAATGATGCAAGGATTGATTCACTTATTGAATTGATAAAATCATATATACATAAAGATTATTTTTTAATTGATTGTTTAAAAAAAGGAGTTGCATTCCATTTTGGAAGATTACCACAACGTATACGGGAAAGAATCGAAAGGCTATTTGAGGAAAAAGTAATTGACTATATGTTTTGTACATCTACTCTTTTAGAGGGTGTGAATCTTCCTGCAAAGAATATTTTTATTTTTAGTAATGCTATCGGAAATTCTAAATTTTCAGATGTTGATTTTTGGAATTTGGCAGGCAGAGCCGGTAGATTGAGTAAAGAATTGAGTGGAAATATTATTTGTGTACGAATAGAAGATAAAAAGAATAGATGGGATAATCCAAACAAAGATTTAGAAGTTGTAAGGAATAGGAAGATAGAAGCTGTTAAACCTTTGGTGATTAATGGACAGAAAAATTTTTATACAAATTTAGATTATTCTTTGAGAGATAAAGATTTTACCAGAGCTAATTACAGTCAAACAGAAAAAGAAGTATGGGATCATTATGCTAATATCGTTTTCTCTCATCAAGCATCAAAAACAGATTCCATTTTAATGAGTAATTTTTTGAGAAAAAATGCAGATGGAAAAAAATTATTAGAGCGAATGGAAAAAGAGAATCACATTCCATTATATATTTTAGAGCAGTGTTCAAATATAAAAGTTATATATCAAAATAAGGTATGGGAAAAAATAAAAGAATCAGAAAGCGCATTTCCAAATGAAATTACAACTCAAACTTGTCTGGAAGTATTGGAAAAGATGTATGATTATTATAATTGGGGTGAAGAAGAATCTAAGGGAAGAAACCCGATGGTTAAACAAAGAACAAGGTTACAATATTTTGCGGTTTTAATGTATTCATGGATGAGGTCTACACCACTAAATATGATGATTATTTATATTATTAATTATTACAAAAGGAAAGGCGAAATCTGGGATAGGAATGAGATGGTGATATTTAATCCTAATGATCGAAATCAAATTAATCTTATAATAAATAATTTGATTTCAGACATTGATAATGTTCTCAGGTTTAAAATCAAAAACTATTTTTTGAATTATTATTTGATTGTTTCTGAAAAAGTAGGTAAACAAAATGCAGGTGCAAATTGGGCAGAATATGTGGAATATGGAACAACTGACGATATAATCATAGAACTGCAAAATATTGGACTTCCACGCCATTTGTCAATGATGATAAAAGATGATTATATAGATTTTTTAACGTTTGAGGATGGTATGCTGGTTGATTTGAATGCAAGGGAATTAATTGAAAATATTGATTGTAAAAAATACAAAAACGAAATAGATGAGTTGAAAGAAATGATTTTGTAATAGTTGTAAAATGAGTTCTTAAATGGGTGAAATACATTAAAAGATATGAAAATTTATAAAAGAAATCTGGAAAGTATAGGGGTGGGATATGAAGCCGGATGAGATATTGAAGTATTGCCTGGAGGAGCTGGAAGGGAGCGTCCTTGTGGAGAGCTGGGGAGAAAAAGGGATTTTTTATAATCCCGGACATGTGCTGAAAAGGGGAGTGTACATATTGACGGTCAAGGAGAAGGACGGGGATAATGATAAAGGCTCTAAACTGGACAGGCCGGGGGTTTACCGGGTGAACCTGGGTGTCCGTAAGGGTACGTTTGTGAAACTGTTTGGGGCTGTGCCAAGACGTCCGGGGGCAGGCGGGGTTGTGGAAATGGATTATGATTTTTCTGCGGCGGACTGTTTTTTGCCGCATCCGGTCTATGCGTGGATGGGGTGGATGTGTGTGCTGAATCCGTCGGAAGAGACTTTTGAGGCTTTGAGGCCGTATATCCGGGAAGCATATGAATACGCAAAAGAGAAATTTGCAAAAAGAAAGTGAAATGTGTGGAAATGGAAAGGGAGGATTTGGAGTGAATACTTATCAGGTGATAGACGAAAGAAATTGGGAGAGGGCCATGCACTGTATGGTTTTCAGGGGAAGCGTGGAGCCTGCTTTCTGTGTGACATTTGAGGCGGATATCACAAATTTCCGCCGGAAGGTGAAGGCGCAGAACCTCTCTTTTACGCTTGCGTTTGTGTATGTGGTTTGTAAATGTGCGGATGAGATTGAAGCGTTCCGGTATCGTTTTCTGGACGGGAAGGTGGTTCTTTTTGAGCATATTGATACTGCCTTTACTTATCTGAATCAGGATACGGGGCTGTTCAAAGTGGTCAATGTGCCGCTTCGGGGTAGTATTCAGGAATATGTGGAGATGGCGGGAAGGATTGCAAGGGAGCAGAAGGAATATTTTACTGGCCCCCTTGGAAATGATGTGTTCCAGTGTTCGCCTATGCCCTGGGTCACCTATACGCATATCTCACATACCAATTCTGGGAAAAAGGATAATGCGACGCCTTTGTTTGACTGGGGGAAGTATTATGAGAAGGATGGTAAGATTGTCATGCCCGTATCTGTCCAGGCTCATCATTCTTTTGTGGATGGGATACATATTGGACAGTTTGTGGATAGGCTCCAGAAATATTTGGAATCATTTTAGGGGCGGAAGTTGGATTATATCATAAAATCCAGAACAGGATTTTATTGTTAAAATTTTGCAAGTTTACAAAAAGGGCTGAAAATGCTGAGGAGGCATTTTTCGGTTCTTTTTTCATGGATTTCTTTTGCATTTGAGAGAGTATTTGCGGAAATGATTGACATGGATGTAAATTCTTTGTATAATAGTTATTGACTTGGGGTCAATAACTATTGAAGGAGGCGGTGGGAATTGGCAAGGCCAGTGAAAAAACAGCCGGAACAATGGAAGAAAGAAATTTTGGATGCGGCAAAGGAGCTGTTTTTATCGAAAGGTTATGAGGAAACTGCCATTACGGATATTATGGAGCTGGCAGGCGGCGCAAAGGGGATGTTTTACCGGTTTTTTCAGAGTAAGGAAGAGGTCATGCACGCTTTGGGGGATCGGATGTTTTTGGAGAATAATCCTTTTGAGGCGGTCAGGGGGCGTTCGGACCTGAACGGACTGCAGAAGATCCGGGAAGTGCTTGCTTTTGACAGGGCTGATGGAGAACGGGAAGAAATAAGTACGCAGGCAATTCCTATCCTGAAAGACCCGCGCATTCTGGCGGCTGCGGTGGAGGCGAACCGGCGGGTGCTGACTCCTTTATGGCTGGAACTGATTGAGGAAGGACGGCGTGACGGTTCGATCCGGACGGAATACGCAAAGGAGCTTTCTGAACTGTTGCCCCTTGTCAATTTCTGGCTGCTTCCGTCCGTGTTCCCGGCGGATGCGGAAGAAATCCGGCATAAGTGCAGGTTTGTTGCGGAGGTTCTTGCGGCAATGGGGCTTCCGATCATAGAGGATGAGATGGTTGGGCGGACAGAGAGGATACTGGGAGGTTACAGGGAAGAAAGGAAGGAGTAGCATATGGAGCAGAGACTGTTTACGAAAAATTTTACGCTCCTTGTGCTGGGGCAGGCAAGTTCTTTGTTTGGCAATTATATCCTGCGCCTGGCGTTGTCTATGTATGTTTTGGAAGTGACGGGTTCGGCGGCTGTGTTTGCGGGTATTTTATCTATAGCGACGATCCCGACGATTCTTTTGTCCCCCATTGGAGGAATCCTGGCTGACAGGGCGGACCGGAGGAATATCATGGTGGCGCTGGACACGCTGACGGGAATGTCTGTCTTATGCGCGGCGGTCTTTTTGTCCGGGGACAATGCGGTTGTAGTGATTAGTGTGTTGCTGGTGATACTCTCTGTTCTTGGGGCATTTGAAACGCCTACGGTGCAGGCGTGTATCCCGCAAATGCTGGCAGGCGATAATATTATTAAGGGAAATGCGGTGGTAAACCAGGTGGCGTCCATTTCTTATCTGATCGCGCCTTTGCTGGGTGGTATCTTATATTCTGCTGTTGGCCTGAAGCCTGTGATGTATGCAAGTGTTGTATGCTTTTTTATCACAGCGTTATTTGAATGTTTTATCAAATTGGGGCATCAGGCCAGGGAGTTTCAGGGAAATGTTTTGTCCATGGTAAAAAATGATTTTTCCGGCAGTATCCGTTTTATCATGAAAGAGCGGCCGGATATCATGAAGATGCTGCTTCTGGCGGCATTCTCACGCTTTTTTGTCATGGGGGTTACGCTGGTGGGGCTGCCCTTTCTTGTGCGGGCTGTGCTTGGCTTGGACGCGAAATTTTATGGCGGGGCGGAGAGTGCGATGGCGGTTGCCACTATTTTGGGAAGTATCGCCACGGGGCTTCTTACGGGGAAGTTAAGATCCGGTAGATTATCGTATGTGCTTGCGGTAATCGGTGTCTGTATCATTCCGGCAGGGGTTGTATTTCTTTTTCCATTCGGCGTGATGACAAGGTATGCTGTGATTGTTGCTGCTTTCTGCGGTATGCAGGCTGCGATTAGTATTTTTTCAATTTTTGCGGTATCCATGATTCAGCAGAATACGCCGAATGAGCTGATTGGGAAGGTTATGGCATATACATCCGCTGTTACGTTGTGCGCCCAGCCGGTTGGGCAGATGGTATATGGATTTTTGTTTGACAGGTTTCAGGAGATTGTGTATCTTGTATTGATTCCTTCGGGGATTGTGGTATGCGTGATCGGGCTGCTTGCTACGGGCTTTTTTAGAAAACTGGTAGAAAAGCAAGGTGGCGCAATAGACTGATAAAAGGTATAATGGGATTACGTTAATAACACGGCCAGATGAAGGTATCACGGTTTGATCTGGATACGGATTTGATTAGGGATAGCGCATAAATATGTGCCGGGATGGAGGGAGAGCGGTTCAGGAGATTTATAGGCATGGGCGGCGGTTTGGACGTGTTTGTGATAGGACGGAAGAGATAGATAGAGGTACTTTGGAAGAAGGCTTTCCTGACAGGAAAGTGTTGATAGAAATTTGACAGGAGGTAGACAATGAGACAATCGCCAGGTTAGAGCCCCGGCAGCCAGGAACCGGGGCTGTATACGAGGAGGTGGACATGAATGGAGAGACTGAAATGCCCAAGGTGCGGAAAGCGTATCATGGATATCCGCACGGAATCCCCGGAGCCAGTGGAGGCACGTACCAGGTGCCCGAACTGCAATCATATTGTTACGGTGTACTGGGAACCAAAGAGTAAGAAGGAAGAGAAAGATACGAAATAGGTACATAGGCGGGACGGCTTCTGCGAAGGTGCGGGGGCTGTCCTTTTTTGCGTGGTGGTGATTATCCTGCCGGGATGGGGGAATACTTGGATTATGCATGGAAAATTATGGCATGGATGCCGTGCCGCTGTACCTGCGCAGTGGCAGGAAGGAGGCGGCGTGGGAGAAACAAAGGTATGTCCGCTTTGTGACAGGAGGCTCCTGGACGTGAAGCGGAACCGGGCATATGAGGTTGCTTTTGAACTGCGGTGTCCGCACTGCAGGAAGATTGTGAGGATTGTGCTGCCAGCCCGTGCAGGGTTGAAGAACTGAATGTATTTTTACGACCGAGCGAGTGGGACCGCATAGTGTCGAGTCACCGAATGGCCGGAGTAAAGCTAGGAATCAAGTAGCTTACTCCGGCCTTTTTTTGGTTTTACGGTAATGTCCCATATAGAGCTGCCGGCGTTTCTGGCTTTACGAAGGCGTAAAGAAAGGAACGCTTTATGTCTGAAAAGAGGATCATTACCATCAGGTCAGGGAACGAGGAAGTCAGGATGGAGGTTACGGAGGAAGAGTACCAGAGGTATTTCCGCCCGTGGTGGCGGCAGAAGAAGAGGGAGCAGAGGAACCGGGAGGCGATGGAGGAAAAGGGGTATACGGAAGAGTCTTATGAGGAATGGAAGGAGAACGATATGAGGGATGAGCTGTTTGCGGAGGATACGGAGGAACTGGCGGAGAAGAGGATGCTGCTGGGTGTATTGAAAGACGCACTGGATGACCTGCTGCCGGAAGAAAGGGAGATAGCGGAGAAGGTATTTGGGGAAGAAATGAGTGTTTATGAGTATGCAAGGGTCAGCGGGAAAAACCGGCGGACGCTGGATTTCCGTAAGAATAAGGTACTGGAGAAACTGCGCCGCTTCTTCCGGGAGCGGGGGATAGACGTGTGATATCCGGGTATTCGACAATATTTTTTGTTTATGTCGAATGGTTTTTTTAAAAGTTTTGTGATTTCGTTGCCTATTTTTAAAAAAGTGTCATTACGGCAGTGAAGGGGAAAGATGCGACAGCCCCGGAAAGGAGGAATGGAGCCTATGGAAAGAGAAAATACGCAGGAGCTAATTGGTATCCTGCAGGCGATCAGCATTGTCGCAAAGAGTCTGGCGGTGAAGCTGATGCAGATTGAGAAAAGTGTCCAGGCGTATGAAGCCGGTACGGCGGCAGTGGCCGGAAGACGGAAAGCAAAGAAAGGATGGAAGTGGTGATGCGTAAGAAAGTATTTATCTGCAGTCCCTTCCGTGGGGACATGGAGGGGAATACGCGGAAGGCGGCCGGGTACTGCCGGGTGGCCTGTGAAAAAGGGTATCTGCCCGTTGCACCGCACCTGCTGTTCCCGCAGTTCCTGAATGAAGGGATCGAGGCGGAGCGGCAGGCGGGGCTTGCCATGGGGCTGGAACTGCTCCTAATCTGTGACGAGGTGTGGGTGTTCGGGGAAGCCACGGAAGGGATGGCTTCGGAGATTGCCTTTGCCATGGAGCAGGGGAAGGAGATACGGTTCATGGAAGGAGGCGGTGCTGATGGAGATGGTGCTGGTGCTGACGCATCTGACGGGGAGTGAGGAACTGGACCGGCAGAGGGTGGAGGAATACTGTCGGTATGCCGCCCATAAGGGGAAGATACCGGTGAGCCCGTACCTGTGCTTCCACGGCATCTTCAAGGATGAACTGGGGAGTGCGGTGGAGGGCATCCTGATCTCCCGCCTGATGGAAAAAGCGGACAGAATCTGGGTGTTCGGGTTCGAGAAGGGCGAGCGGCGCAGGCTTATGGAAACGAAGGTACGGAAGATGTACGGGGAGAAGGCACAGTATTTCAGCCATCCGGAGATTGGGAAGGAGCTGCTGGTGTGTGCCATGTACTCCGAGGAATTGATAGAACGTTTGGAAGATATGGAGGGACTGTAAATATGGGAAATGAATTGTTGAAGATTGCGGACGGGTTTTTCATGGTGGCGGAAGGGCTTAGAGGGCTTGCCGATACGGAGGGAAATGCTGTCATAGATACAGCGGAGAAGGATGCCGCAGTGACGGGAAATACGGCTGACGGAGATACGGCAGTAAAGACGGAAACGGAGTCTGCGTCTACCGGGACCGTGCAGAAAGCAGGGAAGGAAGATAAGAAAGCGGATACCAAGAAGGAGAAGGCTGTCGCCATTGAGGACGTGCGTGCGGTGATGGCGCAGAAGACCCAGGAGGGGAAATCACAGGAGATCAAGGACCTGCTGCAGAAGTACGGTGCAGTGAAGCTGTCTGCGGTGAGCCCGGAGCATTACCCGGCGCTTTTGAAGGAAGCGAAGGTGCTTTGATATGGGGAGACATGCGTTATTGTCGGCGTCTTCTTCCAGAAGGTGGCTGAACTGTACGCCGTCCGCGCGGCTGGAAGAGCAGTTTGCGGAAGAGACGGGGAACAGCGTGTATGCGGAGGAAGGGACTGCCGCCCATGCCCTTGCGGAGCATAAGCTGAAACGGAGCCTGAAACGGCGTTCTAAGCGTCCGGTGTCGGATTACCAGTGTGACGAGATGGAGGAATGCACGGACGGGTATGTGTCCTATGCCATGGAGCAGGTGGAGCTTGCCAGGCAGGAGTGTAAGGACCCGGTGGTGCTGATCGAGCAGCGGCTGGATTATTCGGCCTATGTGCCGGAGGGGTTCGGCACGGGGGACCTGCTGATCGTGGCGGACCGGGTGCTGACGGTGGTGGATTTGAAGTACGGGAAGGGCGTTGCCGTGGAGGCGGAGCGGAACCCGCAGATGATGCTGTATGGCCTGGGGGCGCTGGAGCTGTTCGGGGCTATCTATGATATTGATATGGTGCGTATGACCATCTATCAGCCAAGGCTGGAATCGGTGAGTACCTGGGAGATTTCCGTATCTGACCTGATGGAGTGGGTGGAGAAGGAATTGAAGCCGAAGGCGGCGCTTGCCATCAACGGTGAGGGCGAGTTCCGGAGCGGTTCCTGGTGCCGGTTCTGCAAGGCGAAGGATACCTGCAGGGCCAGGGCGGAGGAATATCTGAGGCTGGCGCAGATGGAGTTCAGGGCGCCGGCGCTTCTGACGGATGACGAGATTGCGGAGGTCTTGAAGGTAGCGGACGAGCTTGCCAGGTGGTCTGCGGACGTGTATGCCTATGCCCAGGACGAGGCTGTGACCAGAGGGAAGAAGTGGAACGGCTTCAAGCTGGTGGAGGGAAGGACCTGCCGGAAGTATACGGACGAGGAAGAGGCGGCGGAGGCGGCTGTGGCTGCCGGGTACACGGATATCTATAAGAAGTCGCTGATCGGGATTACGGAGATGGAGAAGCTGCTTGGAAAGAAGAAGTTTGCGGAGGTTCTTGGGAAGCTGGTGTATAAGCCACAGGGCAAGATCACGCTGGTTCCGGAGTCGGACAAGAGGCAGGAAGTAATGGCAGCAACCGCAGAGGCGGATTTTAAGGAGGAAGAATAAAATGAGTAACGAAAATATGAACCTGACAAAAGTGATCGTACCGTGCAGATTTTCTTATCTGCACTGCTGGGAGCCCAATGCGGTGAATGACGGGGACCCGAAGTATTCGGTGTCGGCAATTATTCCGAAGTCGGACACGGAGACCATTGGGAAGATTAAGAGGGCCATTGAGCAGGCGAAGAAGGATTCGGTTTCCAAGTGGGGCGGGAAGGTCCCGGCGAATTTGAAGCTGCCCCTGCGGGACGGGGATATTGACCGCCCGGAGGATGAGGCTTATGCGGACAGCTATTTCTTTAATGCCAACAGCAAGCAGGCGCCGCAGGTGGTGGATAAGAACGTGCAGCCGATCCTGGACCAGTCGGAGGTGTATTCCGGGTGTTATGGTAGGATAAGCGTGAATTTTTACGGGTTCAACAGCAATGGGAACCGTGGGATTGCGGCCGGCCTGGGGAATATCCAGAAGCTACGTGACGGGGAATCCTTGGGCGGGAGGACGAGCGCGGAGGATGATTTTGACGCGGTGGAAGTGGACGAAGAGGAAGATTTCCTTGGGTAGATGTATCAGGGCGGCGGGGGACTGCCGCCCGTTTCCCGGCGGGGAGAAATGCAGGAGGAAGGGAGCCGTGGCGTTATGGGACGGATTTTAGAGATGGATATTGAGACGTTTTCGGATGTGGATTTGATTAAGTGCGGGGTCTACGCTTATGCGGACAGCCCTGCTTTTGAAGTCCTGCTGTTTGCCTATTCCTTTGACGGTGGGGAGACCAGAGTGATAGATCTGGCGCAGGGGGAGGAACTGCCGGGGGAAGTTGCGGAGGCGGTTTTTGACGGTTCTGTGGTGAAGACGGCGTTCAATGCGAATTTTGAGCGGACGTGCCTTTCTAAGCATTTCGGGAGGTATCTTCCACCGGATTCCTGGCACTGCAGCGCGGTCCAGGCGGCGGTGCTGGCGCTGCCCCGGTCCTTGGAGGACGTGGGCGCAGTGCTGGGGCTGGATGAGCAGAAGATGAAGGCGGGGAAGGAACTGATCCGGTATTTCTGTGTGCCGTGTAAGCCGACGAAGGCCAATGGCGGCAGGAGGCGGAACCTGCCATGCCATGCGCCGGAGAAGTGGGAGCTGTTCAAGACTTACTGCATGAGGGACGTGGATGTGGAGAAAGCCATACGGAGGAAGCTGTGTAAGTTCCCGATACCGGAGGGCGAGATGGAGCTGTACCGGCTGGACCAGAGGATCAATGACCGGGGCGTGCTGGTGGATATGGGGCTGGTGCGGCAGGCGGTTGTCTGTGAGCGTCTGCATAACGAGGTTGTGACGAGGCGGGCGTATGAGCTTACCGGCTTGGAGAATCCCAATTCCGTGGCGCAGTTGAAGGGCTGGCTGGGGGAGAACGGGGTGGAGGCGGAGAGCCTGTCCAAGAAAGCGGTGTCGGAGATGATCGGGGAATCGGACGGGGAAGTGGAGGAACTTCTGCGGCTCCGGCTTTTGATGGCGAAGACTTCCGTGAAGAAATATGAGGCCATGGAGCGGTCTGTCTGTTCGGACGGGCGGGTGCATGGTTTGTTGCAGTTTTATGGGGCGAACCGGACCGGGAGATGGGCGGGGAGGCTGGTGCAGGTCCAGAATCTGCCCCAGAACCATATTGAGGACCTGGAGCTGGCGAGAAGGCTTGTGAGGGAGGGCAGGTTTGAGGATGTGGAGATGCTTTATGATTCCACGCCGAAAGTGCTTTCCGAACTGATACGGACGGCGTTTGTGCCGGTGCCGGGGTGCAGGTTTGTGGTGGCGGATTTTTCAGCCATTGAATCAAGGGTGCTGGCGTGGCTTGCCGGGGAGCGGTGGAGGCTGGAGGTGTTTTCTTCCCATGGGAAGATTTATGAGGCTTCTGCGTCTGCTATGTTCCATGTTCCGATTGAGGAAGTGACAAAGGGTTCCACTCTTCGGCAGAAGGGGAAGATTGCGGAGCTTGGCTTGGGATACGGCGGGGCGGCGGGGGCGCTGGTCTCCATGGGCGCACTGGATATGGGGCTTTCCGAGGATGACCTGCCGCCCCTGGTGGCTGCATGGCGCAGGGCGAACCCGCATATCACGCAGTTCTGGTGGGACGTGGATAAGGCGGCTGTGGAGGCCGTGACGAAGAGGACGGGGACACGGGCAGGGAGGATCACGTTTGAGTATCGGAGCGGGATTCTGTTTGTCATTCTGCCGTCCGGCAGGAAGCTGGCGTATGTGAAGCCCAGGATGGCGGTGAATAAGTTCGGGCGGGAGGGCCTGACTTATGAGGGGATTCTGGAAAATAAGAAGTGGGGACGGATTGAGACCTACGGGCCGAAGCTGGTGGAGAATATCGTGCAGGGGACGGCCAGGGACCTGCTGGCGGAAGCCATGCTCCGGGTGGAGAGGAAGGGCTATCCCATTGTGATGCACTGCCATGATGAGATCATTGCGGAGGTGCCGGAGGGCATGGGTTCCGTGGAAGAGATGTGTGAGGTGATGGCGGTGCGGCCTTCCTGGGCGGAGGGGCTGCCGCTGCGGGCGGACGGGTATGAGTGCCCGTTTTATCAGAAACAGTAGGAGGACGTTTTCATGGGGTACAATGATGCGGGAAGAGGGACAGGGGGTATGTGTGTATGAAGGTTTATGTTTCTACGGGCAATTCGAGGATGGAGAAGCGTTGGAACGGCGGGGAGATGGAGCTGGAGGATTTTATCCGGCGTATTTCCCGGACGATACGGACGGCGGAGACGGTGGAGCAGTACCGGAAGCTGTCCAAGGCGAGGCAGGATTCCATCAAGGACGTGGGCGGCTTTGTGATGGGGAAGTTGAGGGGCGGCAGGCGGAAGAAGGACTGTGTGGTGTTCCGGTCTGCCCTGACGCTGGATATGGACCATGCCGAGGCGGATATCCCGGAGCGGATGGAGATGTTCTTTGATTTCCGGTGCCTGATCTATTCCACGCATAAGCATACGCCGGAGAGTCCCAGGTTCCGGCTGGTGATCCCGCTGGCCAGGAATGTGTCGCCGGACGAGTACGTGGCGGTGGCGCGGAAGGTGGCGGAGGATATCGGCATGGAGCTGTTTGACGATACCACCTATGAGCCGTCCAGACTGATGTACTGGCCGTCCACGTCTGCGGACGGGGAGTTTGTGTTCCGGGATATCGAAGGGGAGGTCCTGGACCCGGACACGGTGCTCTCCAGGTATAGGGACTGGCGGGATTCTTCGGAATGGCCGGTGAGCGGGCGGCAGCAGGCGGTGGTCTTGAGGGAGATGAAGAAGCAGGCGGACCCGCTTGAAAAGGAGGGTGTGGTCGGGGCGTTCTGCCGGACGTACAGCATTGAGGAAGCGGCGGAGGTGTTCCTGGCGGACGTATATAAGCCGAGCGCCATGCAGGGGCGGTATGATTATATTCCGGCGGATTCCCAGGCGGGGGTGGTGGTTTATGAGGGGAAGTTTGCCTATTCCCACCATGCCACGGACCCGGCCTGCGGGAAGCTGATGAATGCTTTTGACATGGTGCGGATTCATAAATTCGGGGAGCTGGATATGAGGGTTCCGGAGGATACGGAAGCTTCTAAGCTGCCGTCCTTTAAGGCTATGAGCGAGTTTGCGGTCAGTGACGAAAAGGTGAAGCTGACGCTGGCAGAGGACAGGGCGCAGTCTGCCCGGAAGGAGTTTTCTTCGGAAGATGACTGGCGCAAGGGGCTGGAACTGGACCGGCAGGGGAAGGTGAAGGACACGCTGGACAATCTGGTGCTGGCGATCCGGCATGATGAGGGTCTGCAGTCCATCGCTTTTAATCTGCACCGGGACGGGATTGATGCCGGGGAGAGCCTGCCCTGGAAGCAGATCAAGCCGGGGTGGAATGATTCGGATTTTGCGTCTTTGAAAGTTTATCTGAATAAGGGTTACGGGGTGTATGCGCCCACAAAGACGAAGGATGCCTTGCTGGCTGTGGCATCGGAGCGGGCATACCATCCGGTGAAGGAGTATCTGGATGCTTTGCCGGTATGGGACGGGGTGAAGCGGATCGACACGCTGT
This sequence comes from Clostridiaceae bacterium, assembly GCA_009911305.1. Taxonomy (GTDB): domain Bacteria; phylum Bacillota; class Clostridia; order Lachnospirales; family Lachnospiraceae; genus Otoolea. The sequence continues at coordinate 12,169 of QXXC01000046.1, read as the reverse complement.
TGACGGACTATCTGGGGGCGGAGGATTCCGCATATACGAGGGCGGTCATTAGAAAGACGCTGGCGGCGGCCGTGGCAAGGATCTACCAGCCGGGGACGAAGTTTGACAGTGTGCTTATCCTGAACGGCCCGCAGGGAATCGGGAAGTCCACGCTGTTTGCGAGGCTTGCGGGGGCGTGGTTTTCGGACAGCCTGACGCTTACGGACATGCGGGATAAGTCCGGGCCGGAGAAGCTGCAGGGGTACTGGATTCTGGAGTTGGGGGAGCTTGCCGGGATGAAGAAGACGGATGTGGAGACGGTGAAGTCTTTTCTTTCCAGGGTGGATGACAAGTACCGTGCCAGCTATGGGCTGAACGTGGAGAGCCACCCAAGGCAGTGCGTGATTGTGGGGAGCACGAATACGGAGAGCGGTTTCCTGCGTGACATTACCGGGAACCGGCGTTTCTGGCCGGTGAGGGTGAACGGGGAGAGCGTGAGGAAGCCCTGGCAGATTTCCGGGGAGGATGTGCTGCAGGTATGGGCGGAGGCAAAGACCGTCTATGAGAACGGGGAGCGGCTGTATCTGGAAGGGGACGTTGCGGCCATGGCTGTATCCGAGCAGGCGGAGGCTATGGAGACGGATGACCGGGAAGGGCTGGTGCGGACGTACCTTGACACGCTCCTGCCGGAGAACTGGGGCTCTATGAGTTTATATGACCGGAGGAATTTTTTGAACGGCAGCGAGTTTGGGGAGGAACGGCAGACGGGGACGATGCGCCGGATGATGGTGTGCAACATGGAGATCTGGTGCGAGTGCTTCGGGCGGGAGTCCTCTGCCTTGAAAAAGATAGATTCCTATGAGATCAGCGGCATCATGCGGAAGATTGAGGGATGGGGAAAATATACGGAGACGAAGAACGGGATGTCCGGCTTCCCGATTTATGGGAAACAACGGGCATATGTGCGGGAACAAGACGGGAAATAGACGGAACAAGTCTGCCTGTATGGGAACAAGGCGGAACGGAACGAGCGGAACAAAAGAGAGTCTGTTCTGACGATAGTTCCTGTACTGGGGATTCCGTAAAATCAAGGGTTGCGGGGTGGTCTGGAACAAGGGAACAAGAATCTCTTAGTGGGGTATGGGTAATAAGAAAAAGAAGCATATATGTACGTGTTATATACACGTATAAGGTATAAGGGATTTTTTGTATCCATGTTCCAGGTCGGATTTCAGGACAGGACGGAGGTGTCTGGTGAGGGAGAGTGAGATTGAACGTCGGCTGGCTGTATTGGTGAAAAAGCTGGGAGGGATGGCGGTGAAGTTCGTTTCTCCCGGCTTGGATGGGGTGCCGGACCGGATTATTTTACTGCCGGGGAGGAAGATTGCTTTTGTGGAGTTGAAGGCTCCTGGGAAGAAGACAAGGCCGCTGCAGGAGAAGAGGAAGCGGCAGCTGGAAGGCCTGGGCTTTCCGGTTTATGTGATAGACAGTCTGGGGCAGATCGGAGGTGTGCTGGATGAGATATGTTCCGCATGAGTATCAGGAGTATGCGAAGGAATTTATCATCAGGGAGAAAGTGAGCGCGCTGTTTTTGGACTGCGGGCTTGGGAAGACGGTGATCACGCTGACGGCGGTGTGGGAGCTTCTGTTTGACTATTTTGATATCCGGAAGGTGCTTGTGATCGCGCCTCTGCGGGTGGCGAGGGATACCTGGGGCGGCGAGCTGGAGAAGTGGGAGCATCTGTCCGGGATCGGGCTGTCAAAGGTGCTGGGTCCGGAGAAGGAGCGGCTGGCGGCACTAGTATAGCAGACAATAAATAGCTCATAGTTTTGCATTTACGCCATTTATTGATAATCCGTTGATAAAGCAATACAAATATTATGAGTTGCTTTATGAACGATGTACTAGAGCGGGAGGCGCAGGTGTATGTCATCAACCGGGAAAATGTGGAGTGGCTGGTGGATTCCAGCAGGTGGGAGTTTGACATGGTGGTGATTGATGAGCTGTCTTCTTTCAAGTCCCACAGGGCGAAGCGGTTTAAGGCGCTAAAGAGGGTGCGGCCGAAGGTGAGGCGGATAGTGGGGCTGACCGGGACGCCGGCGCCGAACGGGCTGATTGATTTATGGGCGGAGATCGGGCTGCTGGACATGGGGCAGAGGCTTGGGCGGTTCATCGGCGGATACCGGGAGCGGTTCTTCCTGCCGGATAAGCGGAGCAGGCAGATGGTGTTCTCCTACAAGCCCAGGGACGGGGCGGAGGAAGCAATCTATGGATTGATCTCTGATATCTGTATCAGCATGAGGGCGTGTGACTATCTGGATATGCCGGAGTGTGTGTATAACCGGGTGGAGGTTGCCATGAGCGGGAGGGAGATGGAGCTGTATGGGAAGCTGGAGAAAGATATGCTGCTGCCTTTTGCGGAGGGGGATATTGACGCGGTGAATGCCGCGGGGCTCTCCAACAAGCTGCTGCAGATGGCGAACGGGGCGGTTTATGACGAGAACGGCAGGGTGAGGCATATCCATGACAGGAAACTGGAAGCCCTGGAGGATTTGATAGAGGCGGCGAACGGGAAGCCGGTGCTGGTGGCTTACTGGTACAGGCATGACCTAGAGCGGATAAGGGAGAGGGTGGGGGCCGTGGAGCTGGATACGGCGGTGGATATGCGGAGGTGGAATGCCGGGGAGATTCCGGTAGCGGTGATTCACCCGGCATCCGCAGGGCACGGGCTGAACCTGCAGGCGGGAGGCTCCACTCTGGTATGGTTCGGGCTTACCTGGTCTTTGGAACTGTACCAGCAGATGAACGCAAGGCTGTGGAGGCAGGGGCAGGAGGATACGGTGGTGGTCCACCATTTGATTGCAAAGGGGACGCTGGATGAGCGGGTGATGGCGGCTCTGGAGAGGAAGGACTGCGGGCAGGCGGCGCTTGTGGAAGCGGTAAGGGCGAGGATTGGAGGCGGAAAGGATGGAGACAGAGAAACTGTTTAAGGAATACCGGAGCTGGAAGAAGGACATGGGGCTTCTGGAGTTTGAGCTTTCCCGGTTCCGGGGCGTGCCGTATGAGGACGTGATAGAGAGCATGTGCCTGTCACAGCCCCAGGGGGAGCGGGTGCAGGGCGGCGGGGCTTCCGATAAGACCGGGAATGCGGCGGTGAAGTACCGGCAGGTGAAAGAGCGCCTGGATGATGACTGGTTTGATTATCTGCTGGGGCGGTATCAGGCGGTGAAAGAGGAAATGGATTTTTTTGAGTATGCCGTGGGGCAGTTGAGCGGGAGGCTGCCGGAGGTGGTGCGGGATATGGTGATGGAGGATATGACGTGGCGGGAGATGGCGGAAAAGTATAATGTGAGCGAAACGATGATAGCGAAGTACCGGAAGAAAGCGCTGGCGGAGATGAAAGAGCTGTACCGGATACGGGAGAAGACGGCAGGGCGGTATCTTCTGGACTGACCGGCGGGGCCTGGTTTAGTAGTGGTTGGGTAATGGTTTAGTAAAGGTACAGTAAGGGTTTATTGAAAGTTTATTGGAAGCTGTGGTATTCTTAGAATGCGAAGAACTGTAAGGAGCTCTGTGGATATGTCCATGGGGCTTTTTCTTTTGTCTTTGCGGGGCGGCGGGCTTCATCCTTTCACCGCCGTCCTTTTTGAGATTGAGAGGATGGAAGGGAGATTATGATGGATTGTTTTGCGTTGTGCGGGAACGGGCATTGCGGTGTGATCGGAAGGCAGTGCCAGGGGAAGCGCTGCGGTTTTCATAAGACGAAGGAGGAACAGGAGCGGTCCCTGGAGAAAGCAAGGGAGAGGCTTAGGAGCCTGCCGGAGCATCAGCAGGACGCCATAGCGGATAAGTATTACGGCGGAGTGAGGCGGTGGTGATCATGCCGAGAAGGCCGAAGAAGCCGTGTAAGCATCCGGGATGCCCGGAGCTGACGGACGGTGATTTCTGTGAGGAACATGCCAGACTGCACAGGGCGGACCGTGCGGACGCTTCCGGGCGCGGGTATGACAGCAGATGGCGGAAGGCAAGGAAACTTTTTCTGAAACGGCATCCGCTGTGTGAGAAGTGTAAGGAGCAGGGACGGTTCGTGAAAGCGGAAGTGGTTGACCATATTATACCGCACAGAGGGGATGAGAAGCTATTCTGGGATGAATCGAACTGGCAGGCGCTCTGTAAGAGCTGCCATGACAGCAAGACCATGACAGAGGACAGGTATCAGGAATACAGGTACTGACGGCAGAAAAGCCCTGGGAGCTTCCAAGGCTTTTCTGCGGTATATGCTTTTTTGTCATGCGGGTTTGGCGGGACATTCTGATTCCGGCGGTGCAGGGTGGATATGTATGGAGCCTTCTTCATAGTCCACCTGCAGGCGGTCCCCGATGTGGAAGCCGAGGGATTCCAGCCAGTTTCCCTCTATCTGGATTTTGGGCGTCCGGATGTATTTGGTGTCATCAAAAGGGTTTTTGGGATAGGTAAGGCGTGAGGATGTGATTACTTTGATCAGCTTTGATTTCATAGACGTGTGCCTCCTTTAGATTTGGTGTGGTGCTGGCTATTATTTTACTGTGGAACCGTGCGGATCTCCAGTGAAATTTGGCCGGTGATCTCCACAAAGATTTTTCATGTGAGCTGTGGGTTCTGTATATAGCCGTAGGGGAGGGGCGGTGGAAATCTCCGGAAGCTCTCCCCATGGACACCGCCGCCCCCTCAAACGTGAGTTTTCGCAGAAATTGACAGGGGGGATAGGCGGCACATGATCCCGGCATACATAAATGCGGGATTTACAAGGATTTCGGCGGATTATTCCGTACCTGAAATCTCTGTAAATCCTGCGTTTTGGGGCTGAAAAACTATCCGAAAAAGGTAGTTTTCCGGCTCTTTTTGTTTTGGGGGTGAAGGTATGACGAAGGAACAGGCGGAGCGGATCAGGGAGCTTCGTATGCAGGGGAAGGGCTATAAGGCTGCTGCCTCTGCCGTGGGGCTGTCCCGTGACATTGTGCGGAATTACTGCAGGGCGAACGGGATGGAAGGCTATGGGGAAGCGGCGAAGCTGAACCTGCAGAGAGAGATGGCGGAGAATGGTGCCGCCATGCCGGGTGCATGAGGACGGCGGAAAGGAAAAGCTGTATGCGGCTTCGCTGTCCGGCGGGAAGGATTCCACGGCCATGGTCCTGCGGCTGGTGGAGGAAGGCTGGCCTTTGGATTTTGTGATGTTCTGTGACACGGGGCTGGAATTTCCCCGGATGTATGAGCATGTGGAGAAGCTGGAGAAGGCGCTGCCGGTCCCGGTGGTGCGTCTGAAAGAGGAAAAAGGCTTTGAGTATTACCTGCTTCGTTATACGCCGGAGCGGAAGGACCCGGATTCCCCCTATGCGGGCAGGCCGGGCATGAGCTGGGCGGGGCCTAAGAACCGCTGGTGTACTTCGGTGTTGAAGACGGCGGTGATCAACAGGTATCTGTCCGGGCTTAGGAAGAATTATGAGATTGTGCAGTATATCGGCATAGCGGCAGATGAGCCGCAGAGGGTGAGGGAGTACCGGTATCCCCTGGTGGAATGGGGGATGACGGAGAAGGACTGCCTGGATTACTGCTATGAGCGGGGGTATGACTGGGGCGGGCTGTACCGGCTGTTTGACCGGGTGTCCTGCTGGTGCTGCCCCCTGCAGGGGCTGGAGGAACTGCGGACGCTGCGCCGGGAGTTTCCGGAGCTGTGGGAGCGGCTTCTGGAATGGGAAGCGCAGACATGGCGGAATTTCCGGAAGGATTTTTCCGTACAGGAGCTGGAGGTTCGGTTCCGGTTTGAGGAAGAGCGGATACGGGAGGGAAAGCGTATCCGGGGGAAGGAATTTTTTAAGGAGCTGTATGGGAGGTTAGGCAGGGATGGAGACAGGGCAGAAATATAATATCGTCTATGCCGATCCTCCGTGGCGGTATGACAACAAACGGGTGCAGGGCGGAGCGGAGAAGCATTACGGGACGATGGGCACGGAGGATATCTGTGCGCTGCCTGTGGAGGATATCTGCGCGGAAGACTGTACTTTGTTCTTATGGGTTACGTTCCCGCAGTTGCCGGAGGCTCTGCGTGTGATGGAAAGCTGGGGGTTCCGGTATAAGACGGTGGCTTTCGTGTGGCTGAAACAGAACCGGAAGTCTCCGGGCTGGTTTTACGGTCTGGGGTTCTGGACCAGGGGGAACGCGGAGATCTGCCTGCTTGGTGTGAAGGGGCATCCGCGGCGCAGGTCTGCCCGTGTCCATCAGTTTATTATCTCTCCGCTGGAAGCCCACAGCAAGAAGCCGGACGAGACACGGGAGAAGATTGTGGAACTGATGGGGGATCTTCCGAGGGTGGAGCTGTTCGCAAGGCAGCGTGTCCCCGGCTGGGAAGCGTGGGGGAACGAGGTGGAGAGCAGCGTTGTCCTGGAGCCGGAAGGAGACGGAAGAAAGAGAAACGGGGAGGCGGAGTGACCATGGGAAGGCTTACATTTCTGGATATCTGTTCGGGGATCGGCGGGTTCCGGCTGGGGCTGGAATGGGCCGGGCATAAGTGTATCGGGTATTGTGAGTATGATAAATTTGCAAGGGCTTCTTATGAGGCCATGTATGATACGGAGGGGGAATGGAAGGCGGAGGATGTGACGAAGCTGACGCCGGAAGAGATTCCTTATGCGGATGCGTGGTGCTTCGGGTTCCCCTGCTTTGAGGCCGGGACGCTGGTGATGACGGACCAGGGGTATAAATGTATTGAGGATATTCGGGAGGGAGACAGGGTGCTGACGCATAAGGGCCGGTTCCGTCCGGTGGTGAGGCCCATGAAGCATAGGGCCGGGGAGATTTATGAGCTGGATGTTTTCGGCGTGGAGAATCTAAGAGTGACCGGGGAGCATCCGTTTCTGGTAAAAGACGGGGATTCTGCCAAATGGAAAGCCGTACAGGAACTGGAGGCAGGTGATCTGATCGCGGTTCCGGTGAATAACAAGGCAGAGTTGCCAGAGTGGGACGGGATTACTTATGAGCGGCATGGGAAAGAATATAAGTTGGATAATCTTGATTTGAATAGCCCTGATTTCTGGTGGTTCGTGGGCTGTTACATGGGGGACGGCTGGTATCGTGTCACCAGGAGGAAGAATGCGTCTGATAATTACCGGGTGGTGGTTGCCTGCAGCGAGGAAAAGCTGGAACGGCTGAAAAGGCATGTGGACGGAATGTTCCGTTACAGCGTGGCGAAGGAGCGGACGGCTTATAAGGTGCATTTTACGAATAAAGAGCTGACGGTGTTTTTGATGCGGTTTGGGAAAGGCGCGGGAGGAAAGCGGCTGACAGAAACGGTCTTCAATCTGCCGGAGGATCTGCTGCGGGCGTTTCTGGAAGGGTATTTTGAGACGGACGGGTGTGTGGTCGGTAAGTACCGGCAGGCATCCACGGTTTCCAGGGAGCTTGCTTATGGAATCCGGGACTGTGTGCATAAGGCGTACCGTATGCCCTGTGCGGTTTACAGAAATGAGATGCCGGAGACCTGCGTGATCGAGGGCAGGACGGTACGGCAGCATGATTTTTATACGGTGAGGTTTAAGGAAGGGCGGTCTGACAGGGACGGCTCTTTTTTTATGGACGGGTATGTCTGGTGCCGGTTCAGGGGCAGCAGGAAGGTCCCGTTTGACGGATATGTCTACAACATGGAGGTGGAAGATGACAATTCATACACAGCAGGAGGGCTGGCAGCCCACAACTGCCAGGATATCTCCATCGCAGGGAAGCAGCGGGGGCTTAGAGGGAAGCGAAGTGGGATCTATTACAGCATTATTGACCTCATCAAAGGCAAAGAGGAAGGTGATAAGCCCACATACCTACTTGTTGAGAACGTTAAGAACCTGTTATCAGTCAATGCAGGATTCGATTTTGCCGCCGTTCTCTCTGAAATGGACGAGGCAGGGTATGACGTGCGGTGGCAGGTGCTTAATTCTAAAGACTTCGGAGTCCCGCAGAACCGGGAGAGGGTATTCCTTATCGCAGTTCTTAGAAGCAGAGGTGGACGGGAAATATTACCTGTCACCGGAGAAGACGGCGGAGCTCTTAAAGAGGTTATAGGCGGGATGCAGGGATACCGGGTGTATGACCCGTCCGGGGTTTCGGTGAGTATCGGGGCGAACGGCGGGGGCATGGGCGCGAAGACCGGGCTGTACTGCGTGGGAGGTGCAGAGCCGGGTGGCCGGGTATTTGTGGACCAGACGCTGAACCATCCAAAGGTCACAGAGGTTGCAAGGTGCCTGGTGGCACAGTATAATGGCGGGCTGACGAATTATGGAAATTCCGGGGTATTGGAGGCTGCGGATGCGGTATCAGAAGATAAGGGCGGCAGTGTATCAGAAGCCAGGGCGGTGCTGACGCCGGACCGGGTGGAGAAGCGGCAGAACGGCAGGCGGATGAAGGAGGCGGGGGAGCCGATGTTCACGTTGACGGCGCAGGACCAACACGGGGTTTATCTGACGGAAGAGGTGTCCGGGGATGCGGAGACGGCGCTGCCGGTGAGGAACGGCACGAAGCAGGGGTATGACCTGGCTTATCCGGGGGACGGCGTGTGCCTGTCGTATCCGAAGAGTGAATCCAGGCGGGGGCGTGTTGGGAAGGGTTGTTCGCAGACGCTGGATACGGGGTGCATGATGGGGACGGTGACGAAGTGCGGGAAGATCCGGAGGCTGACTCCACGTGAGTGTTTCCGTCTGCAGGGGTTCCCGGATGAGCTGTATGAGCGGGCGGCGGCTGTCAATTCGGAGACACAGCTTTATAAGCAGGCCGGGAACGCGGTCACGGCAACGGTGGCTTATGCGGTTGCCATGGCACTGCCGGAGAGCCGGGAGCTTCTGGCGCAGATGGAGGCTGTGTGGGAAGAGTTCGGGGATTCCGTGCGGGAGGATGAATGGAAAGGCGCTAATGGTTTTGTGCTAAGGAAGGCGCGGGAGGACTTTAGTGATTCTGACCGGGGGATTTTGCAGGAAGATTTCAGCGGCTCTATACGGGATACTGCATGGGAAGATTTTTCTGATTCCGTGGAGGAAATGGAAAGCGGAGAATTTAAGGGTTCTGTATCAGATACGGTATGGGATGGTTTTGAAGATATGAAGGATATGGAAGCAGGGGATGTGTCCGGGGATTCCGGGGCGGAGCCTGACGGGGAGTTTGATTTTCTGAATTAGAAGGTGTGTGGGCCGGTACGGAGGGAGGTGAGCGCGGTGGCGCAGAGAGGGCGGAAGCCGAAGCCTACGGCGGTGAAGATGCTGGAGGGGAACCCTGGGAAGCGGGGGCTGAATGCCGGGGAGCCGAAGCCGGAGAAGAAGGTGCCGAGGTGTCCGGCATGGCTGGAAGCGGAGGCGAAGAAGGAATGGAAGCGGATGGCGAAGCAGATGGAGCGGCTTGGGATTCTGACGGAGATTGACATGGCGGCTTTTGCGGGATACTGCCAGGCGTATGCCAGATGGAAGGAAGCGGAGGAATATATTTCAGAGCATGGGGCAATCATGGAGACGCCTTCCGGGTACTGCCAGCAGGTCCCGCATGTGTCCATTGCGCAGACCTACCTTAAGATCATGAACCGGTTCTGTGAGCAGTTCGGGCTTACGCCTTCTTCCCGGAGCCGGATCGTGGCGGATGCCGGGGAGGATAAGGAGAGCGACGCCATGGAGCTCCTGTTGTTCAAGGGAGGCGGCAGATAGTGTTTGACGAGGCGAAGGCGCAGAGGGCGGTGGAGTTTATCCGCTGTCTGAAACATACGAAGGGGAGATGGCGGGGGCAGGCGTTTGACCTGCTGCCGTGGCAGGAGACGATCATCAGGGACGTGTTCGGGACGGTGAAGGAGGACGGCTTTAGGCAGTATAATACGGCCTATGTGGAGATCCCGAAGAAGAACGGGAAGTCGGAGCTGGCGGCGGGGGTGGCGCTTTACATGACCTGCGGGGACAATGAGTGGGGCGCAGAGGTTTACGGCTGTGCTTCTGACCGGCAGCAGGCTTCCATTGTATTTGATGTGGCGGTGGACATGGTGGAGCAGTGCCCGGCGTTAAAGAAGCGGATCAAGCCGGTGATGTCGGTGAAGCGGCTGGTGTATAAGCCGACGAATAGTTTTTACCAGGTGCTGTCTGCGGAGGCTTATACGAAGCACGGGCTGAATGTCCATGCGGTGATCTTTGACGAGCTGCACAGCCAGCCGAACCGGGAGCTGTTCGACGTTATGACGAAGGGCTCCGGGGATGCCAGGACACAGCCTTTGTTCTTCTTGATTACTACGGCGGGGACGGACCGGCATTCTGTGTGTTTTGAGCAGCATCAGAAGGCGGAGGATATTCTGTGCGGGAGGAAGGCGGACCCGACATTTTATCCGGTGATCTACGGGGCTCCGGATGATGCGGACTGGACTTCGGAGGAAGTGTGGTATCAGGCGAACCCGTCTCTGGGGCATACCATTGATATTGGGAAGGTGCGGAATGCGTGTATGAGTGCCAGGGATAATCCGGCGGAGGAAAATATTTTCCGGCAGCTTCGGCTGAACCAGTGGGTGAAGCAGTCTACACGGTGGATGCAGATGGAGAAGTGGGATGCCTGTGCTTTCCCGGTGGACGAAGGGGAGCTTTTGGGGCGGGAGTGTTACGGCGGGCTGGATCTGTCCAGCTCTATTGATATCACGGCTTTTGTGCTGGTCTTTCCGCCCAGGGACGATACGGAGAAGTATGTGTTCCTGCCGTATTTCTGGATACCGGAGGAAAACATGGTGCGCAGGGTACGGCGTGACCATGTGCCTTATGACGTGTGGGAGAAGCAGGGGTTTCTGGAGACTACGGAGGGGGATGTGATCCATTATGGGTTTATTGAGAGTTTTATAGAGGATTTGGGGAAGAGGTTTCACATAAAGGAGATCGCTTTTGACCGGTGGGGAGCGGTGCAGATGGTCCAGAACCTGGAGGGGCTTGGGTTTACGGTGGTCCCGTTCGGGCAGGGGTTCAAGGATATGTCGCCGCCGTCCAAGAGGCTGATGGAGCTGGTGCTGGAGAGGAATGTTGCCCACGGCGGGCATCCGGTCCTTAGGTGGATGATGGACAATATTTTTGTGCGGACGGACCCGGCGGGGAATATCAAGCCGGATAAGGAGAAGTCCACGGAGAAGATTGACGGTGCGGTGGCGACGATTATGGCGCTTGACCGGGCGGTGCGGAATGGAGGAAGTATAGGAAGCGTGTATGACGAGAGAGGGATTTTGAGCTTTTAATCAAAGGAAAGACCCTCCGGTTAAGGAGAGTCTTTTAGAAAAGCTGTGTGCCAATGCCCGCTTGGCGGGCTAGATCACGGTAACAGTATATGCGGATATGGAAAAAGAGTTGTATGAAACACCCCTTTTTCCTAGAAAAGCCTTGCGGCCAATGTCCCTTGCAGGACTAGATAACTTATTTGTCTATGTCTTAATTATAGCATTTCCAATAGGAAAGTCAAGAAAATTTACAGTTCCAGGTGGTTTTTCAGCAGTTTTTCAACAGCAGCAAGGCATTCCGGCGTTAAGCGGCCGATCCGTCTGCCGAGCCGGGCTTTGTCAATCGTGGTGATGTCTGTCACGATAATGCGGGAAGGTTCTTTATCCAGTTTTCCGTCTGCCAGTTCAGCAGATGAAAGGCGTACCTGATAATTGGGGTTTATTTTTGTGCCGTCGCCTTCAATGGGGAGGACATTTACTTTTTCGCTGTAAATGTTGGCTTTTTTGTTCTGGATGATGACAACAAGGTGGTTTCCGCACAGTTCGCTGCCCACGCCTTCCGTGATGAATGCATTGTAGATTTCTCCGCGGTAAGGTTTTACGGGATGGAATTTCTTTTCGTGGGAAGACCGCAGTTTCCTGTTTTCAATGGAATTATGGTGCATCCGGCACTGTTCGGGTATGTACCGCAGATAGGATATGGCTTTATTGACGGAAATGTGTTTAAGGCTTGTAAGGATGCCCTGAAAAACGGAAGTCAGTGAAGACCTGTCACTGTCATTTAAGTTGTTTAGGGAATGATATTCCATATGCACCTCCGTTTATTTTTATAGAAAGAGGGTAGCATATTTTGTCAGAAATTGCAATGGAGGAGAATAGAAAAGTCACGGTAAACGCAAGCTTTTTATTTAGGTAGACATATCACTTACATGATATGTCTACCTAATCATTTTTAT
>QXXC01000045.1 GCA_009911305.1 Clostridiaceae bacterium | reverse complement strand
ATATTTGACACTTGAGATTTTAATTTGACGTTTTTGTGCGGGAGATAGGAACTTTAGTTTGCTGGGCTACATACACACTTGAAAAATTTGTCAGGTGCGACGAGATTGACCGCATTGTCATTGTATGCAACGGCGCCTGGATGGAACATATGCGCGAGCTGATACAGCGGTATGCGGTTAAGAACATTTGTGATATCGTTGCGGGCGGAAAGGACAGGCAGCTCAGCATCAAAAGCGGGATAGCGGCCATCCAGAGGGACGGGGCGTCGGATGAGGATATTATCGTCATTCATGACGGCGTCAGGCCGCTGATCCAGAGGAACACCATCTGTGAGACGATACGGGCAGCAAAGAAATATGGAGGCGCTATAACGGTCAAGCCCGTTATGGAATCCGTTGTCATTACCCAAGGGGAGAGCGCCTGCTTCCGTGATTTTCAGAAACGCGATGATACCTACAGCTTAACCGCGCCGCAGACCTTCAAGCTGGGGATATTGAAATCGACCTATGAGGACACAGCCGGGACCGAGCAGCCGATCCCCCTGTTAGATACGGCCCTGGCATACGCATTTCTTGGAAATGACATCCGTTTAGTGAAGGAAAACAACGCCAATCTTAAGATAACGACACCGGAAGACTACTATATGCTGAAAGCAATGCTTGAGCTGGAAGAGAACAAATACGTATTTGGGCTGTAGAGCGTGTCTGAAACATCATTCGTTTTGGGAGGATATGGAATGGAAAAACGGGATTTGGATATTATTACGGACAGTGCAGTGAACTGGCAGATGTACCGGGACAAAACCGTTCTGGTCACTGGCGCAACCGGCAGGCTGGGGCGCTATATTGTTGAAACGCTCATCGAAGTGGATCTTTTATATAACCTGAATATGCGGATCCTGGGCGTGGCCCGATCAGAGGCAAAGGCGCAGCGTGTATTTGGGGATGAACTGAAATTCCCGAATGTAACAATGCTGATACAGGATATCAATACGCCCATTGAATATGAGGGAACCATTGATTTCATGTTCCATACGGCGGGCCCGGCGGCACCGGTCGATTTTAAGACGATTCCGGTGGAGACCTTGTGGAGCCATGTAAACGGGACGCGCCTGATCCTGGAATGCGCCAGAACCCATCATACCCGGAGCGTGTTCTATGTTTCCACGGTTGAGATCTACGGCGGGCGCGAGGGGGACAAAGCGATAAACGAGACAGAAATGGGAACCCTGCAGCATTTACAATTCCGCGCGTGCTACCCGGAAGCAAAGAGATTGTGTGAGACGATGCTCACGGCCTATGAAAAAGAGTATGGGATCAAATACCGCGGGGTCCGCCTCTCCCATACCCTGGGACCGGGAATTCTGCTTGATGACGGAAGAGCATTCGCAGAATTCATCCAGTGCGTACTGGAAAACCGCGATATCGTCCTGCAGTCAGACGGCAGCGCGATGAGGACCTATACCTATGTGGCGGATGCGGTGAATGCGATATTCCTTATCATGGACAGGGGAACCGATACATTTTACAATGTGTCAGCAGATGAAAACCTGATCAGCCTGCGCGCGCTGGCTGACCTGATTGCCGGCCTGTCGCCCACAGGGAAAACAGGGGTGGTGTTTGGAAAAGAGACAGGAAAGCTGGCCTATCTTCCATACAGGCTTCCCATCATGGACTGCCGCAGGATCCGCGATTTGGGATGGAAGCCGCGGGTGGGGAATGAGGAGATGTTTCGGTGGACGCTGGAGTCGTTTTTATAAGGCAATGAAAGGGGAGAGAACGATGGGAGCGACGCACAGGGATGCCGGAAAACCGATCCGATATATCGCGTTTTATCTTCCGCAATTCCACAGGATACCAGAAAATGACGAATGGTGGGGAGCCGGATTTACGGAGTGGACGAATGTAAAAAAAGCCAGGAAATATCTGAAATTTCAGACACAGCCCAGAATTCCGTCTGGAAACCGGTATTATGATTTGGATCAGGATCATGAAGCGGTGATGAAATGGCAGATCCGGCTTGCAAAGAGCTATGGCATATATGGATTTTGTTTTTTCCATTATTGGTTTAAAGACGGGAAAAAGCTGCTGGAGAGACCGGTTGAAAAGTTTTTATGGAATCCGTCTCTGGATATGCCGTTCTGCTTAAGCTGGGCTAATGAGCCATGGACCAGAATATGGGACGGTGGAAATCAGCATGTAATAATGCCTCAGAAATACGGCGGGAGCGATGAATGGAAAAAACATTTTGATTACCTGCTCCCTTTTTTCAGAGATCCCCGCTACATAAAAATAAAGGGAAAGCCGGTCTTTGTCATCCTGAAGCCGGAGCAGATCAAAGAATTAGAGGGCATGCTTGCTTATTTCCAAAAGCAGGCATGTGAGGCAGGGCTGGAAGGGATCTATTTCGTGGCGCAGGGAAGCGATTACTGTAATCGTAAGAGCAGAAGCAGGCAGATAGATTCTTATATTCTGTATGAGCCCGGATATACGCAGAGGGAATTTAGTATATACTGCCACAAATATATCAAAAGCATGATGGAAAGTCCGGGATTGGGAATGTCGCTCGTTCTTGATAAGGCAAAACGTTGTATTGGAAAGGCGTTTAAAATCAAGTCTCCATACTTCCAAATGCAGATATGCGATTACGATCAGTTCTGGAGGCGGATGTTAAGCCGGAAATATGAGAACCGGCAGGTGCTGCCCGGCGCTTTTTTGGATTGGGATAATTCACCAAGGCGTGGCATGCGGCGATCCAGGGTATTTAAAGGAGCGAATCCGCAAAGCTGCGGCTTTTATCTGAAAAAGCTGGCCAGAAAGGTTCAGAGTGAGACGGATGAGGGGATGATCTTTATCAATGCATGGAATGAATGGGCGGAGGGAACGTATCTTGAACCGGATGAGTCCAATGGTTATGGGTATTTGGAGGCTGTCAGGAGATCGCTGCGATAAGAGGGCGCACCGGTACGCATGATATAGAATGAATGGAGAAACGATTAGTTGCTTGCTGAAAGGATCATGGAAATTTGAACATTGCATTTATTCTGCCCCATATCGCTTTTACGCCGGGAGGCGGATTTAAGATCGTATTTGAGTATTCCAATTATCTGTCCGCAAAAGGATATGATATCACAATCTATTTTATGACGGATCATTTGTGGAAAAGGAGGATCCCTGTCCAAAGCCTTCGGAGAAAGCTTGGAAGGTTTCTCTCTGCACAGGGTCCCGGCTGGTTTTTATTAAATGAGAATATTATTTGTAAAGCGTTGTTTGATATAAAGGATGTTTCTGCACATGATGTGATCGTGGCTACGGCTGTCAGGACAGCCATCATGTTAAACCGTCTGCAGGACAGGAGTGTTGAAAAAATTTATTTTATTCAGGGATTTGAAACATTTTATGCAGATGAAGAAATACTATTTCAATCATATGCATTTCCAATGAAAAAAATAGTGGTATCCAAATGGCTGAAAGACATCGTTCAAGAATATACGGACGAACCGGTCACAGTGGTTCCGAATGGAATCAATTTAGATATATTCCAATGTACAAGGCCGATTGAGGACAGAAAAAGGCACACAATTGCCTTTCACTACAGAAGAGAAGAAGGGAAAGGTTCAAAGTATGCAATTGAAGGAATCAGAGCGCTTAAAGAAGCATATCCGGATCTTGAGGTTTTTGCAGTCGGAGTAGAGGGCAGGCCAAAAGAATTGCCTCTTTTTTGCAAATATTACAGGAAGATAGAGCAAAAACAAGTTGCATGGATTAACAATCAGGCGTTGGTATTTATGTGTACAAGTATTGAAGAGGGGTTTGGCCTTCCGGGGTTAGAGGCTATGGCGTGCGGCTGTGTGCTTGTTACATCCGATTTTGCCGGAGGAAGAGAGTATGCGGTGCATGATGTAAATGCGCTCGTATCTGAGCCTGGGACAACTGCCGCCATGGTCAGGCATATTATCCGTTTATTTCAGGATGAGGCTTTGGTGAAACGGCTCTCATTACAGGGGATAGCTACTGCAAGAACATTTCGATTCGAGGACTCTGCAAAAAAAATAGAACAAGCTGTTACGAGGAATAGTTAGAAAATGAAAATCCAGTTTAACCGAGATTATATACTGAGGCTCAGCAGAGAGAGTATACTGCCCAATCTAAGCGCTGCCATACTGCTGATGTTTGCCTTTTTACCCTATGCAGGTTCGTTTCACTCTACCGGTGCAAATGCAGTGAGGCTGGTTTTTGCAGCCCTGTTTTTGCTGGCGGTATGCAGAACAAACAGGAATATGCTTATACAAATGTTTGTTGTACTGCTTTTAACCGGCATATCCAATTTGTTTTTTTATCGTCAGGTATGGATGCATTTTACAAGCTTTTCTAATTTTATGAATCGTTCCCTTCTTTGCTGGCTGTATGCGTTAATGGGACTTTATTATTCCCGGTACGGTTCGGGACAGGGAAAAAGGAATATAGAACGCTTACTCCTTCTTTTGCTCCTGTTTACTTCGCTTACAACCATCCTGGGTTCGCTAAAGGATCCGGAAGCCGTGAGGAGCACGGTGGCAGGCGGGATGGAGATGGCGGATAAAAAGATTGCAATTGCCAAAAAGAATATTGCGTCATGGGGAATCATCTATGGGATGGTTTTTACGCTTCCGGCCTGGATTTACAGGTATGTTAAAACAAGAAAGAAGATCTATCTGGCAGTCATCTGCTTTATAACGGCTGCGTGTATGATGTCCCAGATTACCTTTGCAGTTTTATTTACCTTTGCGTTTCTGTTTTTTTTGGTTTTCCGGCTGAAAAAGAAGGGAAGGATCATTGGACTTATCTGCGCCATGTGTGCTGCGCTGGTTCCTCTCTGGGCTTATATGGATGATCTGTGCTTGGCTTTGTCCGGCTTTTTTGACCGTATGGGAATACGGATTCTGTCCATGCGCTTTTATCAGTTGTATCAGACCTTTTCAAACGGAACCTTATACGGTACCGGAGCGGCCCGGATGGAATTGTACAAAAGCAGCCTGAAGGTCTTTTTGGAAAATCCGTTGTTTGGTTTTGAGAAAGCCGGCCCCCTGGGTCCGGAACGGATTGGCCTGCATTCGCAGGTGTTTGACCGGATGGGAGCGACCGGCCTGTTGGGGACGGTATGGTGTGTGCTTCCTTTTTTATGGATGAGCAAAATGGTTTTGTCTCATACGACGAATCTGGAGGAGAGGTATTATACTGGCCTGGGAATTGCAGTATTTATGATCTTTGCCATGGTCAATCCGACATGGAATTGCCCGGGCGCATATTTTTCGGTATTTTGCCTGCCTTTTATTTTAATGGACGGTGAGCCGGGAGGAGGGCGGAAGGCTTATGAAAGAAGCGGCGGATATAACGGTTGTTCTGACAGCCTATAAAAGGGTTGACTCCTTACGAAAGCAATTGGAGGCCATCGAAAAGCAGTCGCTGAAGCCGGCAGAAATCTGGCTGTTTCAGGACAGGGTTGTAAAGGATTACACGATCACGATTGATAACGGGCTTTTGGAACGGTTCGATCATGTCCAAATCGAGCGGCAGAATGCAGGCGTTTGGGGAAGGTTTCAGTTTGCCCGAAGCGCCCGCACAGCGTATGTCTGCATATTCGACGATGACACGATACCCGGGAGCAGGTGGCTCGAAAATTGTCTTACTCATATGCAGAAGCAGCGGGGGATATATGGGACGATCGGCATCGTTTCGACAAGCGCTGAGACATATGTGAACAACGGCCATGTCCGGGTAGGATGGGCCAGACCGAATGAAGTGGCCAGAGAAGTCGATTTTGTGGGCCATTCCTGGTTTCTTGAAACACAGTGGCTGGAATATATGTTTGACGGAACCAAGCGGTATCAGGCATTTAAATACGCAGCAGAGGATATGACCCTGTCATATGCCTGCCAGAAGCATGGAATCCACACGTATGTACCGCCGCATCCATCCAGAGATAAGGAGTGGTGGGGCTCATATCCTGACACGGCCCTGCAGCTTGGCGTGAGTGCAGAGGCTCTGTCACTTTCCGGAAATGAGGAGCGGATGGAACGGGCGTTTACGGCTTTAATAGGAGATGGATGGAGCATCCTGTTAAAAAGAAATCCGGCGTATGTGGCTGAATGCCGGAGAGATGAAAACAGGTACAGGAGGAAAAGGAAAATGGAAACAGTCAAGCGTGTTCTGCTGCGCGGATGGAAATCCATATAAGCTGCAGAATGGCACGGTATAGGTTTATATAATAATGGAGATGGAATGTCAAAGTCAGTGTTAATCTTTGAGCCTCATCCGTATCATTATGAGGTCGTTATAGGAGTATCGTATTATTTTGAACAATTGGGATATGAGATTAGCCTGCTGGTCAGAAACAATTTCGATGCTCAGGATTTATTTTTTTACAGTCAGTGGAAGGACAGGCTGCACATCCGTCATTTTGACGATGAGACAATGAAAGCGGAACTGGAAACGGAAAGAGTCAGAGATTATGAGTTTCTTTTTCTGTCAAGCATGGAATATTTTCACGATCATACTCAAAGCAGGATACTCGATTATATCGGCTTTATCCCTCAGACGAAATACGGAATTATGGGGATCTACCACAATCGGGCTATGCTGACGGATGACGATATAAAGCTTTTATCCGAAGGACGGATATTTGCCTTAACACCGTTTACGTATAAAGGATATCAGGCGAAGCGGTTGTCAGTGTCCTATTTCGGTGAATTTGATATACATGATACATATGGCGGAAAACCGGAAATTCTTTTGGTGGGAGGGAGCAATAAACGCATCCTGTTTGAAAACGCAATCGGGAATCTTATAAAAAGAGGATGCAGACATTTCAATGCAGGAATCATTGGCGTAAATCCAATTCAGCATTACGTTCTGAAGACATTTATCAGGAATTTTATATTCCGGATAACGGCATGCGTCAGGCGGGACGGGGAGCAAAAAAGGAGATCCGTAGAAGGTGTAAGGAAGCTGCATTTTTATGGGAAATTGAAATTTAAAGAAATGTATTCGGTCGTTTTAAAAGCGGCGTATATTGGCATTATTATGGATCCCGAAGACGATGATTTCTCTGATTTTTTGTATGGAAAAACGACAGGAGCCAGGCAATTGGCGTTCGCTTTTTGCAAACCTTGTATTATAAACCGGAAATTTGCTAAAGCGTTTGGATTGAATGAAGACTGCTGTATTCTTTATGACGGAAATCATGTAGAAGACGCGGTTTACAGGGCGGTTCATGCAGACATAAATACATATAAAGGGATGGTCCGAAGTATGGCTGAATTAAAGGAACAGATGGTAAAGGACTCTTTGGAGAATCTTTTAGAAACGGTGAACGGGGTGAAGCATGCAGCCGGATGAAACACGATTCAATCATAATGCCAGAGCCGGGAATATTCTGAAAGCCTCTCTGATAAGCGCTTTATGTAATATAATCAATGTTTTCATGGGATTCGGGTACAGAACCATATTCCTCCATTTTTTATCAGTGGAATACCTGGGGCTGAGTGGATTGTTCGCGAATATACTAAATTTACTCTCACTGGCGGAGCTTGGGATTACAACGTCAATAAGCTTTCGGCTCTATGATCCGGTTAGCAGAGATGATGTGAAAAAGGTCGGGGAACTGATGCGTTTCTTCAAAAGAATTTATTCGCTTATCGCAGCAACCGTAATCGGCCTGGGCCTTTTGTTTCTCCCTTCTGTTAAGACATTGATAAAAGATACGGCTGAGATACCGCCGGATATCCATATATATGGCATTTATTTACTGTTTCTTGCACAGACAGCTTCCTCCTATCTGTTTTCTTACAGACAGGCGCTGCTGAGCGCGGATCAAAAACAGTATGTGTGCTCCTGCCTGAATACGGGCGTACATTTTTTCCGCTATAGCCTGCAGACGGCAGCGCTTATCCTTTGGAGAGCTTATACGGTATCATTAGTGACAGGGATTTTGATAACCATTATTCTGAATTATATGATAAGCATATGGATAAAAGAAACATATCATCCGGTTTTCCGGGTCAGCTCCGGATTAACACAAAAAGAAATAAAAGAGATTTACAGGGATACAAGAGCGACATTGCTTCATAAGATCGGAGGAACGGTTCTCACATCAACGGATAATATCATTTTAGCAAAATATATCGGCCTTTCTGTCACAGGATTATATTCAAATTATTCTATGGTATTTTCAAATATGACGACGCTGGTGACACAGATTTTTACAAGCTTTACATCCAGCCTTGGAAATGCCCATGTAGAGTTAGAGGAAGATGCCAGATATAAATTATATCTTCGTCTTCTTTTTTTGAATTTTGGCGGAGTGGGGCTTATCACCTCCTGCCTGTATGTGCTGATAAATGATTTTATCGGGCTCTGGCTTGGAAGGTCAATGCAGTTAGATAACAGGACGGTTATGGCTCTTTGCATCCAATTTTATCTTGAAATGGCGAGGAGTATTTCCTGTTCTTATACATCAGCCTGCGGCTTGTTTGCACGGGACAAGGCCCGGCCGGTGATAGAAGCTGTTTTAAATATCGCTGTTTCGATTGCGGCAGTCAGGCGGATCGGCCTGGCGGGTGTATTTGTGGGCACGATTATCAGCCATATGGCTACCGTAGTCTGGAGGGAACCCCTGCTCTTATACAGATGGGAATTTAAAAAGCCTGTATCGGAATACTGGATTCGCTATGTTAAAAACGGGTTTATCACAGCAATCGCTGCATTCATCACGTTCTATATAAAACAAACCTGGTTTGACGTCCCTGTAACAATCATGGCCTGGATCGGTCTGGGGGCGCTTGCCTCTTTTGTTTATGCAATCATTTTTGCGGCTGCAAATCTATATAATGAAGAATTTATATTTTACATCAATCTGTTAAAAACGTTATTTACTAAAAGAAAGTAATACAGGAGCGGATATAAATGAAAATCCTTTTTGATGCATCGGTTTTTAAGAATGAATTAACGGGTGTTGCCAAGAGCACGAAATATCTGTATGAAGCCTGCCATAGGGTGGATGCCGATTTTACGGCATACGGTTTTTCTGACAGTGATTTGTCAAAGTATGATTCACCTGCAATAAAAATGCTGAATTTCAGTGCGATGACGGATGCGGCGCTGTACAATTGGATAAGAGAAAACAGAATCGAAGCGGTACATTATCCGAACAATGGAAAAGCAGGGAAAGAATTTCTTTATCTTAAGCAGGCTGTTACCATCCACGATGTTCTTCCCCTGCAAATGCCGGATGGTTTCGGCCGGGTTGAATCTGAAAATCTTGTAAAACGATTGGGAAAAAGAATGATGGCCGCACACCGGAAATGGGATTACAGAAAACGCCTTCAGCGGGACATAGATACATCGGATCTGATTTTTACAATTTCTGATTTTTCCAGGAAATCGATTCAGACGTATTTTCGTGTTGATAAAGAAATAACCGTTATTCCGTGGGACAGCGCTTTACCGGATCTGACCGATACAGAATTTTGCTCGAAAGGCAGGCGATCCTATATTTTGTATTTTGGGGGATATGACAGGCGAAAGGGGATTTCACATTTAGTAAAAGCGTTTACAAAACTGTATCAGACGTCTCTCGCAGATATTGATCTTGTACTGGCCGGGAAAAAGTATAGCCTTGGCCCGGAAACCGATCGGTTGATAAATGAAGGCGTACAGGCCGGAAGGATGATTGAAACCGGCTATCTTGCAGACAACGACCTGGCTGCGCTTATAAAGAATGCAGTTGCCGTATGTTACTTATCTTCATTTGAAGGATTCGGCCTTCCGGTTATTGAGTCAATGAAGCTTGGATGCCCGGTGATAACGACCAACCGGACGTCTATTCCGGAAGTGGGAGGAAATGCGGTTCTCTATGTCCGGCCCGAAGACACGGATGAGGTTGTGAATACAATCATAAATCTTGTTAGTGACAGCAGGCTCAGGGAGAACATGATCCGGCTGGGGATGGAACAGGCAAAAAAATTTAGCTGGGAAAAGACAGCAGACGCTTTTTTGACAGCAATTGACCGTATGCCCGTGAAATCCAGGTAAGCAGAGTAAAAGATAAAAGGTGATGAGGAGGAAGCAAAGCGATATGAACATTATTTTGTTATCAGGAGGTTCCGGAAAACGGCTGTGGCCGTTGTCGAATGACATTCGTTCAAAGCAATTTCTTAAAATTTTCAGGGATCCGTGTGGAAATCCCGAGTCCATGCTGCAAAGGATGTACCGCCAGATAAAAGATACGGATAAAGAAGCAGCAATTACGATAGCGACTTCCAAAACACAGGTATCCGCCATTCATAACCAGCTCGGCCATGGGATCGGGCTGTCCGTTGAGCCATGCCGGAGGGATACGTTTGCAGCAATTATTCTGGCATCCGCTTATCTGCATGATGTGGAACATGTTTCAGAAGAGGAAGCAGTGGCAGTGTGTCCGGTGGATCCTTATGTTGACAGGGAATATTTTACATGCGTCGGGGAATTAGGGAAATTAGCCGAAGCAGGTACGGCAAAGCTTATGTTAATGGGGATTGTCCCCGCATATCCATCGGATAAATATGGATATATCATTCCCGGAGATGAACAAAAGATCAGCAGGGTTCATACATTTAAAGAAAAGCCGGATGAAGAAACCGCGAAAGAATATATAGCAAAAGGAGGGCTTTGGAACAGCGGCGTTTTTGCATATAAATTGGGATATGTGCTGCAAAAGGCAGAGGAAAGGGCAGGCTGTTCAGGTTACTATGAGCTTTTGCAGCGATATGATTCACTGCCAAGGATTAGCTTTGATTATGAGGTGGCAGAAAAAGAAGAAGATATCCAGGTTTTGAGATATTCCGGGAAATGGAAGGATCTGGGGACCTGGGATACGCTGTCGGAATCCATGAGTGATGCAATTACAGGATATGGGATCATGGACGAAACGTGCGGGAATGTAAATATCATCAACGAACTGGATATCCCCGTTCTTGTTATGGGAATCCATAATGCAGTTGTTTCGGCGGGGCCGGACGGTATTTTAGTTGCGGATAAGATCCGAACCGGATGCTTGAAACATTATGTTCATCTGATCCGGGAGGAGGCGCGCTTTGCAGAAAAGTCCTGGGGGGAATACAAAGTCATTCATATTTCGGAACATAGTATCACCGTAATGATTACAGTTAAGGCAGGACGGCATATGAGCTATCATTCACATGAGCTGCGTGATGAGGTATGGACGATTGTTTCCGGCAACGGGAGAACCGTGGTTGACGGTGTGGAACAGTATGTGAAAAGGGGAGACATCATTGCGATTCAGGCAGGGTGCCGGCACACCGTCATTGCGGACAGCAGCGGGCTTGAGATGATTGAGGTGCAGATGGGAGAGGGGATCTCTGTACATGATAAAAAGAAATTTGCATTCGATATGCAGGCGGGATGGGAATGCAGATGAAAGGGGCCGAAAACGCGCCGTTTTTGCTGCAGCCAGCCGTTAAAGCTTCGATCTGGGGCGGAAGGCGGCTTAAGGATGAATATGGAAAACGCTCAGAGGTAAATCCACTGGCGGAAACCTGGGAGTGCTCTACACACCCGGACGGGGAAAGCCTGGCTGCAGATGGGATCTATAAGGGATTACCATTAGGAGAAATATTAAAGCTGCACCCCGAATACCTGGGGACAAGATGTGGATCAGGAGGGATGCTCCCTGTTCTGATAAAACTGATCGACGCCGGACAGGATTTGTCTGTACAGGTCCATCCGGATGATGAATACGCAAAAATGAATGAAAACGGACAGCGCGGAAAGACAGAAATGTGGTATGTGCTTTATGCCGATCAGGGGGCGGAGCTGATTTATGGATTTAACAGAACTTTAAGTAAAACCCAGTTAAGGGACGCCCTGAACAATAAGACGGTCGATCGATATCTCCAGCATGTTCCTGTCCGGAAGGACGATGTGTTTTTTGTTGAAGCCGGCATGGTTCATGCGATTGGAGAAGGGATGGTCATAGCTGAGATACAGGAAAATTCTAATCTTACGTATCGCCTGTATGATTATGAGCGAACGGACAAGCATGGCTGTAAACGGGAATTACATATTGAAAAAGCGCTGGATGTTGTCAATCTGCAAAGCGCTGTACATCCCAGGCAGCCGATGAGGATCATGAAATACAAGAATGGATATGCGCTGGAGCTGTTATGCAGATGCAGATATTTTCAGGTAGAAAGGCTGCTGCTGAATACCGAGCGGTATAGAGATATGGCTGATTTTAAAACAGGCGGAGGCAGCTTTCAGGTGCTGCTCTGTACGGCCGGCTGCGGCAGCCTGTTTGGAAAAGAGCGCATCATTCATTTTTTTAAAGGGGACAGTATCTTTGTGCCGGCCAATTCGATGCCGCTGAAGTTACATGGAAGGGCGCAATTGCTGAATGTCAGTGTTTGAAAGAAGGAACGTATGGAAGAAAAACGGAATATAAAAGAAATGTATAAATTATGGATGGAAAACGCCATTCACGATCCGGATTTGCTGTCTGAGCTGAAAAAAATGGGGGATGATGAGACGGAAGATGCATTTTATAAGGATCTTTCATTCGGCACAGGCGGGCTGCGCGGTAAAATAGGAGCCGGAACGAACCGAATGAACCTGTATACAGTTGCCAGGGCGTCGCAGGGGGTGTCCGGCTATCTTTTGAGAAGCCATTCAGAAAGGGGGCTGACTGCTGTAATCGCTTACGACAGCCGCAACAAATCAGAATGCTTTTCTAAAGCTGCCGCCGGTATTTTTGCATCAAAGGGAATGAAGGTCTATCTGTATAAAGAGCTGATGCCGACGCCGTGCCTGAGCTTTGCTGTCCGCAGGCTGAAGGGAAATGTGGGGGTAATGATTACAGCATCACATAATCCGGCCGAGTATAATGGCTATAAAGTTTATAGAAGCGATGGCTGTCAGATTACGGTGAAAGAAGCGGATGAGATACAGCAGGAGATTCAGAATATTGCTTTTTTTGAAGATATCGATCCGAACGGTTTTCAGGATGGGATAAAGAGCGGCAGGATCGAATATATTTCAGAGGATTTGTACACGGAATATATAGAAATGGTTAAGAAACACGCTGTGTCAGGATATCCGGTTGATAAAAATTTATCAATTATTTATACGCCATTAAATGGAGCGGGTTTGAAGCCTGTGGTAAGGATTCTTAAAGAATGCGGTTTTGCAAATATGAAGTTAGTAAAAGAGCAGGAGCAGCCGGACGGCAATTTTCCCTACTGCCCATATCCCAATCCGGAAGCGGCTTCTGCTATGGAACTTGGATTGAGCTATTGTAAAACATTCGGAGCGGATTTACTTCTCGCAACCGATCCGGATTGTGACCGGGCGGGAGCAGCAGTAAAGGATAAGGATGGAGAATACCGGCGCCTGACAGCGGATGAGACGGGCATATTACTGCTTGATTTCATCTGTTCACAAAAGATAAGGCAGGGAGTCATGCCAGAGAATCCCATCTTCATTCAGACGATTGTGACGACGGATTTAGCAGAAACGATCGCAGCTCATTATGGGGTTAAAACGATCCATACATTAACCGGGTTTAAATTTATCGGAGAGCAGATTGGGCGTTTGGAACAGGAGGGAAGAGAGGGAGACTTTATATTTGGTTTTGAAGAGAGCTGCGGCTATTTGTCAGGCAGCTATGTGCGTGATAAGGATGGCGTGAATGCGGCGCTGTTAATCTGTGAGATGTCTGCATATTACAAAGGTCAGGGAATCACATTGCCGGAAAGGTTAGATGAATTGTATCAGACGTATGGATACTGCGGGAAGTTCTCCTGCTCGTTTACATTTGAAGGAAAAGCGGGATTTGAAAAAATGAAGCAGATTATGAACAGGCTCCGCCAGGGAGTTGACCGGTTAGGGGATCAAGAGATCTGCTCCGTCTGCGATTATATGAACGAAGTTGACGGTTTACCGGCCTCTGATGTGATAAAGTTTCATCTGGAGAGGGGAAGCTCCGTCATTGTCAGGCCGTCCGGCACAGAGCCAAAGCTGAAAGTCTACATCACCGTCCGGGGTTCAGATAAAAATAGGGTTCATTTTGTGAAAGACGGGATATTAGAGGACTTAAAGCAGTGGTTTGAGTAAATCAATTTCATAAATCAATTTGAAAATCACTAAAAAATAATTGACAGTTCCCCTGTCATGTGGTATTATACTTAGGCGAGCTGATTTAGGGGAATAGTTCAATGGCAGAGCAACGGTCTCCAAAACCGTTAATGGGGGTTCGAATCCCTCTTCCCCTGTTGGACAGTTGAAGCCGAAAGCTGAATTTTTACAGAGCTTTCGGCTTTTTTGTATGGCGGGCATTCAGGCCGCTGCTCCAGTAAGCTTCAGGGTCCGTGTTTCCGATGAACTTGTGATGTATTTCTTTATGTATCAGTCCCGGATATTATCTCTCATTGCTCTGAACAGCAACCTGTACAGGTTCAAACCAATTCCAGATATGCACGATCAAAAAACAAAAGAAAGGCTCATTTATATAATTTCTAAGTTTTCTTAATGTCCGTTCTCATTCGTTGACGGCCCTGTTCATATTTTAGATGAAATCATAGCAAACGCTTGACAGGTCAAGATTTTTGTTGTTTTTCAGGGAAAGTTTGGGTATAATGATATCAGGAAGGGGTGGATGCTCAATATAAATTACGGGAAGAACGGGGGGCTGATGGCCTCCTGCAGGCCGTTAAAAGAGTACGCATGGCTGGTGGAAAAGATTCGGGAGAACAAGGCGTCCCTTGGCATTGAGGGAGCCATAGATGAGGCAATAAACTGCATACCGGAGTATTTCGAGATCCGGCAGTTCCTGATCGGGCACAGGGCGGAGGTGAAGGATATGTGCATTACAGAATATAACGAGGCTGAGACACTGCAGATGATCCGTGAGGAAGGCCGCGAGGAGGGCCGTGAGGAGGGCCGTGAGGAGGGTGCAAGAAAAACAGCACGGAATATGCTGAAACGCGGGACATCGTTTGACGAGATCGCAGAGATCCTGGAACTCCCCATCGACATGATCCGATCATGGGCAAGGGAAAGCGGGTGAGTGATCCGGGCAAGTGAGGAAGAGAAAATGCGGGTGGGGGGCCATCCGTTTTTTCTTTGGAATGAAGTTCTGGACATGTATCTGGAGGAAAAACAAAGGTATGAAAATAGCAGTCTTAAAATTGAAACTATATGCTCCATGGGTTCATTCCCTGAAAGAAAAGAGAATGGTCGTAAAAAGCCTTCTGGCAAAGCTGCGAAATAAATTCCAGGTATCGGCGGCGGAGGTGGAAGCCCAGGACATCCATCAGTCCATCGTCATCGGCGCGGCAGCCATCGTGCCTCACAGCGCCCAGGCGGACAGCCTGATGGATGAGATCGCACGCTTTGTGGAGGAGAACACGGAGGCGGAGATCGTGCAGGAGGAACGGGAACTGCGGTAGAGGAGGGAGGATGTCATGAACAAGAACCGTAACAGAGATTTAAACAGTACGAGTAAGTTTATCAGTCTGATTCTGCGCCATAAACCGGAAATAATTGGAATTATGCTGGATGAGCATGGCTGGGCAAACGTGGAGGATCTGATTGCAGGAATCCGGAAAACGCGTATGTTTGACATGGAAAGGCTGGAGGAAATCGTGCGGACAGACAGCAAGATGCGGTATTCCTTCAACGAAGACAAGACTCTCATCCGGGCGAATCAGGGTCACTCCATCCCGGTTGATGTGGAACTGCCGGTTGCCATGCCGCCGGAATACCTCTATCATGGAACCGGGCAGAAGTATGCGGAGTCCATCGAAAGGATCGGCCTGATTCCCAAGAGCCGCCTGTATGTGCATCTTTCCAGAGACATGGATACTGCCGTTCAGGTCGGAAACCGCCACGGAAAACCGGTTGTGTATCAGGTGGCGAGCGGACGGATGCAGGAGGACGGCTTTGTATTTTACCGTTCTGTGAATGGTGTGTGGCTCGTGAAGGAGGTTCCGGCTGCGTACTTGGAAAAGATAAAAGAAGAAGCTTGAAACAAGAGATTATG
The DNA here is from genome assembly GCA_009911305.1 of Clostridiaceae bacterium. Classification (GTDB taxonomy): domain Bacteria; phylum Bacillota; class Clostridia; order Lachnospirales; family Lachnospiraceae; genus Otoolea. Next base: position 13,957 of record QXXC01000045.1, on the reverse strand, counting down.
GAGAGAAGCGTGAAGCGGTGAAACCATATTATCTGGATCGGTTTATAAATGCGCCGGGGCGTAAGAAAAGCCGCTGTCTCGGGTATATCCTCCCTCAGATTGCAGGCCTTGCCTCCCATTGCGATTTATGATAAGATAAGCAGGAACAGAATACATCGTATTCTGCAGGTCAGAAGAAACCGATACCGGGCAGGCAGCCGGCTGCGGCAGGCCGTCCGGCGTCGGGAGAGTTTTTGAGGAAAGGAAGCCGGATAAGCGTACCGCTATGTCCGGAAGGGAGAGAAAGATGGATCGGGAATTACTTAAGAAGAACTTTGAAGGTCATGGATTTAAGACCTCATTTTTTAACACAAAGGAGGCGGCCGCTGAATATCTGGCCTCCGGGATTGAGGGGAAACGGGTCGCGATGGGCGGCAGCATGACTTTAAAGGAGATGGGGCTTTATGAGCTTCTGGAAAAGAAAAACGAGGTGATCTGGCATTGGGTTACGCCCGGGGAGGCGGCGGTCAGGAAGGCCAGGGAGGCGCAGATTTACTTAACGAGCGCCAATGCAGTATCCGAGACGGGGGAACTGGTCAACATTGACGGGACGGGGAACCGGGTTTCGCAGACAGTGTTTGGGCCGGAGAAGACATATTTTATTGTCGGGAGGAATAAGATCTGTACAGGCTTCGGCACCGCTCTGTGGCGGGCAAAGAATGTCGCTGCTCCGAAGAATGCGGCGCGCCTTCAGGCGGCGACGCCGTGTGTCGCTGCGAATGGGGACAAATGCTATGACTGCAGCAGCCCGGAACGGATCTGCCGTTCTACCGTGATCATTGAGAGGCCTTCAAAGGGGATGGAGGTGGAAGTGGTCTTTGTGGATCAGGAGCTTGGCTATTGATGTACGCGCTTTTTTGAGACACAGGCGCGTGTAGATGAGGATTATGGTTTGCAGGGCGGCTTATGTCCGGCCGGGCTGCGGCTCTGTAATTCACAGGCAGCGGAGGAAAGCAGCGCATGAATATTTTGTTTTTTCTTACGCCCAAGAGCGAGGTGGCGTACATAAATTGCGATGATACCTTAAGCGAGGCTCTGGAAAAGATGGAGAGCCATCATTATGCGGCGGTGCCGCTTTTAAATCATCAGGGGAAATACATGGGGACACTGACAGAGGGAGATTTGCTGTGGGGGCTTAAGAATCTGTATGATTCCCAGAAGGATATGAGGCGCATCCGGATCGCGGAAATACCCAGGCGGCAGGATAACCAGCCGGTGCTGGCGGACGCGGCTATGGAGGATCTGCTCGAAAAGGTGATAAACCAGAATTTCGTGCCGGTGCTTGATGATCACAGATGCTTTATCGGAATCATTACAAGAAAGGATGTCATCCGATATCTCTGTAAGAAGCGGCAGCCGTCCGGTGTTCCGTCCGTCTGAATACTGGCCGGATGGAACATGGGTTTACATGGATGGCTGTACATGACAGAGGGCGGTTTTATTTTTACGGCACAGCGCTCGGCCGCGCCGGGGCATAAAACTGCCCCGGCGCGGCTTTTACCTGCCCGTTTGCCGGCGCGGGCGGGATCACGCGGAAAGGCGTTCTGACATAGTATAGGGTATAAGTCAGAAAGGAAAGGTGAATGTAATTATGAACGCTTCAAATTACATGTATTTCAACAGGATGGGCTGTACGGCTCCGGAACAGGCGTCATGCAGGCCTTTGGGAGCACAGGCTCCGTCCTGCTGCAGCGAAATGCGCTGCGACATGCCGCCGGCCGGGATTCGTCCCTGGCTGGAGCCCTCACAGGTACAGATGACGGGAATCCAGCCGGAACAGGCGCAGACAGCAAAATCCCCGCGGCCCTGGACAGCCGGATTCCAGTCCGGGCAGGTACAGATGACGGGAATTCAGCCCCCTCAGACGCAGGCAGCCGAAGCCAGGCCTTTGCCGATGCAGCCAGGCGCAGGGCAGTCCCCGCAGATGCAGCCGGGCGCAGAGTCTTTGCAGGCGCAGCCGGGCGCAGCGCAGGCTTCACAGATGGAGGGGATGTGCCTTGGAATGGGAGAGCGGATGTGCCCGGAGCCCGGGGCGATGCCGGGGGGCTTCTGCGGGGAAGGGGATATGCCGTTTTGCGGCCTGTCGGAGCAGTTTCCGGTAGGAATGGGGTATGTTCCCATGCAGAGATGGCAGTCTACCTACTCCATGGAAGACGGATTCCGGCGCGGAACCATTTTCCCGGAGCTTGATCTGCCGTTTATGATGGGGAGGTGCATTTGATGAATGAACGCATGATTATGAAACAGCTTAACGAGGCCAGCTTCGCAATGGATGACGCCGTTTTATACCTGGATACCCATCCGGACGACAGGGAGGCGCTGAGCTATTACCATCAGGCAGTCGCCATGAGGCGGGAGGCGATGGACGCATATGAGGCCCTGTGCGGCCCTCTGATGGTGGATGCAGTGAAAAGTTTGGATGAATGGACATGGCTGACCGATCGATGGCCGTGGGAAGGGGAGGCATAATCTATGTGGAGATATGAAAAACGCTTACAGTATCCGGTCAATATTACCCAGCCGAATCCGAAGATGGCTCAGTTTATCATGAGCCAGTACGGCGGCCCGGATGGGGAAATAGGCGCTTCGATGCGCTATCTCTCCCAGCGGTATACCATGCCGTTTAAGGTGCAGAAGGGCCTCCTTACAGATATCGGTACAGAGGAGCCGATATGGCCGCTTTGCTTTCAGGCTCTCAGCCTTTTATGCATCATACGCCGGATGATTCGTCCGTTCCTCTGCGAAATACCCACCGGATTGGGAGCTTTTGCAGGACAAGTTCGATATGCTGCGGATCCCGGACAAAGATGTTTTCAATGAGGCTGCGGTAAAACGCATCATCCTGCGCCTCGCAGGTGATCAGGCGATGAATGAAAGCCGGTATCCGGCCGTTTTCGTTTGCCTGCGCGCCCCGGCATTTCCTTTCACCCTGCAGCTGGGATGCAAGCCGTTCCTGCTCCCCTTGGAATTCCTCCATCTTTTGAAGGTATTCGCTCTTTTCGACCGCCTGCTCCAGATACAGCTCAAGCAGCCGGGCCTTTTTTTGGGACAAAACCTGAAGCCGCCTCCCGGCGTCGGTGAGACAGGAGCCGGGGCAGGGATTTTCCATGTGCAGAGAGGCGTTTACAATTGACAAAAGTTTCACGACCGCCGGGGCGTTTTCCATGTCCAGGAAAACGAGTATCTGCCGTATCATGGAAAGGATGGTTTCCTCCTTTAACTGGAGATGAATATCACAGCCAATGAACCCTCCGGCGGGAGAGGGCTTTCGCGTGCCGCAGCAGACTGCTTCACGGCAGCGCCATACGCGTTTCGCCGTTCCGTCCCGGCGCTTTCTTACGCGCGCGACAAAGCGGGAGCCGCACAGGCCGCATTCGATTTTGCCGGAGAAGGCGTGGCGGCCGCTGTATCTGGCGCTCTGTCCGGGAGAGGGATTCCGGCGCGCCAGCTCACTTTGCGCTGCGCAAAAGCGTTCGCGGCTGACGATCGGCTCATGGTGGCCGCGCAGCGCAATGAGGGCCTCCTCGCCGCGGTTATATTTCTTTTTATGGGTCAGGTAATCAGGGGTAAAGGTCTTTTTCTGCACGAGATCGCCGCAGTATTTCTCATTGCGCAGAATGCGCAGAACCGCGGTATGGCTCCAGCGGGCCGCGCGGGACGGCGCCGGGATGCCGGCTTCCTCCAGCTCCTTGGCAATGACAGAGGATCCCTTTCCCTCATCCAGAAATTTGCGGAACACAGAGCGGACCACCGCCGCGCCCTCCTCATTGATGCAGAGGCGTCCGTTGTGTACGTCATAGCCCAGCAGACCATGGCCGAAGACGACGCCCTGCTCCATGCGGCGGCGCTGCCCCCATTTGACCCGCTCAGAGGTTTTCCTGCTTTCCTCCTGTGCGATGGAGGACATGATGGTAAGCCTCAGCTCCGCATCCGGCTCCAGGGTGTTGATATGGTCATTTACAAAAAGAACCCCGATGCCAAGCGTTTTCAGCTCTCTGGTGTACCGGAGCGTATCCAGCGTGTTGCGTGCAAAGCGGCTGACCTCTTTTGTGACGATAAAATCAAAGGAGCCGGCCCTGGCCTCTGCGATCATGCGCTGAAAGGCGTCCCGGCCCCGGGTGCTGGTGCCGGAGATCCCCTCATCCGCGTACACCTTAAACAGTTCCCACTCCGGATTGCGCTCAATGCACTCCCTGAAATAGCGTTTCTGGCTTTCAAAGGAATTGGCCTGATCCTCCTTATCCGTAGATACGCGGCAATACGCCGCGACGCGTTTCATACGCCGTCCTCCACCCCGCCGGACAGGCGGCCAAGGCAGGCGTCATATTGCTCCTGTGTCAGCATGGCGTGCGACAGCAGGGAGAGCAGGATGCTGCGCTGGAAATGGGATGTAAATGCTTCGCGCTGCGCCGGCTTCAGCACAGGCGTTTCTGTGAAATCTGGTGCAAAGCCCTGTGTCTCCATAGATAAAAACCTCCCAAAACAGTTTATTTCGGGAGGCTTGTTGATTATACGTTTATGTAGTAAAGCTTCTACGCCTGCTTTAAGAAGGCGCCGAGCTTCTTATCCTCTGTGCGGATATGGGAGATGAGCACGCCGATATGGCCGTTGAGCTTGCCCAGCTCCGCCACGGTGGGGCCGGTCTGCGATATATTGGATGTAATGTCGCGCAGCGTCTTCTTGTACTGGGTGTGGAACGCTTTGTGGGGGACAAAGCCGGGATAACGGTTCTGCTGCTGGAGCTGTTCCTCGTGTGAAAAATGCTGTTCCACATAGTTGTTCAGGAATCTGATCGTGGGATCCATCGAAGCGCGGCCCTGTCCCTTGCTGCAGGCTTCTAAAAGCTGGTTGACGGCTTTGATGAGCTCACGGTGCTCATTGTCAATGGTAGTGTTCCCTGTTTCGAGATCCTTTGTCAATTCATATCTCATGATTTGATGCCTCCTGTTTGATTGCTTTATCAGAGTCCGTCCGTGGGCGGAAGACTGATCATGATGCACAATTTCCTATATATGGGAAACGTTAAGGTGATTATACACATAATATGGGATAATGTCCAGAGGGATTGTATGAATTTTGAAAGTATTTAGGCGCCGGGATTACATAATGTTATGAACTTGAGTGAAGGGGAGTATTGCGGGCCGCGGATGATGGCGAGAGGGACGCCAGAGCCGGCTTCCATATCCATCAGGAATCCCGCTTCCGCTCGGAGAAAAGCGCAGCGGACGCTAAGCCCGAAAAGACCTCGCTAAGCGCCGGCGGTTTTCTACGGGTTCCTGATGGATATGGAAGCCGGCTCTGGCTGCATGATCGGGGGGGGGGGTAGCTGCTGTTCATGGCCTGCATACGTCGTTGCGTTTATGGCACTGCATGTGAACCGCAGCATGTTTGGAGGCCATATCGGTTCGCCTGCAGGTACAGAGGAACTGGCCCACATGGAGATCGTGGCGGCGATTATCCAGCAGCTTACGCGGGGGCTGACCGCGGAGCAGATAGCAGAGTCCGGACTGGGCCCCTATTATATTGACCATACGGCCGGGATCTGGCCTCAGGCGGCGGGCGGGATCCCCTTTAATGCCTGTGAATTCCAGTCCAAGGGAGATGCGATTACGGATCTGTATGAGGATATGGCAGCAGAGCAAAAAGCCAGAAGCACATACGAAAATATCCTCCGCGTCGTAAAGGATCCGGATGTCTGCGATCCGATCCGGTATTTGAGAGAGCGGGAGATCGTCCATTTCCAGCGTTTCGGCGAAGCGATGCGCAACCTTCAGGATCAGCTTGACCGCAAGAATTTTTATGCCTTTAACGTGGAATTTGACAAAATGAGCCGCTGACCGGGAGCTGTTCAGAGAAGGCCCGGGCGATTTCGGCGGCGTAAACATACGAAGAGGAGAAGGAGTACATGGAATACAACGTAAAACTGTCCCGCCCATATATCTGCATCCGCCGTCCGGAAGGACTCTCCTTTGGCGGGAGCCAGGAATGGTTTGAGGAGAAGACGGTCCGCGACTATGGGTGCGGTCTGATCGGGGCGGCAGATGTATTATTATATGTAAGCCGCCCCGCGCAGGCGGGAGAGGGGAGCGGGGACGCGGCGTCCCGGGAAGAGGCGGCGCGGGAGCTCACGTTTGAAGAGTATGGGAGGCATGTGGCGGCGCTCAGGCGGCATTTCCCGATCATCCCGGGCTTTGGGATGCCGGGGTGGTTTCTCTCCATAGGCTTTAACATCATCTTCCGGAGGCAGAAGAGCCCGTACCGGGCAAAATGGGGGCTCCCGCACAGACGGCTGCTTTACTCCATAGCAGAAATGCTCAGGCAGGATATCCCGGTTATCCTGTCAGCAGGCCCCCATTTTCCCAGGTTCTGGGGAAAGGAGGGCCTGACGCTGTACCGGGAGGCGGCGGATGAAACCATGCTGCCTGCGGCCAGGACCAGGGCGCACTATGTCATCGTGACCGGCATTGCCGGCGAATGGCTGCGGATCTCGTCCTGGGGAAGGATGTATTATATCCGGATTGCCGAATATGAGGACTATGTGCGGCGCTATAGCTGTCCGCTTTTCAGCAATATCTGTTTTATCCGCCCATGCGGCCCCTGTACAGAAAAAACCCTTTAGACGGAGTCCCGTCTAAAGGGTTAAAAAAATAAAAAGCAGATAACGGGAGTCGAACCCGCCTTTCCAGCTTGGGAAGCTAGCGTTCTACCGATGAACCATATCTGCACTGAAATACATTATATCATTAATTTAAAAAAAGTCAATGCTTTTTAGAAAAAAATTTTCCAGAAAATTAAAATGAAAAACAGGCTTGCATTTTTTATTTTTTCTGCTATAATATGGTAATGAACACGGGGTATGGCGTAGTTTGGTAGCGCGCTCGGCTGGGGGCCGAGAGGTCGCAGGTTCAAATCCTGTTACCCCGATAGAGAATCCCTTGATTTTATTGTGAATCAGGGGATTTTTTTATGTACGCGCCGATGCGGCGCACAGTATGGTCTAAGGAGGTTTACAATGAGCAATAAGCGTTCCATTGAGACGATCTGTATCCAGGGCGGCTGGCAGCCGGGGAACGGGGAGCCAAGGATACTGCCGATTTATCAGAGCACGACGTTCAAATATTCAACCAGCGAGCAGATGGGCCGTCTGTTTGATCTGGAGGAAAACGGATATTTTTACACCAGGCTGGCCAACCCGACGAACGATACGGTGGCGGATAAGATCCGCGAGCTGGAGGGCGGCGCGGCGGCGATGCTGACCTCCTCGGGCCAGGCTGCAAATTTTTATGCGGTATTCAACATCTGCAACGCGGGCGACCATTTTGTCTGCGCTTCGACGCTGTACGGCGGCACCTCGAATCTCTTTGCAGTGACCATGAAAAAGATGGGGATAGAGGTGACGCTGGTGGATCCCGACGCGCCGGCACAGGAGATTGAAAAGGCGTTCCGGCCGAATACGAAGTGTGTGTTCGGGGAGTCGATAGCGAACCCGGCCCTGGTCGTGCTGGATATTGAGAAATTCGCGGATCTGGCGCACCGGCACGGCGTACCGCTGATCATGGACAACACGTTTGCCACTCCGGTCAATCTAAGGCCCTTTGAGTGGGGCGCGGATATCGTGACGCATTCGACGACGAAATATATGGACGGGCATGCCATGACCGTGGGCGGCTGTATTGTGGACAGCGGAAATTTTGACTGGGAGGCCCATGCGGAGAAGTTTCCGGGCCTGACCACGCCGGATGACTCCTATCACGGGGTGATTTATACGAAGAAATTCGGAAAGGCGGCGTATATAACAAAGGCCACGGCGCAGGTGATGCGCGATCTGGGCTCGATCCAGGCGCCGCAGAACGCCTTTCTTTTAAATATCGGCCTTGAAACGCTGCATCTGCGCATGCCAAGGCACTGTGAGAACGCGCTGAGAGTTGCGAACTTTTTAAAGGGCAGAGAGGATGTGGCGTGGGTGAAATATCCCGGGCTGGAGGGTGATCCGTACTATGAGCTGGCCCGCAAATACATGCCGGACGGGACATGCGGCGTGATTTCCTTTGGCTTAAAGGGAGGCAGGGAGGCTGCGGCTGTGTTTATGGACAGGCTGAAACTGGCCGCGATTGTGACCCATGTGGCGGACGCCCGCACCTGCGTGCTCCACCCGGCCAGCCATACGCACCGCCAGCTCACGGACGAACAGCTCGTGGAGGCCGGTGTGGATCCGGCGATGATCCGGCTGAGCGTGGGCATTGAGAACGCGGAGGACATTGTGGAGGATATCCGCCAGGCGCTGGAGTAGGAGAGCCGCTCTAAGTCCGGCAGGCAGGCAGGGAGGGAAGGACAATGAATCAGACGATATTAAAAAAGATGAAGGGAGCGCTGCGCTTCCTGTTTGGCCGGACGACGTTCGGCGCTCTGTTTCTGGCGCTCCAGATCCTGTTTCTTCTGTCTGCCTTTGACTGGCTGAAGGAGTACATGGTTGTTCTGTTCGGGGGCTCGGCCGCGCTGAGCGTGGCGGTGCTGATCTATATCATCAGCGATGAGGAAAACAGCAGCATCAAGCTGTCCTGGGTGGTTCCCATCCTTGTCATTCCGGTGTTTGGCACGCTGTTTTATCTGTTTTTGAAGATGCAGCCCGGCACATGGCTGATTAACCGCCGGATCGGGGAGCTTCAGGAGGAGACGGCCCCCCTTCTTTCTCAGGATCCGGAGACTGAGGAATCGTATAACCGTTTAAATGCGGGCGGGGGCAATCTGGTCCGGTATATGAACCGGTATGGAAGGTACCCGATTTACAGCGGGACAGAGGCGAAGTATTTCCCGCTGGGGGATGATTTTTTCCCGGCGCTTCTGGAGGAGCTGAAAAAGGCGGAAGTATTCATTTTTATGGAATATTTTATTGTGGAGCGGGGCGTGATGTGGGATTCGATCCTGGCGATCCTGGAGGAGAAGGCAAAGGCGGGCGTGGAGGTCCGTTTTATGTACGACGGGATGTGCAGCCTGGTGCTGCTGCCGTATTCCTATCCGCAGGAGCTTGAGAAAAAGGGGATCCGCTGCAAGATGTTTTCCCCCATGAAGCCGGCCTTATCCAGCTACCAGAACAACCGCGACCACCGCAAAATCTGCGTGATCGACGGGCATACGGCCTTTACGGGCGGCGTGAACCTGGCGGATGAGTATATCAACCGCAGGGCCCGCTTCGGACACTGGAAGGATACGGCGGTTATGGTGAAGGGCCCTGCGGCCCAGAGCTTTACGATGATGTTCCTGCAGTTGTGGGGCGTGACGGAATGCGGGAAGGAGGAGTACGGCCGCTTTCTTTATCCGGGCGAAGCGCCGTGTGAAGAACATTCCGGTCCGGGAACATCCCCGCGTCCGTATGAGACGGACGGAATGGGGTTTGTGATGCCCTACGCGGACAGTCCCCTGGACGGGGAAAATGTGGGGGAACAGGTGTACCTGGATATCCTGGGCCATGCGAGGCGGTATGTGCATATCATGACGCCCTACCTGATTCTGGACGATATCACGCTGGCAGCCCTGAAGTATGCGGCCAAGCGCGGAGTGGAGACAGTGATTATCATGCCCCATATACCGGACAAGATCTATGCCTATCTGCTGGCAAGGAGCTACTACGAGGAGCTTTTGAAGGCCGGGGTGCGGATCTTTGAGTATACGCCGGGCTTCGTGCATGCCAAGATGTTTGTGTGCGATGACGAGGAAGCGGTGGTGGGGACCATTAACCTGGATTACAGGAGCCTGTACCTGCACTTTGAGTGCGCTGCGTATTTCTGCCAGAACCCTGTGGTTCTGGAGGTGGAGCGCGATATGCAGGAAACGCTTTTGAAATGTGAGGAGATTACGCTGGCCGCCTGCAGGAGCTATCCGCTTATAAAACGCTTTGCGGGAAAGGCTCTGCGGCTGTTTGCGCCGCTTATGTAGGGCTTTTTGGGACAGGTCTTAAAAAGCTGCGGGAGGATGACACATGGGCACATGGAACAGCCGGGGCCTGCGCGGCTCCACACTGGAGGATATGATTAACCACAGCAACGAGGTCTACCGGGAGCGCAGGCTGGCCCTTATCCAGAAGGTCCCTACCCCGATCACCCCGATTGCAATTGACAAAGAGACGAGACACATCACGCTGGCCTATTTTGACCAGAAGAGCACCGTGGATTACATTGGGGCTGTCCAGGGAATCCCTGTGTGCTTTGACGCAAAGGAATGCGCTGTAACCACCTTTCCGCTCCAGAACGTCCATGAGCATCAGGTTCGTTTTATGAAGGAATTTGAAGAGCAGGGGGGGATTTCCTTCATTGTCCTGCACTGGACGGCAAAGGATGAAATCTACTATATCCCGTTTGACGAGCTCTACGGCTTCTGGAGCCGCATGCAGAGCGGGGGCAGGAAAAGTTTTACATATGACGAAATGGACCGCTCCTGGAGGATTGGGCGGCAGAGGGATGTGCTGGTCCATTATCTTGAGATGATTCAGAGGGATCTGGAGCGGAGAGAATAGCGCTTCATCCGTCCCGGTTGATCCGCGGGCCGCAAAGCGTAACAAAATTTGGAAATAATTCAATAAAACCCCTTTACTCCCCAACAGTTTATGTTATAATATTCACGATGGACAGCCTCTGTCAGGGGCATATTGAAAGCTGTCCGTCAAAGTTTGCAAACGGAAACATAACGAACATTAGGAGGAAGAAAACGTATGGCAAAATGGGTTTATAAGTTCGAGGAAGGCAGCGCTGCGATGAGAAACCTTCTCGGCGGCAAGGGCTGCAATCTGGCTGAGATGACTAACCTGGGCATGCCGATTCCGCAGGGCTTTACAGTGACGACAGAGGCCTGCACGGAATACTACAACAGCGGCAAGCAGATCACAGAGGAGATTCAGAGCCAGATTTTTGAGGCACTGACCTGGTTAGAGGGCGTAAACGGAAAGAAATTCGGCGATACCGAGGATCCGCTTCTGGTATCCGTCCGCTCCGGAGCGCGCGCATCCATGCCCGGTATGATGGACACGATCTTAAACCTTGGCTTAAACGACGTTGCTGTGGAAGGCTTTGCAAAGAAGACGGGAAACCCGAGATTTGCATATGATTCCTACAGAAGATTTATCCAGATGTACTCCGACGTTGTAATGGAGGTTCCGAAGTCCTACTTTGAGAAGATCATCGACGAGATGAAGGAGACCAAGGGCGTACATTTCGACACGGAGCTGACGGCAGAGGATTTGAAGGAGCTTGCGCAGAAGTTCAAGGCCGTGTACAAAGAGGCCATGAACGGCGAGGATTTCCCGCAGGAGCCGAAGGATCAGCTGATGGGCGCTGTGAAGGCCGTGTTCCGTTCCTGGGACAATCCGCGCGCCATTGTTTACCGCCGTATGAACGACATTCCGGGCGACTGGGGCACGGCTGTAAACGTTCAGACCATGGTATTCGGAAATAAGGGCGAGACCTCCGGCACAGGCGTTGCCTTTACTCGCAACCCCTCCACCGGCGCAAAGGGTATTTTCGGCGAATACTTAATCAACGCACAGGGCGAGGACGTGGTTGCCGGCGTGCGCACACCGCAGCCGATCAGCCAGCTTGAGAAGGATATGCCGGAGTGCTACGGGCAGTTCATGGATCTGGCCATGAAGCTTGAGAACCATTTCCGCGACATGCAGGATATGGAATTTACGATTGAGGAAGGAAAGCTCTATTTCTTACAGACGCGTAACGGCAAGAGGACGGCTCCGGCTGCGATTCAGATTGCCTGCGATCTGGTAGACGAAGGAATGATCACGCCGGAGGAGGCGGTCTGCAGGATCGAGGCGAAGTCCCTGGATCAGCTTCTGCACCCGACCTTTGATCCCGAAGCCTTAAAGGCCGGCGAGGTGATCGGCCAGGCTCTTCCGGCATCCCCGGGCGCGGCGGCAGGTAAAGTCTGCTTCACGGCGGAGGAAGCCAAGGAGGCCGGAATCGGCGGCAAGGGCGAGAGAGTGATTCTGGTTCGTCTGGAGACATCCCCGGAGGATATCGAGGGCATGCATGCGTCCCAGGGTATCTTAACCGTGCGCGGCGGCATGACCTCCCACGCGGCTGTTGTGGCGCGCGGCATGGGCACCTGCTGCGTATCCGGCTGCGGCGAGATCAAGATTGACGAGGAGGCAAAGGAGTTCTCACTGGGCGGATACACCTTCCATGAGGGCGACTACATTTCCCTGGACGGCACGACCGGTAAGATTTACAAGGGCGATATCAGGACCCAGGAGGCTTCCGTGGGCGGAAACTTCAAGAGAATCATGGACTGGGCGGACAGCTTTAGGACCTTAAAGGTGCGCACGAACGCCGACACGCCGGCTGACACGGCCAACGCAGTAAAGCTGGGCGCTGAGGGCATCGGCCTCTGCCGTACGGAGCACATGTTCTTTGAGGCGGACCGTATTCCGAAGATCCGCAAGATGATCCTTTCCGACACAGTAGAGCAGAGAGAGGAAGCATTAAACGAGCTGATCCCGTTCCAGAAGGGCGATTTCAAGGCGATGTACAAGGCGCTTGAGGGCCGTCCGATGACCGTCCGCTACCTGGATCCGCCGCTGCACGAGTTCGTGCCCCACACAGAGGAGGAGATGGCGGAGCTGGCTTCCGACATGGGCCTTAAGTTAGAGGATGTAAAGAAGAAATGCGACGACCTGCATGAGTTTAACCCGATGATGGGCCACCGCGGCTGCCGTCTGGCTGTCACTTACCCGGAGATTGCCAAGATGCAGACAAGAGCCGTTATGGAGGCTGCCATCGAGGTGAAGGAAGAGTGCGGCTATGACATCGTTCCTGAGATCATGATCCCGCTGATTGGCGAGAAGAAGGAGCTCAAGTATGTTAAGGATGTTGTGGTAGAGGTTGCAGAGCAGGTGAAGAAGGAAAAGAACTCTGACATGCAGTACCACATCGGCACCATGATCGAGATTCCGCGCGCGGCCCTGACCGCAGGCGCGATCGCTGAGGAGGCGGAATTCTTCTCCTTTGGTACAAACGATTTAACACAGATGACCTTCGGCTTTTCCCGCGATGACTCCGGCAAGTTCCTGGATTCCTACTACAAGGCCAAGATCTATGAGTCCGATCCGTTCGCAAGGCTTGATCAGACAGGCGTAGGCCAGTTGGTGGAGATGGCGGTTAAGAACGGCCGCGCGGCCCGCGCTGACTTAAAGTGCGGTATCTGCGGCGAGCACGGCGGCGATCCGTCCTCTGTGGAGTTCTGCCATAAGGTTGGCTTAAACTATGTATCCTGCTCACCGTTCCGCGTGCCGATCGCACGGCTGGCGGCGGCGCAGGCGGCTATACAAAGTAGGTAGGAGTTCTCTTTCCTTTGAATTACCGCTATCTTTCGAGCAGGCGGCAGCTTACCGAAAGGCTAACGGACAGTATGTAAGGAAAAATCAATGGAGAGAAACGAATGTAACCGTTTATATCGACCTTGATTAGAGAATGAATTATGATAAGCGTATCATTAGAAATAGTGGTACGCTTATTTTTTAGTCTGAATCGTACCTTTGATTGGCTTGTTATTTCTCTGTATAATGAAATCAAAAAGGGTTGGTGTTGATTATGAGAGAAAAGAAAAATCATTTATATGTGGATAGTGAAGAAAGAAAACTCCTGTTACATAGCCTTGTAGAATTAAAAAATCAGCTCATACAGCAAGGCAGATATACAGATTGCGTTGATGAGCTGATATTCAAGGTTGTAAACGCACCAGTAAAGAGAATGAAAATTGAATATGTCTAAGGCACATCACAGAGCCGCTTATTCTTATTGATTTATTAAGAGTAAGCGGCTTTTTTGCGTCCTGTCGTTCTCTGCTACGTAAACGGTAGATAGTGCGTACCTCGACTGTAAGGGCAAAGTGTGTGACAATAGACTATATTTCTATCATC
>QXXC01000044.1 GCA_009911305.1 Clostridiaceae bacterium | reverse complement strand
CATTATGCCTCCATTTGACTTTTTATAATGATATTATAACATACTTTATAAACTATGCGTTATTAATTATTTGATGTACTAGTACATCGTTCATAAAGCAACTCATAATATTTGTATTGCTTTATCAACGGATTATCAATAAATGGCGTAAATGCAAAACTATGAGCTATTTATTGTCTGCTATACTAGCATAATAACGCCTCCTTCCACTTACGATTGTACAGCGGAATGCCATATGATAGGTAATACTGATTACTTATGTTAAAACATAGGCTGAACCTATGTTTCAATCTTTTTGATACTGTTTCAGTGCTTCTACATAAATCTCACCCAGCCGGGATAATTCCCTGTCTTTATTCAGGATATATCCGATCCGCATGGTTTCATCCCTTTCCAAAGGAATAGAAATGATGGAATCCCCATGGAGATATCTGGGGAAAATACCGCTTGAAATGGTATAACCATCCAGTCCGATCATAAAATTCACGATAGCAGCACGGTCACTGATCCTGATGCTCTTTTCCGCAATCTCATTACTGAATAATTCCTCCGCAAAATTAGAAGATTCATAAGCCCCTTGCACGAAGTTCAGCCTTGGATATGGTTTCAGGTCTTCCAGGCTGATCTTCTCCTGATCCGCCAGCGGATGGCCTTTCCGCAGAAACACATGTGGAGTCGCCGTAAACAGCTCATGAAAATTCAGATTATACTCTTCAAAAACTTTCATCAATACATTTTCATTTGCCTTACTGAGATAGAGTAACCCAAGGTCGCTAAAGCGGTTCCTGACATCCATAATGATCTGATAGGTCTGTGCCTCGTTCAAAATGAACTCGTATCTTTCCTGGCCGAGCTGCTGCACCAGTTCCACAAAAGCATTGGCAGCAAATGTATAATGCTGTGTGGAGATACAAAACCTCTGCTTTTCTGGCTGATTATCTATGTACCGGGATTCCAGAAGCTCCATCTGCTGCACTACCTGACGTGCATATCCCAAAAACTCCATACCTTCCGTAGTCAATGCAACGCCCGCCCGGCAGCGGTTAAAAATGATAATCCCGGCTTCATTCTCCACCTCTTTGATTGCCCCGGAAAGACTTGGCTGTGAAATGAACAATTCTTTTGCTGCCTCTGTAATAGAACCTTTTTCCGCTACTGTTATCATATATTTTAATTGCTGTAATGTCATGATACCAGGGTCAAAAGGTCGAAAATCCGATGCAAGCTTGCTTGCAAGAGGATTTTTGACCTTGGGACCCGCCAAAAACATGAAAAAGCAGCCCGATCAGGGCGGATTTTGAATGTTTTTGAGGATTGCGGGAGTACAAAGTGCGGAGCAATCCGGTATCAAAGGGGGCAAAATACCTTTTGCCCCCAACATCATGTCATATCCATTCCTCCAATCATGCTCTTAATTATATAGAGGAAACAGCACAAATACAAGTCTGAAACAAGGAGACTTTTTATCAATTTTCACTTGCTTTCACACCCCCAATAAGATTGCGTTTTATTAGGAAAACACACTGTCAAAAGGATTTTATGCTTTGGCGGGGGTCAGCCCGCCTCGGCGGTGTCAGTGGTGTTGATTTCAATATACTCGGCAATCCGGCGGAACTCGTCCGCAAACTTAAAGTGAACACTGATATTGCCGTTTTCGTAAACCTTGATATGGTCTACCAGCTCAATCAGAATTTCGCGGGTCAGCTTTTCGATGTTCTGATATTTCGCAAAGGCTACCAGCGCGGGATGCTGCTGGTCAACGCCGTTTGAGAGCTCTTTCCGTTCAGCCGTCAGCCGGGCCAGCAAATCCGAGAGCCCAGCGGCCTGCCGTTCATAATCGGCTTTCATTTCCCGGTATTCCTGCTGGGAGATTTCCCCGTCTTTCCAGTCTTGATACAGTGACTGCTTGTAGCGGGTGATTTTCGTCAATTCCTTTTCCTTTGCGGCAATCTGGTCGTTAAGGCGGTGGGATTGACTTTTTTTCAGCGGGGCCGCATTGATATGGGCTACTATTTCCGAGTAGGAAACGGCAGTGCTCACTTGATACTGGATGGCAAACAGAACAGCGGCCTCCAGACGGTTGTGTTTGATAGAGTGCATGGTGCAGGCTGTCCGGGAGCGTTTCTTGTAAGTGGAGCAGGAATAATAAACATTCTTCCCGCTCTGGCTCCGGGTCACAGCCTTGCCGCAGTCAGCGCACCTCAGAAAACCGCTGAATAAATGGAGCTCCCGCTTTTTAGGGGCCGTCCGGGTGTCACGTTTCAGAAGTTCCTGCACCCGGTCAAAGGTTTCGTGGGTGATGATGGCCTCGTGGGTATCGGGGACGCGCACCCATTCTTCCTCCGGCACAGCCTCAATCTGGTGTACCTTGTAGCTTTTCACCCGGCGGCGGCCTTGTACTAAATCCCCGGTGTAAATAGGATTTCTGAGAATATCCGTTATAATCTTGTTCCCCCACATGGGAGCGTCCGATATAGCCGGGGAGTAGGGCAGGCCCTTTAGCTTTCTGTATGCCGTGGGGCTGGGTATGCCGTGGTCGTTCAGATACATCACAATTTGAAGTTTGGCCGTACCTTGCAGGCACATCTCGTATATCTTTTTGACGGTTTCAGCGGCCTCCGGGTCAACGATTAGCTGGTGCTTGTCTTTGGGGTCTTTTATGTAGCCGTAGGGAGCAAAAGAGCCTATGTACTGGCCGTTGCGCCGCTTGTAATCGAAAACCTGCCGGATTTTCTTTGAGGTCTGATAACAATACTGGTCGTTCATTACATTTGTTATCGGAACGATGATGCTATTCACGCTGTCCGGGTTTAGGTAGCTATCCACGCCCTCGGCCAAGCTGATAAAGCGGACGCCCATCTGCACAAAAAGGTTATCAATCAGACTTCCGGCATCGCTATAATTCCGGGCGAAACGGGAAAGGTCTTTCACCACAACGCAGTTGATTTTCCCGCTCATTACATCCCCCAAGAGCCGCTGGAAACTTTCGCGCTCCGTATCGGTTCCCGTGTGGCCGTCATCCACATACTCGGTGTAGCTTTCAAATTCTTCCGCATGGTTGAAGTGAAAATCGTTGAGTATGTCACGCTGGTTTTTCACGCTGTTGCTATCGTCAAGCCCCCGGTTGATTTTCTGTAAATCCTCTCGGGAAAGCCGGATGTAGCCGCCCATTTTCCAGAGCCGGGCCGTATAGATAGGGGTCAAAGTCTGCTGATACCCTCTGTTTTTTGTTCGTGCCATTGTTCCTCCTTCCCTATCACATTACACTTATATTATAACTCTGTCCGGGGCAATCAACAAGGATGTCGATGCCTCGGGACATTTTGTCTCGAAGTAGGAACGGGCCGCAACAGCAGTTACAGCCCGCTCTTTTGCCGGATAAGAAAGGCGGTCAGCGTCTCCTGCAGGGAGGGGCCGCCCTCGGCAAATTCGATTTTTACGCCCACGCCGCCCACGCTGAAGCAGTAGGGATTGACGGCCCGTTTCACAAACCGGGCCAGCCGCTCCTCCCGGGGGAGGGTGCGGTCAAAGGCCATACCGCTCACGTCAGCCAGCGCATCCGCGCTCACCGCGCCGATGTTCACGCTTTTCATTTGTTCCAGTTCTTGTGCGGTCAGTCTCACGGTAAAACCTCCTTTTGCGTTTTGGGTTGTGGGGAAACGCGAAAGGACAGCACCGCGAAAGTGCTGCCCTTTGGCCTGTCCCCACTCGGGACAAATTGTCTCAAACTTGTTTGAAAGAGGAAACGCCGGGCCCGTATGTTCGGCCCGTCAAAAGACAGCAGGTAGCGGCCCGGCGTTCCCTTGTTTTGTGCGGCGGCCCCAAGCGGCAAGCGGCCAGCTTGTCCCTCGCGGATCGTGGCCGTGGGGTTGGCAATCTCCCCACTTGCGGCGGTGGTGTTGGTCGCTTGTCCTCCCGTGGGAGAAGTCCCAGCGCACCCGCCGCCCGGCTCCCCACGTTCACCCAGGGCCGCCCGCTATTCAGTTGTAGAGAAGAAAAAACTTCCTCTCATATACCACCAGAAAAATGGAGCAAATGGAGACGGCAATCACGGATTTTTTCTCAAATATTTTTTCATCTGTGCGATGCCGCTGAGAACGGAGCGCCGCACCGCGCTCTTATCCACGCCCTCGGCTTTGGCAATCTCCCGGTAGGTCATGCCGAGGATAAAGTGAGCATCCACCCTCCGGCCTTGGGTTTCCGGCAGGCTGTTCAGCGCGTTCCACAGACGGCAGAACCGCTCCTTGAGCTCCAGAACCTCGTCCGGGGTGAGCTCGTGCAGGCAGGCGGAATACTCAATGCCGTCATCCGCATCCAAGGAATAGTACGCCTTGTTGTAGCGGGCCCGCTCGGTATAGGCCGCCTCATAGCGGACGCTGGCTCGGAGCGCCTCGGCCACATCGTCAGAAACCTCAATATATTCATCCTGGGTGTACCAGTAGTAAAAGTCGCGCAAGTTGATGATAGTCATTGTATGTACCTCCATATTGTTTTTGTGGTTGGGTTGCCGGGAAACGATATGGAGGGCGGCGGGGAGCGACACCCGGGGGAGCCGCCCCGCACCTTGGGACTGTTTGTCCCAAAGTGGAGCCGACAAGAAACGACAACGCCCGCACAGCGTTGTACTGTGCGGGCGCATGAAATGACGCAGTTCTTTATGTACTTACAAATTTCGTGTTGATGGCCAGAGTAACCCGGTGGAGGGGCTAAACTTTTTTTAACAAATTAAGTTGAGTGCAGATAAAAAAGGACACAACGATACCTCCCGGATACCGCCGTGTCCTTAAAAATGGGTGACTTTAATACACCCTCCGTATTCTATTTTTCAAAAGAAAACGGCGGCTTGAAATTTGTTATTTCAAAACCGCCGTTAGGCTACTGTATTTTGTTTTGGCGCGCAGATAATCAGCCGCCGCAACAACGGTTTTTTTATTTACCGTTGGGCGGTGATTTTTATTTTTGTGTTGCTAAAATACTTTTTACTTATCGGCAATCTTAATCGTTGCTGGCCCATAATTGCTAAGGATCAATTTCGGGGTTCCATTTCCTACTTGATAAATTGCAGGCCAGTTTACCGGACGTTCTATCCATCCTGGGCCACAATTTGTTGTATCTAAATAGAGGTTTGTAGGTTCCTCATTGAAACACACTGTCAAAGGGCCATTGTCTACGTTAGCCGTAATATCTTTTAGGACTATATCAGCCTCAATATAGAGTGGGCCGGAAGTTACCTCAATATCATATACTCCTCGTGATATATTGGTATCTATCAGTGAAAAGCCAGCTTGTTTTGAAGTTACATGAACGGGTGCATTAAAGTCTTGCATATGTAACACCATTTGTTCTGATGTAATATCAAATTGAGAATACACAGCATCAGGTATATAAATGCGGACAATGTTTTGAGGTTCAGCTCCAAAGTCCACATTTATACCATCTGGTGAAGAATGAGTAACCGTAATTTGCATAATACCGTTTACAATCTTTGCGCTTGTTACACAATTTTCCGGATGCTCCATGTTCAAATATTCAAACGTTACTTCGGACTCACTTGTTCTAACAATATCCACACCCACAGGGCCTTGCCCAGTTATGGAAATACCACTGAAATCAACCGTAATATATTCGGACGTAGAAACATTGGCTTGCGTTGGTGTTTGGGGAGTAGCTTCTGTGGCTGCCGCGACAGAATAAACGCCAACAAAGGATGCTCCAAAGGTAATGCACAGTGTCAGTAAACCTGTCAGAAGTTGAATTACTTTTGACCTTTTCTTCAAATTCATAATTGCCCCTAACCTCTCTTTCAATAATTGTTTGTTTTCACTTAATGTAACAGCACCAAGAGACTCCTTGTATTTTCCGACTGCCGCCATAGCATCAAGTAAAGTTTTCCCATAATCCTGCGCGTTGTCATATCCCATTTTTGCAAGGACAGCCTCATCACAAGAAAACTCGCAAGCCTTGATAATTTCCCGGCTCATAAGATGCACAAGGGGATTAAACCAATGCAGACAGACAGTAATTTGAACCAGCCATTTATAGAACATATCATACCGTTTGTAATGTGTCAGTTCATGTAGCACTATACACCGAAAATCCTTTTCGGAAATATCCGCGCTGGGCAGTACAATACATGGATGGAAAAAGCCAATCAACAGCGGGGAAGAAACCAGCGGATTAACACATAATTCAATCGGCTTTTTGGTACCTAATTGCTCCGCAACAATAGAAAGTTCATCTAACCGTTCAATGTCAGAAATGGGGGTCAATCCAGCATTGATATACCGCATAAAGCCCTGATAGATTGTTATTTTTCGTATCAGAAACCCCAGCGCAACCACCAGCCAAACCAGCCAGATATAATTTATCAGCATTATCCCAATATTTTGAAATGGGTGGACAGTCGTTATATCATCTGCCGGGCTATTCACAAGTTCATTGTGTTGCTCCGTCCCAACAGTGGGAATAAAATTGTCGCCTGGAGCATTTTGTGAGGGATGCTGTTGTAGCGGTAAAGGAGTGGCTTGGGATATTACCTGATCGACAGCTTGATATGCCTTTCCCATCAGACTTACTTCCGGCCCGAACGGGAGCAGTAGCCGTAAAAGAACAATCAGCCAAATGTAATACTGCCATTGTCGGCTGATTTTATCTTTCAAAAACCGTTTTCCCAAAAGCAGAGCCAAAATAAGCAATCCACCAGAAAAGGACATAGACAGGAAGATTTTCAGAGCTACGTTCATTGTTGCCCGTTTCCTTTCTCCAGCAGCTTTTTCAGTTCTTCATATTCCTCGTCTGCCAGCAAATCACCTAAAATCAAATTAGAAACCAGTCCACTTGCATTTCCCTCGTAGATTTTATCCAAGAAATTTTTTGTTTGTGCCGTCTGATATTCCATTTCTGAAACCAGTGTTGTATATTCGTTGCGCCGTCCAATTTTTTTAGCACTTAGAAAACCCTTGTTAATCAGCCGCGACAAAAGGACAATCAATGTATTCTTTTGACACGGTTTTCCTTTGGCCGCCAGTCCATCCATGATATAGGGGAACAATGTCACCTCCTCCGGGTTCCCCCACACGATTTTCATAATTTCAAGTTCGGCATCTGATAGTTGTTGCACCATGTTTCTTTCCTCCTTAATGTATAACGCCGTGTTGACATTAAAAATATAACATAGCGTTGTACTTTTGTCAAGCCCGCAAACAAGAAAAGAGCACGAAACAAAATACTACTAAAACATAAAATTATATTTCGTTCTCATATTCCGCCCCGAAATGTAAAATAATATAGGGGTGATGTGAGAATGTACCAATATGAAAAGCGCCTGGACTGTCATGCCCTGGGCCAAGAAATCAAGCGCAGACGAAAAGCCAAAGGCTGGACGCAGGAGCACCTGGCCCAGCTTGTAGATCTCACCCCTCGCTCCATCATGTATATTGAGAACCGGGGTCAGCACACCAGCCTCAATGCCTTTTACAAACTCGTTACCCTTTTTGATATTTCCGTAGATGAATTTTTCTACCCGGACAAGCTGGGCGGCGAGAGTGAGCGCCGGAAACATATTGACCGGATGCTGAACGGAATGGACGAAAAGGAGCTTATCATCATAGAGGGAGCCGCAGAGGGTATCAGAAAAGCCAGAGAGACGGAGGGAGCGTAAGGAAAAGCGCGACCTCCGTTTTTTTGCGCCATGTATAGGGGAGCGCACAAACGGCAAGCAATTCGGGTGTGGCCACACTCCGAAATTTTTGCTGGGCTGGGGCCCGCAAAAATGCTTGTTGGGGAGCCTCCCCAAACCCGGCTCTTTGGGACAAAATGTCCCAAAGAGATTGGCTGCGTCACCGCCGCTATCGCGTCTGTTCCTTATCGTCTCGCCCGTCCGTCAGTCCGAGCAGATGGTCGATGTTGGCCTTGACAGCCACGGCCTCCCGCATATCCCGCTGGGCCTGCCTATACTCGGCATAGAGGGCCTTTTTCTTATCCGCCAGCTCCCGCCGCTGTTTTTTCAGCGCGTCCATTTTGGGGAGCTTTTCACCGCCCAGCAATTCATTCATAGCGGCCCGCGCCGCCCGGTAGGTGGCAAGCTCCGCCTCGTGCTCGGCAAGATATTTTTTTGAATACCGGGCCGCCTTGTAGTTGTCAAACACGGGCCGGGCCTTGGCATAGTCCACCACGGCCCCCATGAGCCCGGAGACTTTGGAGAGGGCGGCCTCGGTGGTCTGGAGCTCCCCGGCCAGCGTGTGGGCCCGGTCAACCGCCGCCGTGGTCTTTGCCGCCAGCTCGTCATAGTCGGTGAGATTGTTCTCCTGCAGAAACTGGAGGGCGGCGGCCATCTGTTTCAGATTGTAGACCTTGGCCCAGCGTTCATAAGCGGGGCCCTTGCCCTCGGCCATGCGCTGTTGAATGTCAACGATAAGGCCCACCTGCCGGGGCGGGGGCGGCGCGTCCTTGGGGAGCTCCGGGAGGGACCGCTCCCCAGCGATAACTGCCCGGATGTCCTCGGGGTCAAAGCCCGCGCCGAGGGTGGATGCCCGGAGCCGGGTGTACTTGTCCTGCCCCGGCGCGAGGAACGACACCACGCCGCCCCGCCCGCGCTTAACGGCAAAGCCGGACTCCTCCATCAGCCGCAGGAACGCGGCAAAGTCGGCGGGCTTTTTCTCAAGGGCCGCGATGATTGCCAGCCGCACCCGCTGTTGCGCGGAGGGCGGCTTTTCCCCTATCCACTGGCCATAGTGGAGGAAACGGCCCTTGCTATGCTGTTTTGGATTTTGTATCACGGACAAATCATGCTCCAGACATACCCGGTCAGACAGCCGCCGCAGGGCAAAGCTGGAGCCGAGGAAATTATGGAATTTCCGGGAGCAGTCAAAGGCCGTGGAATTAAAATAGATGTGATTGTGAATGTGGCCCTTGTCGGTATGGGTGCAGACGAAAAACTGGTACTTGCCTTTCGTCCAGCGCATCGCCGTTTCAAAGCCCAGCTTGTTTGCCTCCTCCGCCGTCACCTCACCGGGCGGGAACGCCTGCCGTATCTGGAAAAACAGAGCCCCGCGCTCCACGGGCCGGGCGGTGGCCGCCTGGTATTCGCTTTTCACCAGCAGAAACTCGGCGGCGGCTGTGGCCGGGTCGCAAAGGTGGGAGGACACGGCCCCCAGCTTTTGGGGATTGAGCCCGTAGGCAAACCGCTCCTCCATCGTCTGGACGGCGCTCAGTCCCGCCGCCTGCTTGTAGGGCCGGATGTAGGTCGTGGCCGTGGTAGCACCTCCTCTCGTTGGGACTTTGGGACAAAATGTCCCGAAGTACGAAAAAAGCCGGGGAGCGGCACAGCACCGCTCCCCAGCAAATCACAGCTCCACCAGCGCGGAAAGCTGTTTCAGCAAATCAGACAAAGGCCCCCACAAAGCGGAGTAGTCCCGTTGCAGGGCCGATATTTCCTCGGGGTAAATCCCCCCGTAGGTGTTGGCATGGATAGCCACTTGATTGAGATTGTTTGAGCACCGCCGCTGGAGGGACACCAGCTCCCGGACGGGGGCAAGGTCAACTTGGAGCACATAGCCGCACAGAGCCATCCTCCGCATATACGCGCCCATGTTGCGGATGCCCGCCCGGGCCATGCGTTCCCGGATAAGCGCCTGCTCATCCTCGGACACCATCACATGGAGATGGATGGGGCGGCGGCGCTTTTTTCCGGCCATGCCTACCTGTCGCCCCGGTTGGGCGCGTTCCGTTTGGGCGCGGCGGGGGCCTGCCGTTCCCCGGCCATCCTCGCCGCCTCTTTCATCTGCTCGGCAATCGGGCGGGGCCTGCCGCCGTCCCGCAGTAGGCCGGACACCTCCGGGGCGGGCCGGAGCTCATAGTCCGCCGCCTGCTTTTCCGTCAAAGGTTTCGTGTAGGTCAGATGCCCCCACGCAAGGAACGCGCCGCCCTCCACGGGTACGCGCTTGTCGTAGTTTTCGATCTCGTCCGGCTCGTTGCCCGCAGGCTTGGGAAACGTGCCGATGTCAACGGGCCGCTGGGTGGAATAATACTTGTAAAGGCCGGGGGCCTCAATGTGCGCCACCTTGACGGAGAACTGCTGCTGGTAGCTTTCCACCCGCTCCAGCAAGTCCTGCTCCAGCGCGGCCCGGTCACTGCCATAATGCCCCCACTCATACTGCCTTGCGCCGTGTTCGTCATCGTAGCAGGCCCACGTCACAAAGGGGGACGGGGCCCGGGGATGCTCCCCCAGCGCAAAGCCCCGGCCATTCTCCAGCATGACGGCCTTTAAGATTGCATAGCCTTGATTTTTGTCCATAGTAGCCTCCTCTCAGATGTTAGCTTTTGGGCCGGAAAACGGGGGCCGGACATAGAAACATACCGGGCCCCCATGAACCGCGCCCGGAAAGGCTTGATACAAGCGGGTTTTCAAGCGGTAAAAGCTAACAGTCCAGCCGCCTTTTCCGCATATAGTCGCGCTGGCGTTTCCGCCGCGCATTTTCGGCGCAGGCCGCCGAACAGAATGCCTTTTTCCCCTCCGGCGCAAAGAGCCGCCCGCAGACGGCGCAGGGCCGCAGGCCGGGGGCCGGGCCGTCAGTCAGCGCGGCCTCCAATGCGGGATTTAAGGGGAGCACCGCCTCCCGGAAGTAGCGGCAGTAAGCCCCCGTCCAGCACTTCCCCAGCATATAGCACTCACAGTCGAGGGGCAAACAGCCGTATTCCCGGTCATAGTTGGCACACCATTTCACTACAAGGGAGCGGATAGCCGCCTTTTCCTCACGGGTCAGCTCACGCAAAATATCACCTCCCGCCCGGTTTTTTCAAAAGGCTCTGAAAGCAGGAGCCGCAGGGGATGCCGCGCCAGTAGGGACAGCCACAGCACCGGGAGCCCTCCCGGGGCTGTTCCGGGCGGGGAGCCCGGGGCCGGGGGCGGCGTTTCATTTCCCGTTCCAAAGGGTTCGATGTGAAATTCATTCTCCGTCCTCCTTTTCTTCTTCCTCATCCCACGGGGGGAGGTCGTCATACTCACCGCCGCCATAGTCCTCGCCGTATTCCCCGGCCTCGTCAAAATCCTCGCCGGGAGCGGCGGCCTGCTGTTTGGGGCGGTAGATTTTGAAGTACCATCCGGCCCCACCGCCGAGGGCCAGCACCGCCAGCACCAGCAGGAGCGTCCCCGCCCCGCCGGATTTTTCCGGCTCGGGCTCGGGCTCCGGCTCGGTAGCAGGTTCGGGCTCCGGCTCCGGGAGCGGTTCAGGGACGGCCTCCGGGGAGGGCTCCGCAAGGGCCATCAGGTCGGCCACGGTGACGGCGTTCAGGAAGTACACATTTTCCGTCTCCCGCTGGCGGTCAATCACCAGATAGAACACGGACTCGTCCGCCGCCATGATGGTGAAGAACTCCTTGCCGTCCTGGTCGGTGGCGTTATCCACCATCGTCCCCTGGCCGTCCGGGGTGAATGGGTTGGGCTCGGGTTCCGGCGCAGGCGTGGGCTCCACGGGGTCAAGCCCCTCCCATTCCGGGCCGCCCGTACCGTCCTCCCATTCCTCGCCGCCTCCGGCGTAGGCCGTGGTGGTGATGCCGCACAGCAAAAAAGCGGCGCACAGAGCCGCCGCCAACACACGATATTTTTTCAGTTTCATTCCGCGTCCTCCTTTTCCGGCCCGGCGGACTTCGGGACATTTTGTCCCAAAGCGTCCCCGGCCTTGATGCGCTGGAGCACCAGCGGGAGCTCCTCAAGGGAAATGCTCATGCCCCGCACGATGTCCACGATCTCCTCGTTCTCGGCCTCCTTGTGTTTCTGTTCCAGCTCTTTCAGCCGGGCCTGCTGGTCGCTGATTTTGCCCTTGACCTTTTCGATCTCGGCCATGATTTTTGCGCTCTTGCTTATCGCCATTGAAAACCTCCTTTTCATGGTAAACGCCCGTAGGCGTAGAAGTGAGCCTGCCAGTAGCTGCTGTTTAAGTTGGCGTATTGTATGGGGTAGCGTAGGAAAGCGCCGCCTTACCACGTTTCCGCAGCAGGTTTGCGCAGACCCCTCTCAGAACCGGACTTACCCCTCTCGGAGTATCTCGGCTCGCCATCGTTGCTCCACTGCAAAAATAACTTATCAGAATCCATGATGAATTTTCACATGGCAGTCGTGACAAACTGCCAGGGTTTTGCGGCGCTTCGCAATCATCACCTGTTCCCAGGGCTTTTTCCCTTTCAGGTTTTTGACCTTGTTTACATGATGAATTTCCAACTTCACATCAGTCGCGCCGCAGAGTTCACATTTCTTTGCTTTCAGCCGGGCATCGAATGTAGTTCTGCCTTTTGTAATCATGGGAATCACCACAGGCTGAATATCCTCACACGTTTTGCCCTCAATCTCATTAAATTTCGTGAGACAGCGCACCTTGGAACCAGATTTTGTTTCATAGGGAATGCCCCAGCGCTTCTTTCCAACACGGTACTTGTCGTAGATTTTGGACAACTTGCACTTGTGCTTTCCCGCCAGCGTTTTCAAACAGCTATACTCCATCAGGTAACTGAAATAGTTCAAACATCTGTAGTTGCTGGCAAGAAAATAGTAATTGCAAAGCCCTCTCAGTTCCGCATCAAAAATCGTCACAATTTCCAAATCTGTGTGCCGCAGTAAAGACAGCCGCGCAACCGGCTCCAGTTTTCCGTTATCCGCCCTCTGCCGGACTGCATCTCTTGCAAACAGGAATTTTTCAATCTTATCCTGTAGAGGAATCAGCAGTTCGACGGTGTTATTCATTGTCCGCTGTTTGCACTTTTTCCATGGCTTTACCTGCTGGTCATGGCGTACCCTCACATCATAGCTGAGAAATCGCGCACATTCACTGCTATGGGTAATCAGCGTTTTTTCCTGACTCAATTCCATTTTCAGGGTGTCACGGATAAACTCCGTCAATTTTACTTTCACCCATTCACAGTCCTGTTTGCTTCCATTAACAGCAATCAGAAAATCATCGGCATACCGGACATATTTCAGTTTCTTGTCGTTGCAAAGTTTTGCGGGAGTTTTTCTCAGTTCCTTTCCAACCGCAACATATTCTGCAATCAGCTTGTCCCGCTCTGCTCCCGGCTCCCGCCTGTTGATTTTTCGCTTGATATTTGCACGTTTTCTCTGTAATACTGCATATTCAGGCGTCACAGTATAGGGAGTTTTGTTGTCAAAAGATTTTTTCAATTCTTCAACAAATCTGTCCAGTTCGTTCAAATAGATATTCGCCAGGATGGGCGAAATAATCCCGCCCTGCGGACAGCCGCTGTAGGTGCCGTAATACTTCCAGTCCTCCATATATCCGGCGTTCAAAAACGTCCGCAGGAGCTTGAGAAATCTGGCATCCTTGATTTTCTTTCCAATGACAGCAATCAGAACAGAGTGGTCAATGTTGTCAAAACAGCCTTTGATGTCGCCCTCGACAAACCATTTTGCGCCGATAAATTCGTGCGAAAGCTGTGACAGGGCCGTATGACAGCTTCTTCCGGGCCGGAATCCATGGGAATAGTGCGAGAATACCGGCTCATAAACCGCTTCCAGTATCATGCGCATTACTTCCTGCACCAGCTTGTCCGTGAATGTTGGCAGACCCAGCGGGCGCATTTTGCCATTTGATTTTTGAATATAGGTGCGCCGCACAGGTTTCGGGCGGTAGGTTTCGCTTCTTAATGCGTCAATAATTCTTGTCACATACTCCTCACTGAATCCGTCCGCCGTATCATAGTCCACGCCTTTTGTAGCAGCGCCTTCATTAGAATACAGGTGCTGGTAGGCTACATAGTAAATGTCCGGGCGGAGCATATAGCGAAAGAGCCTTGTAAATATTTCATCATGGTGTTTGCTTGAGTTTTCCTGCAATTTGGTCAAAATCTCTATTGTTGGTTTCAATGAGGTTTTCCTCCCTAATCAATTTTGATTTTGATACGCTCAGACTGCTTCCCTTCGCCATGTGAGCGGCTTTCCCGCATCCGTTTTTACGGCTTTCCCTGTCCGTTCAGGGTTCTCAGACTACTATGGAAGCTCCGTTGCCATGCCGGATTTTCAGTGTCTGACACATAGCCCTTTCGGGCATTCCGGTTTAGGCAATCTCCAGTTAACGGAAGTAGTAGGCAAATGTGAATTGTCGGTAATGTGCTTTCGTTCCGTTAACGCCGGTTCTCCGGCGCGCCGTGCGTCATATTTGATAACGTATCAGAGGGCAACCCTCTCTGATACCGTCCGCACCACAGGTTTCAGGCAAATTTCCTGTGCCCGCACTGAACAGGGGCTGGGAACTCGCAAGATTCAAACCCAGAATCATCCTCATATTCACTTATCCTTGCGGTTCAGTCGCACCCGATTGCCTTTAGGTGACTTACCGCTTTCCTGACGTGCTCTGTTCCCGTGTCAGCTTTCGCCTTTCGGTTAGTCAGGTGGATTCCCGCGTTATCTTACGGGGTAGGGCCTTTCTCTGTCCTCCTTTCCTCTACTTCTACTTCCGTCCTATCTGGACGCACGTCGCCACAGTGCAGCATCATCCCGTCCC
Organism: Clostridiaceae bacterium; assembly: GCA_009911305.1. GTDB lineage: Bacteria > Bacillota > Clostridia > Lachnospirales > Lachnospiraceae > Otoolea. The sequence goes on along the minus strand of QXXC01000044.1, from coordinate 17,151 downwards.
CCACATAGATGCCACAGTGGGAGACTCCCGGGGTGTCATAGGTTCCCTTGAAGAAAACAAGGTCGCCGGGGCGCGGGGAGCCGGTGCGGGTGCAGATGTTGTAAAGCCCCTGGGCCCCCAGCCGCCCCACGTTCCAGCCGGAATGATTGACTACCCACGAAACAAAGCCGGAGCAGTCAAAGGACGTGGCCGGGGAGCTCCCGCCCCATACATAGGGATAGCCGAGGTATTTCTCGGCCTCGGAGAGCATCGCCGCGAATGTTTCATCGTCCAGATATTCCCCCGGCACTTCGTAGCCCTCCGGCGGGCTGGTGTATTTCCCCACATAGGACGAGCCGGGAAAGAGGTCGGGGCGGTTCCCCAGCGTAGCCATATAGAGGGAATACCGGGAAACCTTGTCCTCCCCCATGATGTAGATGGGGAGATGGGAAAGGTTGAAGTTATCCAGCGTCACAGTGCAGATGTAGTAATCGTAGGGCACTTGCACCGTGTACTCGTATTCCTCGGTGGAGCTTTCCCCGGTCACGGGGTCGGTGACGGTTGTGGTTCCCGTCCGCGTCTCTTCCCGGTAGCGTACCTCATGCACCACGTTTTCGGTCAGCGTGTACTGGCGGTCAAAGAGCATCTGCAAGGTGGGCTGGACATCCGCCAGCGTCCATTCCCCCTCGTGCCATGCGCTCAGAATGGAAACCAGCACATAGGGGTCGTGTTCGATAGCGTCTAAATCAAAATGGTACTCGTCATAGTCGTGGGTACTTTCGTAGGTATCCAGATAATGCTGGAGCTCCGCCTCCAGCGAACAATAAGCGGCCTCGGCCCCCAGCATATCCCCGTCCTGGGCGGGGTAGGTGGTGGCCCCAACCGCGCCAGCGGCGGCGTTCCCCAGAGAGATAAGGGAGGACGCGCAGGACTGGAGCGAGAGGACGAGCACCACGCAGGCCAGCGCGATAAGCGTCCCCACGGGATGCCGTTTCACGAAAGCCACGGCCCGCTCCGCCAGCTTTTCCGTGGCGGCGGCGGTTTTCCCGGCGGCCTTGGCCCCTTGTTTCGCGGTCTGCTTTGCCGCCTGCCGCGCTTGTTTGGCGTACTGCTTTTTCAGCTTTTGCTTGTGCCAGTAGCGGGTAACTGCATTTTTGGCAAGCTCCGGGTTCTCCTGGGCGGCCATGCGGAACTGGTAGTCCGCCCGGGCCTTGATGTACTGCGCCTCGGCCTTATGGACGGCCCGGGCCGGGTGCTCCCGGATGCGTTTTTTCGCGTACCGCGTCCCATGCCGGAGGGCGGCCTCGCCCACAAGCTCGGAGCGGTGGGCCCCCTCGGTTCCCACGTTCTCGTGTTCCACCTCGTAAACCTTGCCATGCACAAAGCCGTGTGCGCTCCACCCGGCGGCCCCCAGCACCCGGCGCACCGGGCCCCTGGGTTTTGGCGGCTTTCTGCCCTCCAGCTTTTTCCGGGCCCGGTTCAGCTTATCCTCCCGCGTCTCCATGCGGAGCTTGGACTTGCTGATTTTCTCTTGTTCGCTTTCCATGCGGAATTTCGATTTTCTGGTTTTGGGGCCCTTGGGGGACTTTGGGACATTTTGTCCCGAAGTGCCTTTGTCCCCGGCGCTATTCGTTCCTCTGGTCATTGGCTATGTCCTCCGGGCGGGTGGTGAGCAGGTTGTAAATCTCACCCTTGGGGAAACGGTCAACAAAGGGTATCGTCACATTCCCATAGAACAGCAGGCCTTCGCCGCTGTTGCTGTGGGTGATGTAGGAAAGCTGGTGCTCGGAAATGCCGAGCTGTTTTGCGATAATCGCCCGGTCGCTCTGGGCCTGGGAGAGCAGGACGAGAAAGTCGGTGTTATCCAGTATGTTCTCGATTTCCCGGCTGGCCAAAAGGTCTTTCACGTTCTGCGTGAGGGCCGAGGGCACACAGCCCTTTTTGCGGAGCATCTTCCACACCGCCACAAAGTAGCTGGCGGTCAGCGGGTCGCGGAGCAGGATGTGGAACTCGTCAAAGTAGCACCACGTCGCCGCCCCGTTCTGGTAGTTGGTATGCACCGCCGAGGTGACAAACTCGTTGGTGACGTGCATCGCAATCTTGCGGAGGTTCTCCCCCAGCCCTTTCAGCACGATGCACACCACCCGGGAGCTCAAGTCCACGTTGGTGGGGTGGTTGAACAGATTGAGGGAGCCCGTACAGTAGAGCTCAAGGGCCGTTGCCACGCGCTTTGCCTCCGGCTCCGGCTGTTTCAAGAGCTCCTCGTACAAGTCTTGGAGCAGGGGCATTTTTGCGCCCTCCAGCCCCAGCGCAAGCTCCCGGTACACCAGCCGCACACAGCGGTCAATCACGGTCTTTTCGATAGGTTGCAGTCCGTCCTTGCCGCCCACCACCAGCTCGCACAGCGAAAGAAGAAAATCCGCTTTCATGGAAAGGGGGCTGTCCTCGTCATTAAGCCCCATCTGAATATCCATCGGGTTGATATGGTGGGGGCTGTCCGGGGCAATCTCTATCACCTGCCCGCCCAGCCGCCGCACCAGCGGGGAATATTCCCCCATCGGGTCAACGATAACGATGCGGTCACTTGTGGCAAGAAAGACGTTTATCAATTCCCGCTTGGCGGCAAAGCTCTTGCCGGAGCCTGTGGAGCCGAGATACATCCCATTCGCGGATTTCAGCTTTTTCCGGTCTGCCATGATGACGTTATGGGAAAGTGCGTTCATGCCGTAGTAGAGGGCCTGCCCGCCCATACGGAGCTCCCTCGTCATAAAGGGAATGAAAATCGCCGTGGAGCTGGTTGTCATGCCCCGCTGTATCTGCACCTCGTTATAGCCGAGGGCCAGCGAGGACATAAAGCCCTGCTCCTGCTGCCAGTCCAGCCGCTTTAAGGCGCAGTTGTATTTCTGCGCGATGCCGGAAACGGTGAACACGTCGTTTTCCAGCCGCTGGCGGGTGGGGGCGAGGTTGATGACGGTGAACGTCAAGAGGAACATCCGCTCATTCCGGGACTGCAAATCCCCCAAAAGCTCCGCCGCGTCCTTGGAAAAGGTGATAAGGTCGGGGGGAAGAATATCCATGTCGTACCCGGCGCGGACGGCCTTTTTCTGCTCCTCCACTTTCATCTTGTCGATGTCCGAGATTTTCCCCTTGATGGTCTTTATCGCCTTTAACTGGTCAACGGTCTGGATGTGCATGGTGACGGTGAGCTCTGCGTCAAGCTCCAAAATTTCCCGCAAAAGACGGTCAGAGAGCTCGGACGCCAAAATCTGGAGATAGGACGCCGCGCCCCAAAAGCCGCCCACCCGGAAGAACCGGGAGCCCCGGAAGTCAAAGCCGCCGCTGGGGGTGATAAAGTCCTTTGTCCCCATGCCCGTCTTGGAAATATCCGCCCACGAAAAGCGGAACGGCTCCCGCCGTCCGGGGTGCATCTGGCCGTGTAAGAGGGCCAGCCGCTCCCGCCCGTCCAGAGAGGACGAGGGAACGCCCAGCCGGTGGAGGTTGCCCATCACGTCCGCCTCCACCCGGTCAAGCCGGGGCCGGGCGGCGGCGATGCCCTCGGCGGGCACGCCAAAGGTGATATATTTGGAGCGTTCAATCCCGTTGTTGGAGCGGGCAATCTGGCGTTTCAGCATCCCCACGAACTCGCTCCGGATGCTGTTAAAATCGTCCGCCTGGGCGGGGATGTTCACATGGTAGCGGTTGGTGGAGTGGGAGCGGCGGTTGATAAAGGAGAGCTGGACGGGGAGCGCGCTGTCGAAGTAGTTGAGGAACGAGCTCCACCCGCTGAAAATCGCGGACTGATCCTCGGTGGATGCCACGGAGTAGTTGATGTCCTCATATTCCACGGTCTTTGTGTAGAGCCCGCCGGGGAGCTGGCACACCCCGTCCGGGTGCATCGCCACATAGGGGATGGACTGCTGGGCGGATAAGGCCGCCTTATTCTTTCTTTTGCTTTTTCGGTTTTCCATTCACCGCCTCCTTTCCCGCCTGCCCGGTAAAGGGCGCGTAGATATTCCCGGTCTTGTAGGGCCTCACGCCGGGTCGCAGGTACTTGGCCCGGATGATGTTCTTTACCACCTTTTCCAGCGGCAGGCCGTCTTTCTCGTACATTGCCAGCAAAAACGCCGGGAGCATGATGCCCAGCATCAGGAACAACGCCGCCGTGTTCCCAAACGAGCTCCGGGCCAGCAGGTAGGAGGGGACTCCCACAAGGGCCGCGCCGCCAAAGCACACAAGCTGGCGTTTCGTCAGGTTGAAAGCAATCTTTGTCTTGATTTTCGATAGGTCGTTAGGTACGTTCACATAGGGCATTTTCAAGCCTCCTTTCCTTTGGGACTCGTCGGCACAAACTTCACTCTGCTCACTTCGGGACATTTTGTCCCAAAGCTCGCCCCGTTCCGTTGTGCCTCATCTCCCCACAAAGTCTGCCGACTTTGCGGGGGCCCCGAAATTTTGAAGTCCCGCCGTAGGTTCCACCTCATTCCCCCACACGTCCCAGCCGGGGGCCGTCTGGCGGGCGAACAGTTCCACGCGGGGAACGTCCCCCATAAGGGCCACGATTTTCTCCCGGGCCTCATCCGGCTTTTTGCTGTGGCCCTCGATAGGGGAGATAATGAACTGGTGGACGTTGGGGGCCTTGCGCCGGGGATGCCCACGGGTCGCCAGCAGGCACACCTCCGCGTTGGCCCGCGTCCAAAAGCCCAGCCCGTAAAACCAACTGTCCGCCTTTTTGTTCTTTTTCAGCCAGACAAAGCCCACGGACTTATACTGGAAGCCCCACGCCTTGATGAGCCGCAGGGCCTCCGGGAGCTGGGGGAACGTGGCCCACAGAAAAAGAACGCTGTCCGGGGCCGCCAATTCCGCCACGGGCAACGCGCATAATTCCTCAATCCCCATTGTGGGGTAGTGCCGCTCCGCCGCACCTTGCAGGCCCTTTTGGGCGTACCGCCACGGCGGGTCGGCGTATATCACGTTATATTTACCGATAGTCACACCCCCTTTCCGCCAGCGGCCACAGCCGCCCGCGCCTGCGTGATGCGCTCCGTGGCCGGGCCGTAAAAGGCCGGGGCCGTCTCAAAGCAGATAAACTCCCGGCCCGTGTTGACGGCGGCCACCGCAGTCGTGCCGGAGCCCGCGCAGATGTCCGCCACCACCTCGCCGGGGGCGGTGTAGGTCTTTATCAGATATTCGCACAGCTCCACGGGCTTTTGGGTGGGGTGGACGGTATGGGCCACGGTCTGGAACGAAAGCAGGTTCCCCGGGAACCGCCGCCCGTCCTCCGAGCCGCTGCCGGAGCGGACAAACTTCCCATAGTTGGGGCTCTGGTCGCGCTGGGATGCGATTTTCTTATAGGGCTTGCCCTGCTCAAACTGCGGATTGTAGAGGGGGAGCTTTTGGTAAAACACTAAAATATTCTCCGTCTTTTTCAGCGGGGCGCGGCGGGCGTTGAGAAATCCCGTACAGCGGCTCTTATACCACACCCACTCATAGCGGAGCATGGAAAGGTTGGACGCGCCGAGGATTTTGTCATAGGGGCACTGTGCGAAGAACAGCACCGCCCCGGAGGGCTTGACGGCCCAGCGCACCGCCTCCCACAGCTCCGGGAGCGGCAAAGGCACATCCCAGTAGTTGCGGGTCGTGCCGTAGGGCGGGTCGGTCAAAAGCATATCTACCGAGTGCTCCGGGAGGGAGCGCAGGCCCGCGATGCCGTCCATCAGAAACAGACCGGGGGGCTCCAGCACCGGGCCCTCCGGGGACTTTGGGACATTTTGTCCCAAGGCCAAGCTATCTGCCATCCCGTCCCTCCTTTCCCTTTGCCGGGGCGGAGCGGGCGGCATTTTTCTGCGCGGCCTCCTTTCCCGCCTTATCCATCTGCTCCCGGATGGGCGCGGGGCGCACCGCCTCGGCCCGGGCAATCAGCTTTTCAACCGCCGAATGGTACGCCTCCACCCCCGCCGCGTTCAGCCGCTCCTGGGTTCCCCGGTCGTTGATACGCACCGTGGCCCGGTAGCCGGATCTGCTGGTGGGGTCGGGTTTTGAGGGCGCACCCAAAAAGATGCCGTTCTGCCCGTTCACCACCTTGAAGTCGTCCACCACCACGCCGCCGAAGTTGACGCTGGCAAAACCAATCAGCTTGCCCTGGGGCTCAATGGGCCGCACCGACACCTCGATGGGGATGACAGCCTCCTGCAGAACAGCGTCCGTCCGCATCTTTACCGCTTCGTCAATGGTAACGCCCTTGACCTCGGCCAGCTCCGCGATGGGAGACTCGAACAGCCAGCGGCGCTCCTCGGCGGCAATCTGCTCCGGGGTAAGTAATACGTCGTTGCTCAAATCTTCTTCCTCCTTTCCGGGCCGGGGGATGACCGCCCCGCCCATATAGTCGTAGCCTGCCGCGTGTATCGCGGACAGTGTTTCCACTGATACCGCCCCATGCAGTTGCAGGTCGGTTTCAGCCATGAACGCCAGCATATCCCGCTGGTCAAATTCCTCCGGGAGCTTTCCGCCCCATGCCCGGCGCATCTCACCCTCCGGGCCCAGCTTGTACCGTCTCGGCATATCCGGCCTCCTTTCCCGGACTTTGGGACAAAATGTCCCGAAGTGCCGTTAAATTAGTGGGCCCCGAAGATGCTCCGGGCGATTGTCCCGGTCTTGAACAGCATGAAACAAAGGAGCACCGTATAGCCCACGGTTCCCCATATCGCGCCGATGGGGTCGCCCCCGGCGGCGATGTTCTGCACCAGCACCGCATAGATGCCGACACAGACTAAAATCAGCATCCCTTGAAAGCCCACGGCAAAAAGGGATTTTAAGTAGTTCTGGCCCATGCCGCCCACCTCCCGGTTGGAGAGGGTCGCCACGGGGATGGGCGCAAGGCTGGTCAGCAGATATATTTCAATCATTCTTCCGTACACCAGCACGAAGATGATGATGCCCAGCGCCTGCATGGTAAGCCCGATGACCGAGGACTGGAGCCACAGCCCCAAAAGCGGGCCCAAATCCATCCCCTCCAGCGTGGTCTGGAGGTCGTTCAGCATATCCGGGGAGACTGCCGTGGAGCCCTGTATCAGCCCGGCAGAGCGGGAAATCACGCTCTGCGACACGTCAAAGACGGCCATCACGATATTGAACGTGTTGGAAAGTATCAGCACCGCACACGCGGTCTTGAACATCCATTTGTAGAGGTTCGCCACGTCGACCTCGTGCATATTGTTTTTTTCGAGGAGCATCTGGATGAGCTCATAGGTGGCAACAAAGGTCAGCACCAGCCCGGCGATGGGTAGAATCACCGTCTCGGAAAGCTGGCGGATAAGGGAGAAAACCCCGGCGTTCCATGCCGCCGGGGTCGTCCCTACCTGCACCGCAATCTCTCCGACCTGGGCGTTGACGGTATCAAAGAGCCCCTCAAGGTTCCCCATGATGCCGCCAATCAGCAGCTCTTTCAGCCAGTCCGTGAGCCAGTCGGTGAGAAAGTCCATAAGCCGCCGCCCTTAAAACAGCCCCGACAGCAGGGGGATGAGGGTCGTGCCGATGACGATAATGCCGCCGCCCGCCATGAGCTGTTTCATGCCCTGGCTTTTTGAGCCGGGGTTGTCCGAGCCGTAGCCCTCCAGCAGATTGACAACGCCCCAAACGCCGAGGCCCGCGCCCAGCGCGATAACAAGGGTCTGCAAAGTGGTGATAGCGGATGCGAAAAATGCCATATAGTCCTCCATTTCTCCGGGATTTTCCCGGGCACAAGAAAAGCCGCCCGGTGCAGGCGGCAGGTGACACTTCGGGACAAAATGTCCCAAAGCTATACAAAAGCGTCCGGGTCGTCCAAATCGTCATAGTTGAGGATGTCCTCGTCCTCGTCTATGGGCGTTTTGTCCGGCACGTCCGCCTCGTACACGGTGTACTGCTCGTTGGGATTGAGCTTTTTTATACGGCGGCAGATAAGCCGCTCCAGCGAAAAGGCGTTTTTCTTCCTGTCCGCCTCCGCCGTGTATCGGTAGTTGGGGTGCTGTTTCAAATCATATTTCCGGGAATAGAACGGCGGCAGGCCCCGCAGTTGCAGGATGCACCTGTCGCCGGGCATGGTGGCAAGCTCGGCGGGGGTCATAAGCTCCCGGCCCAGCCGCTGGGTGTTCTGGTTGTAGCTTTCGGACTGCCCTCGGGAGCGGCCCTCGGTCTGCATGGAGATGGTGGCCTTGCCCAGCCAGTTCTCGGAAATCTCCTTGATGGTGCTGGCCTCCCGGCCCCCGAGGAATACCACGCTGTCCATGTTGCCTAAAATGGTTTCCGCGTTCTTGTCGTAGATTGCCTTACATTGGGCCAACTGCTGGTAGAACAGCGTCAGGCTCACCTCCCGGGAGCGGATGACCGCCACCAGCTTTTCGAGGTTCGGCACTTGCCCGGTGTTGGCGGCCTCGTCCCACAGCACCCGCACATGATGGGGCAGGCGGCCCCCGTGTACGTTGTCCGCCCGTTCACACAAGAGGTTGAACATCTGCGAAAACGCCAGAGCTACAATAAAGTTGTAGGTGGTGTCGGTATCGCTGATGATGAAGAAAGCCGCCGTCCGTCTGTCCCCCAGCTTGTCAAGCTCCATCTCGTCATAGCTCATAATCTCCCGGAGTTGCGGGATGTCAAATGGGGCCAGCCGCGCACCGCATGAAATAAGTATGGAGCGGGCAGTCTTGCCGCTGGCCAGCTTGTACTTTTTGTACTGCTTGACCGCGAAACAGTCCGGCTTGCGCTTTTCCAGCCCGGCGAACATATAGTCCACCGCGTTCATAAAATCGTCATCGTCCTCCTTGACCTCCATGCCGGAAATCATGTCAACAAGGGTGTTCATGTTCTTGTCCTCGTCCGGGCCCTCGAAGATGATATAGGCGATAAGGGCGCAGTATAAAAGCGTTTCTGATTTCGTCCAGAACGGGTCGCCCTCCTTGCCCTCGCCTTTGGTGTTTGCTATTAGGGTATTGACAAATTTCAGAATGTCGGCCTCGTTGCGGATGTACGCCAGCGGGTTATAGTGCATAGAGCGGGAAAAATCAATGCTGTTGAAAACCTTGATTTTATATCCCTTTTTCTTTTGCAAGAAATACCCCGCCTGCTCCAGCACCCCGCCTTTTGGGTCTACCACCACATAGGAGGAATGGGCCTGCAAAAGCTGGGGCGTGAGCCAGAACCGGGTCTTGCCGGAGCCGGAGGAACCGACCACACAGCAATTCAGGTTCCGGGCGTTGGCGGGGACGGCGGGCCGGGTGTTGGTGGTGAGAAATTCCGTCCCGGTCAGAATGATGTTGTTCTCAAACTTGGGGTCGGTGAACGGCTTGATGTCTTTTTCCGTTCCCCAGCGGGCCGAACCATACTCTTCATCCCGGCGGTATTTTTGGGCTTTTTTGCTTTTCTGGTAGATAATCAGCCGGATCGCCACGGCCCCCGCGATGCCAGTGAGCCAGTCAAAAGGATTGAGCCCCGGCGCGAAGTCGGCAAAGGCCGGGCCGAGGGCCGCCACCATCCCCACCAGCTTGTGGGCCAAATCCGCCCCCGCCGCCAGACGGTAGGCCGTCCCCACCTTTAGGCAGGCCCACGCGATGAACAGATAGGGGAGGTTCGGCAAAAGGTACTTTTTCAGCTTATCTGTCCTCATGGGCGGCCTCCTTTACGCGGTCTTTCTTTTGGGGCGCGGGCTGGCGCAGTATCTCGGCGGCGGCCCGTCTGAGCTGTTCCCGGATGGGTACGCGGTCAGTCTTTGCCTTATCCAGCACACGGCGGGAGTATTCCGAGAAACAAGCGGTGATTGCGTCCGCCTGCCCGCTCTTGAAGAACAGCAGATACTTGTCCGGCCCGGTCTTGTAAAAGGCGTAATCAACATTCCACTTCCGGGCCACCCGGTCAAATTCTTTTGGGGCCCCGGTGAGCTCGATACTGTTGGTCGCCGCGCCGTGGGCCATGAGCTTTTTCACGGACTGCCTGCCGTGGGGCGTCTGGTGGGCCCGGCGTTCCTTTTGTATCTTCCGGCCAGCCGCCCGGAGCGCATAGGCCAGCACCCGGGCCGAAAGTTTTCCCGTTCTGATAGAAAGTGCTATCGTGCGCCGGGAAACATCCTCGTCAATCAATCAAAACCGCCTCCTTTTATGGGGGATAGGCCCTCCGGCCTTTGGGACATTTTGTCTCGAAGTCACCGCTCCTCCCGGCCCGTTTCCGGGTGCTTGCGTTCAGCCTCCAGAGAGGAACGGTCAATCACTTCCTTGTAGGCGGCCATCTGCTCCCGGATGGAGAGCCGGGGGAGGGCAAAAACCTTGTGCTCCTTGGGAATATCCTCTATCCCGTGATAAACTTCCTTAATATCGCCCGTCTGGACGATATAGCCGCCGGGGGCAAGGTGGCCGTCCTCGTTGATGGATATGTCCCGCCCGTATGCCTCATAGTCAAAGTAGTCTTTCAGCTCGGCGGGGATCGGCAAGTCCTCCGCAAAATAACGGCCTAAATCCTCCTCGTTTTCAATCTCCGGGTAAAACTCAAAGCTGTCCAGATTTTCCGCAAGGTTGATGATGTCCGCCACGCTGGAGGTATGCGCCCCTATATGGAGCGCGGCCTCGAATTTTTCAATCTCACTTTGGGGGAGCTCCGAGAGCAGGCAGGCCAGATGGTTCAGCTCGTCCAGATTTTCATACTCGCCCAGATAGTCATAGAGCCCCAGCACATCGCCGTCAAAGCTGGTGATGAAAAATTCCCCGTAGCGTATGCCGTCCACGCCGATATTCTTTAACAGCGCCTCCACCGTCTGGGGGCTGGTGGGGAATTTCAGCGTTTCCCCCACCAGCTCGCCCTCGTTGTATTTCCCCAGATTGGTGATGTACGCCTCGAACAGCGCGGCCACGTCAGCGGCGGCCCTGTCCCTTGACGGTCAAAATGCCCTCAAGGGTGGTGGCGGTGATGCCCAGCCGCTGGGCCACGGCGATGTCGTTCTTCATGGACTCGGTGACGGTATGCCCGCACACCACCAGCACCCGGGAGCGGCGGAGCAGGTCGCGGCCAATGTCGATGCTGCTCTTGTGCTCCTCCGGCACCGCGTCATTGAGGAAAAGGGGCAGGAACAGGGCCGGGCAGATAGGGGCAAAGCCCGCCTCATAGACGGAGCGGCAATACTGCGCGGCCAGCTCCGCATTTTCCGTATCGCCGCCATACCAAGCGGCGGTGATGTAAGCAAGGGGTCGTTTCATAGTCGTTTACCTCCGATATTTTGATAATTGTCGTTCAGCCCTATCCCCCCGCCCTTTCCCATTCATGGGAAAGGGGGCGGCTCTGGAGGATATATCCCCCGCCGCGCCGGGAGGGGTGGCACAGCCGGGGCGGGCCGTCAAGGGCAAGCCGCCGCAGGCGGCGGGCGTTCCGCCCCTTGACCGCCCACTCCCGGCTGTGCTCAGTAGCAGGCGGCGACGGGGGATATACCACCAGAGCCCCTCTCTAAAAGAACGCCATGCAGGGCGCGGGGGAGGGGCGCGGGAAAGAGAAAAGCCTTGGGACAAAATGTCTCAAGGCTTACTTTTCCCGGTCGGTCTTTTTCTCCGGGGCGGTGCGCTCCGGGGGCTGCTTCTCTTTCCACGCGTCCAGCAGGGACATAATCTGGTCTTTCATTTCCCGGGGCGTGGCGTCCTTGCCGAAATACTTGTTCAGCTCTGCGGCGGAAATAATCACTTTGTCTACCTCCTTTTTTTCACGGCTCAAAATGCCGTCTATCACATCGCCGTTCAGTTTCCCGTCCTTATCCAGCTTGCGGAGCTCCTGGGCCTGGGAGAGCGAGGGGGATGCCTGCTCGCCCTCAATGGAAACGGCGATAAACCTCTGGTTTTTGGGCTTGATGAACGAGATTTCCACAGCGGGGGTGAAAGACAGCTTTTTCTCATTCACCATAGACTGGAGCTCCGGCACAAGCTCGGTCAGCCGGATATACCGCTGTACCTGCTTGTAATTCATGCCGTTTCGTTCCCCCACGATTTCCGTGGAGCGTTTTCCAACGTCCCCGGCGGCCACGCCCTCCATCTTCGTCCCTTGATGGCTGATGGCCTCCACCTGCATTTTCAGCGACTGGGCCTTTTCCATCGGCAGAATCTTTTCCCGGTGGCGCAGGTTGTCGTCTGTCATCGCAAGGATGGCCTCGTCATCCGTCATGTTGCGGACGATACACGGCATATTGGCGAACCCGGCCAGCTCACTGGCCCGCTGGCGGCGGTGGCCCGCGATGATTTCATAGCCCCCGCCCTCCCGGGGACGCACCAGCGCGGGCTGGTGTACGCCGTTGTCCTTGACCGACTCCACAAGCCCTTTCATTTCCGCATCGTCCCGCACACCGAAAGGATGGTCTTTGAACGGGAACAGCTCCGAAAGTTTGAGATATACAATCTCTTCCTTTTCAGCGCGGGTCGCGTCACGGGGCTGGGGCGGCGGCTCCGGCGCAGGCTGGGGAGCGGCAGGGGCTTCTTCCCTGCCCTTTACCGTGGCGGCCTTGGCCCCCTTGCTTTGGGACATTTTGTCTCGAGGTGGGGACGGGGGCTTGTCCGTGGCCGCCTTATCAGCCTTGGCCGGGCGGCCACGGCGGGCTCCCGTCCCTCCCGGTTCGCCGGGCCCCGCCTTTTCTTCCTTGGGCTTGCGGCCCCGCCTGCCCTTGGGCTTATCCGGCTCGGGCGCTTTTTCCTTGGCGGCCTTGTCCTTTTTGGCGGGCCCCTTTTCCCCGGTGGCCTTTTCCTCCGGGGCCGGGGTGGGCGGCTGTTCCGGTTCGGGCGGCTCGTTCTTTTCCACCTCCGCACGTTCCGCCGCCCGCCGCTCCGCCATCAGCTTTTCAATCTGGTCAGCGGAGACACTCACCTCGCCGGGGGCCCCAGCCGGGGCATCCTGGGCGGGCGCATCCCCGCCAGTCTGCTCGGGGGCGTTCTCCGGGGCCTGGGGCTCCGGGGTGGGAGCATCCTGGGCAGGAGCACCCTCCGGGCCAGCATCAAACAAGCTGGGCTGGGGATTTTCCTCCGGGCTCACGTTTAATTTTTCGTCTGCCATTCGTTACCTCCTTTTTTAATTTCGTGAATGTTGCACAAATCTTGCGCTAAAAGTTTGTTACTATTTTTTCGCCTCCCTCCCGGCTATCCACGCAAAAAAGCCGCCCGTTTTTTCATGCCGGACGGCTTTCTGCGTAATGTGATAGCTCAAATAATATTTTTTGTGGTTGCTGGCTCCGAAAAGCCTTGATATTACAGTGTTCCTATTAAAACTCATTCATATGTAATCTGTGTTACACAGAATTAAAAGATAATTTTAAGGAGGACACAGCAATGCTTCAAATATCTGAAATTGTAAAGAAAACCGAGAAAATGTTCGACCTATTCAATAGTCACTTCTACAATGGGAAACTTACCAGACCGGCCATCACTGTATCCCCGAACGGCGGGCGCGGCGCATACGGCTGGTGCAGTATCCATGAAATCTGGAACGCCAACGAGGAGAAATACCGGGAGATTAATCTTTGCGCCGAGTATCTTGACCGTCCTATGGCAGAGCTGGCGCCACCCTCTTACATGAAATGGCCCACCTCTACAATTTGGAGCATGACATTCAGGACGTAAGCAACAACGGCTATTACCACAATATTAAATTCAAAGCCACCGCCGAAGCCCACGGCCTGCATATTGAGAAACATTCCAAATACGGCTGGACAGCATCAAAAAAATAACCGCTAAAATGTTCTTACGGCTCCATGCCAGAATTATACTTTTTAGCGGTTATTGATTTTGCCTCTGCTACTCTCCGAGGGGTGTGCATCTGCCAGCACAATACTTTCCCCGTGGTTTGAAGATTCATTATTCGTAATCGGTAGATCACCTACCGTTTACCTTATCCCAGATATTGATCTGCTGCCGCAGCTATTGCAGTATTCGTCAAGCCATTTTCCCTTTGGCTCCATAGATTCCTCCTTCTTTTCCCAAGATTCCGCCTGTTGAGATATCACAAAAGGCCGCAGTTTCCCACGGCCTTTCTTCGCAGTATCTTTATTCTTTCTTATATTTCTAAAACGCAAACCGTTCCAGCATATAGAGGGGCAGTGTAAGAATTTTTCCTTCCTTACCGCCCTTTGTATTGCCTTTCAGATACAGCAGCCAATCCGCTTTTCCAGCCTCCAGGGCTTTGAGAGCGGTAGCCGCCTTTCCTTTTCCTGATTTCACCTCCACCAGATATCTCCTGTGGCCCTGGATTGTCTGCACCACATAGTCGATCTCTCCGCCTTTATATGTGGCAAATGCAGGCATTTCAAAAGCGATCTCTTCGGGAAAGTCCTGGCGCTTTAAAAGATTGATGAACACATAATTCTCATTCAGCGTTCCGCAGACAGCCGCCTCCGTGGTTCCCACCCTGTTTAAATAATAGGCTGCGACCCCTGGGTCCATAAAGAAACAACGTCTTCCTGGCTTAAAGTCAAGAAAATCCAGCTCAATAATTTTTCCGCAGAACCCGATAATCCCTGAATGGTACAGCCAGCTGATCGCCCGGTTGCAGGTCTCCTTGGACAGATTGCTGGAATAGTTTCTGGTCACCAGCTTTTGCAGCTCCTCACTGACGCTGTCCTCCTCCAGTCCCTTCTTTTCCCGCAAAAGGATACGGCAGATACTTAAGAAGATATTAGTAAACACGCTGATATCCGTAATATCCTTAAAATACCGCATGGATTCCTCCAAAAAGATCTGGATAATCCGCACCAGTTCCTTCCGGGCCTCCAGAATTTCCCTCCTTTCCAGGTATGTTTCCACTACTTTCGGATAACCGCCAATCTGGCAGTATTGGTCATAGGCCAGTCTCAGCCGCTCATATATCTCCTGGCGGCTGTCATCCGCCTCAGGCAGAGAAAGCTGTCTCCATGCCTGACAAAGCTCTCCATCCAATGCTTCCAGAAATTCCTCAAAGGAAAGGGTGTAAATCCTCAGTTTCGTAATATCCCCGCTGGCATACTTAAATTCCGGTTCCAATACCCGTCCAAGGTAGCTTCCCGTGATGATAAACCGTGCTTCAAACTGTCTGGTAAACTCCCGAATCCGGTTATAAATCTCCGAAGATTCCTGAATCTCATCAATGATGATCACCGTATCCCCGCAGTCCTGAAAGGAAGGCTCATACAGGCGGATCGCCTCATGAAGCGGAAATTCCGGCCGTCTGCTTCCCGGAACCCATTCCGTTGCTTTCTGATAGCACTCCATAAACTGTCTGCCCGAAAGGTCGAAGAGATTCACGTAGATCTTATGCTTAAAATTTTCATCTGCAAATTTATTAATGATGTAAGTCTTTCCCGTCTGCCTGGCGCCGTTCACCTCCAACGTGCTGTGCCTTTTATCGTTCTTCCATTCTATCAGTCGGTCATATATTTTTCGTTTCAAATACATGGGAACCGCACCTCCTACTGCTGTTTTTCCCTGTCTTAAGCTTAAACAATTCCGCTTTCGCCTGTTTGCCGCCAGTCCTCCGGCTGCTGTCCAATCGCTGTACTTACTTTCATTATACCAAAAAATACCGGGATTCCTACCAATATTTTAGGGAGAAATGGAAAAATCTTTTTCCTGAACCTTTCTATAAAGAAGAATCCCGGCTTCCCTGCTTATCTTCTCCTGGAATACCAAACCCAACTGTTAACGGTTGTCATCCATCAACTTCTCCCGGTATGCCAAGCCCAGCCGCAATCAGATTCACCGCCAGCCGGAACCCATGCTGAAACATTCGGCAGCTCTCCGATGAAGTATATCCGGTCATCTTACAGATGCACTGTTCAAACAGTTTCCACTGCTCCTCATTCAGTTCCTTTCTTAATTCCTCCTGAAGGATTGTGATCTCTATCAGCTTCTCATTGTCAAAGCCTTCCATGGAACTTACCCCAATTTACCCCGGCGAAAGTCGAGGTGGAGGAACAAGATCCGGCCATATAGCCAATTGTTCCTGCCGGAGTTCCTTTTGGAATCACAGTTATTATTTCTTTTTCTACTCCAACCTTCAATGCTCCCGCCGCTGCGGCTTTTATTCCAAAATCTGCCCCGCTTACAAGAGCAGTCTCTGCTACTTCTTCTGCCTCAATTTCCTCTCCATTCGTAAACGGTAGATAGTGAGTACCTATACAAACCAAGAGCAAACCTGTATGATAGAAACAGATTTGCTCCAGTCTTTATTTCACTTCACTTTTATCAGGCTTTCGGCAATTCGCTGGCAGGCTTGGTGACCAGGGGAGCAGGTCATTCAGAAAACTGCGGTCGGGATCATCCAGATGCTTCGGGATCTCGGTAAGCAGATACTCAAAGTAATCATACGGTTTCAGATTGTTTGCTTTTGCAGTTTCCGCAATGCTGTAGATGATAGCGCTGGACTTTGCACCGGCAATGGTGTCGATCATCACCCAGTTTTTCTTGCCAATGCAGAACCCACGGATGGACTGCTCCGCAGCGTTATTTTCCATCGGCACTTCACCATCGTCCAGGAATACTTTCAGGTATTTCTCCTGATTCAGAGAATAATTGAAACCTTCCCACGTCTTGCTTTTCTGCGGCACTTTCGGGAGGTTTTCACGAACCCATGTGAAATAAGCCTCCACCAGGGGCTTTACGCTCAGCTGGCGGCGGTTCCTCCGTTCCCCGGCCGGGAGATCCTTTAACTGTTTTTCCTCCCGGTAGATCGCCTGTATCATGGTAAGCGCAAGATACGCGCGGCTGCCCTTGTGCTTAGGCTTAGGCAAAGCCTTCACTGCCTCGTCAAACCTCCGCCTGGCATGGGACCAGCATCCCGCGATCCGCAGGTCTTCCCGTTCGCCTTCAATGGTGTGGTAGACCTGATATCCGTCCGTGACGCATACGCCGTTGAAGTCTTTCAAAAACTCTCTGGGATGGCTGGCATTGCGCGTCTTCTGGTATTCATACAGGACAATCTGACGTTCTGTGTACATCCGTCCGGTGCGGTATACCCACATGTAGCTTTTTGATCCGGCAGGACGGCCGTCTTTGTTCACCAGCACAGGTGTTTCGTCTGCCTGCAGCACATGATAACGGTACAGTTTTTCATGCAGGTAATCATAGAGAACAGCGAGGTATCTGTCTGCGCATTGGATCGTCCAGTTTGCCATGTTCTGCCGGGAGATGTGCAGACCATAACGCTCAAATTCCTGCT
>QXXC01000043.1 GCA_009911305.1 Clostridiaceae bacterium | reverse complement strand
ATACTTGTATTTACTGTAAAATATTAAATTTTCAAGGTTCTATTTCGTGGGCTTTTGACCCCAGCATCATGTCATGATGCTGGGGTCGAAACATAGAGTTTTATATGGCTGAATCCTTGTAAGAACCTTGCTACGAAAATAAAACTCGTAGCCAAGAACTGAACCTTGACAACAAATGTTTTCAACAATCATGGAAGCATCACGATAAAGCAGTCATAAAAATGGCTGCCGTCAGTGAAATATTGGTATTACAAAAAATCAGGCTTGCGCTTCCACATGGTAGCCTGCTTCTCTAATTCACGTATGTATTGGGAAAGCTGTTTTTGTTCGCAGCTTTTACGTCTGGCTTCAAAACAGGATTCATCGAAAAGAGTGCCTTGCTTTAGCATGGTGTAAATAATTACAAGAAGTTTTCTTGCAAGGGCAATAATAGCTTTTTTAGCCCCTTTCTTCTGTTTGATTCTCCAATACCAGGCGGACAGATAGGTATTGCGTTTTCCGACGATTACCCAGGCAATTTCACAAAGCATACTTTTTATGTAAGGATTGCCTTTCGTGACAGATGTTCTTTTAAGGAGTCATAATGGTCCATAAGAATCTTCAGGAAGGCTTTTTGATGTTCTGACAGGGTTCCATTTACGGACATGAGGATTCATCTATACGGTTTCTTGTCTTTGTTTTTAAGCAGGAATCCAAAGCAGACCGATCAATCTGTCCATGCTCAGTGAGATGCCGGATGATGTTCATGCCGGAAGCGCCAAAAATATCAGAAATAAAAGACGAAAGGCGAAAGCCAGAGCTTTGCAGGAACTTCTCAACTCTGTTTTTCTGGGATGTGATATCACGGATGACACTTTTACGGTAACGATTTAATCACGGAACTCCCGGATTTCAGAGTTTGTTGGCTTACCCAAAGGACCAGTCAGGATACAGGCAACAATTTTATCTTTGTGGTGGATATCCAGTCCACAGGAAATTTCCAGAAGGTCTTTCATACAGGGCATCTCCTTTGCAATAGAATGGGCAGGAGTTTTGCCCGAGGTGATACGGACTTTGCTACTCGTGCTAACCATAAAAGGCGCGACAATATGCCGTGCTCAAGGGCAAAACATTTACGTTGAAAAACGGGGTGCAGATCCTCCAGGGTGCGTCCAAACTTAATCCTGCCTAAAACTATTATAAATCAAGACAGGAAGCCGGACAGCCAAAGACAAGGACACTGAAAGAACTTGCCGCCGCCCAAAAAGAGGGGGAAGCCTTAACGCTGGAGGAATCGGAACGTCTGGAAGCCCACAGAAGCCGGAAGAAAACCGCAAGGGAAAAGCTGGTACGGCAAGCCGAAACCGACCCGGAAGCGGCGGCAGAGCTTGCAAAAAAGAGGGCGTATGTTTCCGAAGCCACCAAGAAATCCCGGCAGAAAATGTATGAGGAAGCCGCCACTGGAACCCCCGAAGCGGTGGAACGCTATGAGAATTATCTTGCCGCAAGGAGGGAAGCATATCACAGGAAAAAACAGGAAGCCACCGTCGGGAAAGCAGAGCAAAGCGCATAGCTGCCCCTCTGAATATCAAAAGCCGGAAAAGCAAGGGCGCATTGTGGGAAAATCTAAACTTTTGGATTTTCCCACAATGCCGACTACTACAAAATCCCACTCATTCATCATATCTCACAAAATAGGGAAATTTTCATTTTACCGGCTTGATACATCGGGAAGCTATGGCAAGTGACGCAAGAATGAAACGAATTGTTGTCAGTGAAAAGGCATTGCAGTATAAGGATATGGTGATAGCAGATATTACCGCACTGGAAGAAGAACTAACAAAAGATATTTCGCAGAATGAGCTGGATATTTTTTTCAAAGTAATTGAAAAAATGCTTGATAACATTTCGTGAAAGTGTTAAGGCTGCCGATAAATCGGCAGCTACATTTTAAAACATAAACTTAGGAAACTAACAAACAGAGGTATCACTATGAATGAAACAAAAGTGGATTACTTAAACGGGAAATTATTTCCCATGATTTTAAAATTTTCCATACCAGCAGCTATCTCACTATTGATAACAGCTATTTATAATATCGTGGATAGAATGTTTGTTGGCAATTTTAATGGAACTTCAGCATTAGCGGGCTTATCAGTCTGTTTTCCCTTATCTTATATGATGATGGCTTTTGCTTTAATGTGTAGTGCGGGAGGTTCTACCTTTTTCAGTTTATTCTCCGGTCAGAACGAACCGGAAAAAATAAATCAGTCTTTTGGTAATGCTATAGTGCTTGTTTGTGTCTTTGAAATCATACTAAGTGCTTTGCTGCTCATATTTCCTAACCCGATTTTAAAGGTTTTCGGAGTTACGGAAACCGCATATCTATATGCAATTTTATATTATCGGATTGTGGCTTTAGGGTGTATTTTTCAAGGGCTATCGCAGTTATTTTGTGATTTTGTCCGTGTGTCGGGAAAACCAGTTTTAGGAATGTGCGTAACGGGCATAGGAGCAGTCACAAATATTATTTTGGACGCTGTTTTCATCATTGTTTTCGATTGGGGTGTGATAGGAGCTGCAAGCGCTACTGTAATAGGACAGATTTTTTCAGCTCTTTTGGGAGCGTATTTAGTATTTGGAAACCGAACACAGGTTAAAATCTCAAAGGATATTTTTCATTTGAACAAAGAATTATGTTTGCAGATTATTTCCTGCGGTTTTGCTTTTTGGGTAGCACAGATGGCTATGGGATTTATCAGCCTTGTTTATAACAGTCAATTAGGAAAATATGGCGGTGATGTTGCAATCAGTGTATATGCTGTCATATCAAGCATTATGACGTTTGTAATTATGCCCGCAAGCGGTATCAGTCAAGGCATCCAGCCAATAATCGGGAATAATTATGGTTCTTATCTTTCCAAAACAAATCCTTGCTGCTTTTGGTGGAACAGAAGAAATGTTCCGAATCGGAATTTCCAGTTTGCGTATAAATTTCTGCATTACGCCTGTTTTGGGATTTGTAATGTTAGCTACCACATTTTTTCAGACAATTAACCGTCCGGCGCCATCTATTATCATAACGGTTTTGCGACAGATAATTTTTTTAGTGCCATTATTTATATATTGCCGATTCTTCTTGAAATCAATGGTATTTTCTTTGCACAGCCTATCAGTGATTTGCTTGCAACGGCTCTTTCAGTATTGCTTGTTTTGAAAGAGAAAAAAAGAATGATGTGCAATTCAGTGTTAAGTTAAAGATTGAATTTCTAAATGGCGCAGGCCGTTAAATTACGAATTGACATTCGCGCCGGTTTGTGTTATTTTTATAACAGCAATTAAATAATTTCTTCGGGGCGGGGTGTGATTCCCCACCGGCGGTAAAAGTCCGCGAACCGCTTAAGCGGTGGATCCGGTGTGATTCCGGAACCGACAGTATAGTCTGGATGAGAGAAGAAGCGAACGTCAGAGGACGGGAGATACGCCCGGCAGCGCCTTTTATATGGCTGGCCGCGGTTTCCTGACCGGAATCTGATACATGTGAAGTCGAATCCCAGGCCCCCCGAAGCCTGGGATTTTTTATGTGCACGCCGATGCTGAGGAAATATGCCGCCGGAGCGGGGCGTCGGCCGCGCGTGAGCAGGGGGAAATGCTTTCCGCTGCTCCATATTTCAGAAGGGAGAGAGAAACATGAAGACAAAATGGAGTGTTCAGAAGCTGATTTATACGGGTATGCTTGCGGCGCTGGCCGGAGCGCTGATGTCGCTGGAGTTTTCGGTTCCGCTGATGCCGCCGTTTTACAAGATTGATTTCAGCGACGTCCCCTCGATTGTGGCTGTGTTCCTGCTGGGGCCTGTGTCGGGAGCGTGCGTGGAGGTCATTAAGATTTTGATCAAGATGATTTCCGTGGGAACAAATTCGATGTATGTGGGCGAGTTTTCCAGCCTGATCGGCGTGGCTCTGTTTGTGATTCCGCTGTGGTTTATTTATCAGAAGCGCGGCGCTACGAGACGGGCGGGCGTGGAGGCGCTGGCGTGCAGCGTTGTGATCCGGACGGTGTTTGCATGCTTCTGCAATGCATTTATTACGCTTCCGCTTTATGCAACGGCTATGGGGCTGCCGCTGGACGAAGTGGTCCGCATGGTTGGGGCCGTGAACCCGGCGATTCATGATTTGACCGGATTTATTATGCTGGCTACGGTTCCGTTTAATATTATAAAGATTGGAATCAATTATACGATTGGACATCTGCTTTACAGCCGGCTTCTGGCTGCCAGAATTGTGGCAAAGACGGTGTAAAGCCTGTTTGAAACGGTTCCCTGAGGGGAACCGTTCCGTACATCTTGACTGTGATATGGGAGGAAATACGTGATGATACGCAATTACCGCGATCTGACCCGCTGGGAGATGGAGCGGGTGGACAAGGAGGAGACGATTATCCTGATTCCGCTTGGAGCGTTGGAGCAGCATGGAAACCAGGCGCCTCTGGGAACGGATGATATCATTGCAGAGGCGATGGTGGAGGAGATTGGGAAGGCGCTGGAGGCGGAAGGGGAGACGGATTTCCCGATGCTTGCGTTTCCGGTGATTCCGGTGGGGCTCAGCACAGAGCATAAGAATTTCTGCGGCTCGGTTACGCTGCGGCCGGATACGTATTATCACATGCTCTATGATATCAGCGTGAGCCTGGCGCATCACGGCTTTAAGAAACTGGCATTTTTAGTGTGCCACGGCGGCAATGCGCCGATTGTCCAGGTGTTGAGCCGCGAGCTGCGCAGTGAGCTGGGCATTTCGCCTTTTATCCTGTCTTCCGGGGCGTTTGGCCATCCGGATGTGCTGGCGACCGTGTCAGAGGGAAATATCTGGGATTTCCACGGCGGGGAGATGGAGACATCCATGGTCATGGCAGTGGATGAAAGCCTGGTGAAGCTGGAGCTTTCGGAGGCCGGTATCCCCACGGCATTTGAGCATAATGAGGCTCTGAAGCCGTATGGAAATGTATCGATTGGATGGGTGTCCGAGGATTGGAGGACAAAGGACGGAAAACCGATCGGGATCGGCGGGGATCCTGCCGGGGCGACGGCCGAAAAGGGAAGGAAGATTCTTGAGACAAGCGCGAAGGTCCTGATTCCGGGGCTTAAGGAGATACGGAAGTGGAAAGGCTGACAGGAAGACAGCCTGTCTGAAGAGGCGGCCGGGACCGCGCGGGTTACGGAGAGAGGAAAAGGTGTAAGCATGCTGCGGGCAGATTTTCACACGCATACGACATTCTGCGACGGGAGAAATACTCCCCGGGAGATGGCGCAGGCCGCTTATCAGAAAGGCTTTACGGATTTCGGCATATCGGGCCATGCGGACTTTTCGTTCTGCGATCCCGGCTTTGGGATGGGAGACGAAGCGTTTGAGGAGTATAAACAGGAGCTGCGCCGCCTGCGCGAGGCGTATGCAGGGCGGATGAATCTCTATATCGGAGTCGAGCTGGACTGCCTGGGGCCGGTGCAGGAGGCGGATTATGCGATTGGCTCCACGCACTGTGTGCTGAAAAACGGGGAATATGTGTGTGTGGACGATACAGAGGAACGGCTTTCGGAAGCGGTGATGCGCCTCTGGGGCGGGGACTGGTATGCATTTGTGAGGGATTATTTTGAGACAGAGGCTCGGGTTTTTGAACGAACCCATTGCGACTGGATCGGGCATTTTGATCTGCTGACCAAGTTTAACGGGCGCGGCCGGTATTTTGACGAGAAAAGCGATGATTATCTGGAGCCGGCCCTTTCGGCGATGAGACGCCTGAACAGGGAAGGGCTTCCGTTTGAGATGAATACCGGGGCGATTTCCAGGGGATACCGGGACGAACCGTATCTGTCAGGTATCCTTCTGAAGGAGTTAAACCTCATGGGAGGGCGGATTATGATTAATTCGGACAGCCATGGCAGGGAGAATATCGGATATGGTTTTGACAGGGCGCTTAAGGCGGCGTGGGAGAGCGGCTTCAGGCGGGTCTGCGCGCTGGCCCCGGGGGGCGGCTTCCGGGAACTGGATATTCTGGATCTGGGATGATGCGCGGCTGTATGTATCAGAATTGTATTTTTGGGCTGGCGGCCTTCCCGCCATTCCCCTTAACTTATAATACCGAATTGGAATCCTGACTGTAAAAATGTCAGGATTTTTATATTATCCGTCAATCTATTTATAGCTTTTTTTCACCCTTGTGTTTACACTTAAGTCAGAGCATGTTTGAGACATCATTCCCGCCATCTGCACGCCCCGCTTTGCGGCATATTTGGGCCAAATTCACTTAACGCAGCCCACTGCGCCGCGCGCTGCAATGAACGCTTTTGGCTGCTGACGGCAGGAAATAAGGAGGAAAATGTTATATGAGCTATATGGATCGGATCGAATATATGAAGAACCGGGTAGTTCACACCACGCCGGAGATGGATCTGGAGAATGCCCGGATCCTGACAGAGAGTTTTAAGGAAACAGGAGGTGAACCCTTATGCATCCGCAAGGCAAAGGCGTTTCGGAAGCAGTGCCGTGAAAAAACGGTTAAAATCTGGGAGAAGGAGCTGATCGTGGGCTGTTCGGGCAGCAAGATGCGCGGCGGAATCCTCTGCGCAGATACGTGCTGGTCGATTCTGGACGAGGAACTGGATACGATCAGCACAAGGAAATATGATCCGTTTTACCTGCGCGCGGAAGACAGGGAGATGTTCTTACGAGTGATTAAGCCGTACTGGGAGGGGCGTTCCACGTATGAGGCATGGCTGAAGCAGATTCCGGAGGACTGCAGGAAGCTTCGCGACGCGGGCCAGGTGTATATTAACCGCAAGGCCGTGCGGGGCTGGGGTGAGACCACGGCGGGCTACCGCCAGATCATTGAGGAAGGGATTGAGTCGATCTGCGGGACGATCCGGCGGAAAATGGAAACGCTGGACGAGACGGTTCCGGGCGATATTGAGAAAATGAATTATCTGAGGGCCATGCTGATCTCCGCGGAAGGCATCTGCAGCCTTGCAGAGCGCTATGCGGATGAGGCGGATCGCCTGGCCGGGCAGGAGCCGGATGAGGCGAGACGGGCGGAACTCCTTTCGATCGCGTCAGCGTGCCGCCATGTGCCGAGATATCCGGCGAGAACCTTCCATGAGGCGCTGCAGTCCCTGTATCTCTACCAGATCAGCATTTTTATGGAACAGAATGCGGCCAGCTACAATCCGGGGCGTATGGACCAGTACCTTTATCCGTATTACAGAGCGGATTTGGAGAAGGGAGTCCTGACAGAGGAAAAGGCTCAGGAGCTGTTGGACTGCCTGTGGATCAAATTTTCGGAGCCCTGCCTGTTCCAGGATGCAGTAACCGCGGAATTTGCGGCCGGATACCCCATGTTCCAGAATGTCTGCGTGGGCGGCGTGACGACGTCCGGCCAGGACGCGGTGAATGACTTATCGTATCTGATCCTGCAGGCGACCATGGATGTGAGGCTGTATCAGCCGTCCCTGTCCGTGCGCTACAGCCTGGCGAAAAACCCCAACCGCTTCCTGCGCAAGGTGGTGGAGCTGATCCGTTTAGGCGCCGGCTTCCCGGCATTCCACAACGATGATGTCGGCATCCGCATGGTGATGAACAAAGGGATCCCTCTTCGGGAAGCCTTTGACTGGAACCCCTGCGGCTGTGTGGAGACAAACCTTGAGGGCAGGCTGCGCCATTACACTGCTCTGGCGGATATCAATCTGGGAGGCATGATCGAATTTGCCATGACGAACGGCGTAAACCGCAAGAGCGGGGAAAAGGTGTCAGCCGAAACCGGGGATCCCGCTTCCTTTAAGACGTATGAGGAGTTTAAGGAGGCAGTAAAGGCCCAGATCCGCTATGCGGTCCGCGCCGTGGTAAAAGGGAGCCATGTGATTGACGATGTCTGTATGGATCGCGTGGTACCCGCGCTTTCTCTGTCGTTTTGTGAATGTATTGAGAGGTGTAAGGATTATGCCTGGGGCGGGGCGAAATATAATTCGGGAAACGGCATTATCCTGATCGGCGTGGCGGATCTGATCAACAGTATGGCGGCGGTAAAGAAGCTGGTTTATGACACGGGAGAGGTTCCCATGGAAAAGCTGGTAAAGGCCCTGGACGCTGATTTTGCAGGCTTTCAGGATGTACAGAAGCTCTGTCAGGACGCGCCGAAGTACGGAAATGACAATGAGATGGTTGACGCGATCGCGGGCGAGATGTTTACATTTATCGCAGATGAGATTGAGAGCTACAGGAGTAAATTCGGAACCATGACGCCTGGAATCCTTCCGGTATCCGGCAATACGCCGTTCGGCCTGGAGGTGGGCGCGCTTCCCTATGGAAGAAACGCCTGGAAGCCGCTTGCGGACGGCGTCAGCCCCAATGGCGGCACGGACGTCAACGGACCGGGCGCGGTGCTGAAATCCGTTTCCCGTCTGCCGCATGACCGGTTTGTGCAGGGAACCCTTTTAAATATGAAGGTAGAGCCTGAGATGCTCAACAGTGAAAATGGAATCACACAGATGATGGCGCTTTTAAAAAGCATGTGCAGCCTTGGCGTGTTCCATGTGCAGTTTAATGTTATCAGCCGCGAGACGCTTCTTAAGGCGCAGAAAACGCCGGATGACTACAGGGGTCTTCTGGTGCGCGTAGCCGGCTACACGGCGTATTTTACGGAGCTGGGCCGGGACGTTCAGGATGAAATTATCGGAAGGACGGAACAGAAGGCCCTTTACGGCTGCAGCTGCGGGTAATATAAAAAACAGCGGTTCAGCCGGCCTGAACTGCAAAAAAGGAGTGAGGACCATGTATATCAGTGAAATAACCGATCAGGCCCCTGAGGATGTGAGAGGGGAGCTGGAGATGAAAGTCTATGAAGCGCTTCATACGCTGAATATTCCCTTTCAGCGCGTGGATAATGATCCGATAGAGGCAATGGAGGAGTGCGGGGAAATAGGCGAACGTCTGGGCGCTGAGATCCGAAAAACGATTGTGCTGTGCAACCGGAAAAAAACGCTGTTTTATCTGTGTGTGCTCCCGGCCGGCAAGCATTTTGATACAAAAACCTTCTGTGAGAGAACCGGGGCCCCCAGGGTATCTTTTGCCTCTGGGGAAAGCATGCAGGCAAAGCTTGGCACGGCGCCTGGCAGTGCGACCGTTATGGGCGTGCTCAATGATCCGGATCGGGCGGTTCAGGTGGTGATTGATAAAGAAGTGGCAGAGGCGGAATGGTTTGCTTGCAATCCCGGAGCCAATACGACGCATATCCGTATAAAAACAGAGCAGCTCCTTCAGGTATTTCTTCCCCACGCGTCGCACAGGGCCATGATTGTCCCACTGTAGGCAGGGGAGGGGAGAATATGGAAAAGAAACGAAATCAGACAGGCCGTGTGCTCCGGATTGAGCGATCGTCCATGCATGACGGGGACGGGCTCCGGACAGTTGTATTTTTAAAGGGCTGCCCCTTAAGCTGTCTGTGGTGTTCCACGCCGGAATCACAGCACAGCGGGGATGAGATCGGCTTCAGGGCCGGGCAGTGTACGGGCTGCGGCAGATGCGCCGCGGCCTGCCCGGCCGGAGCGATCCGCATGCAGGACGGCGTCCCTGCGCGCGATATAAAACAATGCCGTCTCTGCTTTGCGTGTGAAAAAACATGCCCGAACCATGCCTGGCAGAGGTATGGCATGGACATGGATGTGGAAACGCTGGTAGAGGAGATTGCAAAGGATGAGATCTTTTTCTTTCACTCCGGCGGGGGCGTGACCTTCAGCGGCGGGGAACCGCTTAAGCAGGCCGGGTTTGTGGCAGAGGCCATGAGGGAGTGCCGCGCCCGCGGCATCCATACCGCTATGGAGACAAGCCTGTTTGCAGGCTGGGAGCAGGTGGAAGCCGTGCTGCCCTGCCTGGATTTTCTGTTTGCGGATCTGAAGCTGATGGACGGGGAACGCCACCGAGCGGCCACAGGCGTGGATAACCGCCTGATTCTGGAAAACTTAAAACGGATCGACGCCGGCCCTTACCCGGTTTCCATCCATGTCCGGATTCCGGTGATACCGGGAGTGAATGATGATCCGGAAAATGTAAGGAGGACCGTGGAATTCTGCGATCCGCTGAAACGGGTGGAGGAGATCGAGCTGCTTGCGTACCACCGCCTGGGAATGGAGACATACCGCAATTTAAAGCTGGATTACCGGCTGGAGGGAACGGTGAGCCCGGCTCCGGAGGAGATGAGGGAGCTTGAGGCGGAAATGAACCGCATGTCCGGGCGTGTGAGAGTGCGCGTGGGCGGATGAACGATACTGAACAGGCTGCATTGGCCGGATATGGGATATCCGATAGGCGCAGCCGTTTTTTGCCGGAGCGTGTCTGAAACTACATAAATAATAATTCGTATAAATTGACATCATGAACGCTTGATGATAGAATAACTTCTGTTCAGGAGGAGACATATGGTTACAGTCCATATGCCAGTCAATGCGGAAAAAGACTTGAGGTTATTCATGAATTATAAACAATCGTTTAAAGCCGATATGCCATATGATCGAATGTATCAGGCATCCAGAAAAGAAGCCAGCAGGAAGAAGCCGGTATTTTTTATACATAAGTATTTTGCAAGGCGGATCACCGCAAATTTCCGGATGTCATTATTGGGTTTTATGGCTGGCGAACGTGACAATTTATATGAGGACTTTTATAAGCCTTCTGAAAGAGGTTCTTTACAGGAACCGATTACGGTGCTGGATCCGTTTATGGGTGGCGGAACAGCGATATTCGAGGCTCTGAGATTCGGCTGCAAAGTAATAGGAAATGATTTGCAGCCGCTGTCCCTTTTTGTGACCAGAGCCCTGGTAGAGCCTGTGGATGAGGACGCTGTCAACAGAGCTGTTAAAAGATTAGAAAAAACGGTAGGCCGCAGGATTAAAAGCTACTATGAGACAATATGTCCCTGCTGTGGGAAGAAAGCGGACGGGATGTATGTCTTTCACGTAAAAAAGGCAAAAACCGAATCGAGCTGCAAAGAGCACAGATTTTTTTCCAGTTTCGTCATTGCCTATAAGAAAGACGAGTTTACGATTGTCTGTCCAAAGTGTGGAAAGCTTCATAAAACGAAATTGGAACATGGCAAATATGAATGCGATTGCGGATGGGTTCTTCATTCTCCGAAAGACAGCTATATTAAAAATGGAGTATTTGAGTGTCCTGTCTGCCATGAACAGAAGGTTTTGTCCGAGTATGAATCCGGGTCAGGCTATCCTTTTTTAACGGATATCATAGCTATTGAATACGATTGCCCTCATTGTAAGGCTCACGATTATAAGGCTCCTGATGCAGATGATCAGATGCTGCGGCAAAAAGCTATGGCTGATTATAACCGGATTAAATCTTCATTGCCTGTTCCGGAACAGGATATACCTGCTGGTTTTAATACAAATCAGATATTAAATCACGGATACAGAAAATTCCGCGATTTATTTAATGACCGCCAACTGCTGTGCCTGGGCCTGCTTTTGCAGGCAATTAACGAGATTCGTGATAAAAGCGTGCAATTGTGGTTACAGCTTGCATTTTCCGGGATGCTGGAAATGAATAATATGTTCTGCAGGTATCAGCAGAATGCTTATAAAATATGCAATATTTTTTTTAACCATGCGTATGTCCCGATCGCAATGCCGGTTGAAAACTGTGTATGGGGAGCCAGGCTCGGTACAGGGACATTTGATAAAACGATCCGGAAAATCCTTCGCGGCAAGCGGTTTAATGATCATATATATGATCTGCTGGCAAAGAAGCTTCCGAATGGAAGATATGGCTCCATACAGGTTGAAAGTAAGGACACGGTTCGTGCGTATCCGGTTGCGGATTTTTCTCAGGTTGACTCCGTTCATCCGTTGCTTCGGTGTTCCGATTCCAGGAACCTGGAATTCATTCCGGATGAATCGGTCGATCTGGTGCTGACCGATCCTCCGTATGGCGCAAATGTCATGTATTCGGAGCTGATTGACTTTTTCCATGTATGGAATTATCAAAGCAGCATTTCGGACGAAATAGGTTTTACTACGGAATTATCGCCAAAGAAAAATGAAATAATTGTGAATCCGGTTGCGGGTAAGGACTTTGGATACTATAAAGACGGCATAACGGCGGTTTTTTCTGAGTGTTACAAGAAAGTTAAACCAGGAGGATTTTTAGTATTCTCGTTCCACGATAAAAGCCTTGATAGCTGGATGGCTGTGTTAGAAAGCATTTATACCGCAGGCTTTGTTCTGAAAGAATGCTATCCAGTCCAGGCAGAGACAAGGACTGGAGCGCATACCTCCAATAAAAATTCAATCGGAATTGACATGATGCTTATAAGCCAGAAGCAAAACAGAGGAACCGTTCAGTTGAACATGATTATGCCGGGTGTTATAAAAAAAGCGACAGAACAAACCAGATCCCGTGTGGTGGAAACGCTGGATCGTTTTCAGAAGGTGGAAGCGGAGCTGACGGCTCCGGATATCCAGAATATAGCGATTCCGGTATTTTTTATTGAGATCGGGAACTTCTATACGTACGACATGTCTTCAAAGCAGATGATTATCCAGGAGCTGAGAAACCTGTTGGATAATATAGAGACGGTCGCCGGATATTTTGAGATCACAAGAAAACGAAATGGGTGGTGGTCTGAACTATATCGGCAGAAATGGGAAATGAAGACAGAAGAATAGCAGAAGACAGACATACCGCCGTCTTCTGCTTTTCCACTTAAACTAATGTTCCGCCTCGATCGATATCATAAATCAGAAGCAGCTTATTATCACGGACCGTGGGTTTTATCCTGGCTTGCTGACCGGATGAAGCCTTTTGTGAATGCCAGTCGGTATGCTCCAGCCAGCCCAAACGTATTTTCTGAATACGAGGCTTAAAGCCAGGATTTTCAGGGTCAAACTTTTGAAAATTTACAGTAAGATAATAACCATCTTTTAATTTCGATGTTGATTTTGAACTGTCCTCCTGGCCATAGCTTGCATTTCCAAATATATTATTCCGGTTTGAGGAAGTCTTTATTTCTGTCGAATAATAAGAGTCAGGTATGTATACAAGGTCTTTCTCTTTTTTGCTCCGATCTCTTGCCCATTTACCGGGATGCTCCTTCTCTAACATCACCGGGATTAATTCATGCAGAAAATTCCCTAGAATTTGTGGTTGGGGAAAGATATCCACGCCAATCTGGAGTTCATCTGCGATCTTTGTCCTCATTATGCCTTCCCAGGACTCCAGCACTGCCTTTACGATTTCTTCCTTTTTCAGAGGATGCGACGCAACCAGTTGTTTTGTTATCGTTTTCCACTGCTCTTCCGGGTAGTTTGCGTAGGGTGATTTCATATATTACGTTCCTTTCATCATAATCCTCTGAACAGTTCTTCCAGCGTGATCCCCAGGCCGTCGGCAATTTTTTTAATATTGCGTATAGAAATATTGCGTTTCCCGGCTTCTACGGATGCAAAGTAAGTCCTGTCCATGTCTATAATCAGTGCAAATTTTTCCTGACTTAACCCCTGTTTTTTGCGTAAGCCCTGGATTTTTTCGCCCAATTCTTTTTGAATCATTAAGTGTCACCGCTTTCTTTCATAATGTACGCAAATATTATATGTATATGATGTCTATGAAACAACGGACTATAAGCAACAATCGAAATGCCGCTGTCAGAACCTGTTTCACAGGGATGGACCGTCATGTTTGTGAAAAAGGCATGGATATACGCGGCTCAGCCCTGTTAAGGTTTTGTAAATATAAAATACTGGAAATAAATTTTTGAAAAGATATTGAATAATTCAAAATAATGTGGTAATATATCAACAAGATATCTAAGATATATTTTGTTTCCCAGCCGGTCAGGCGCCAGACCGGCTGGAACGAAAGATATAGCTCCCGATGACAGTGCAGAAGAAAGGAAGAGAAAAGATGAGCGAGAAAATCAGATTTGGCATTATCGGCGGCGGCATGGCAGGGCCGTTAAACGCAGGAGCGCTCCGTGATATCCCCGAGGCGGAGATCGCAGCATTTTGCGATGTAAAGGAGGATGTGGCAAAAGCATTTGCCAGCGAGTATAATATTCCGTCCTATTATACAAATTATAAAGACATGATTGCACGCGATGATATTGACGCAGTCTGCGTGGTGACGCCTCCGTTTTTACACGAGCAGATGGTTGTGGACTGTGCAAAGGCCGGCAAGCACGTGATGTGCGAGAAGCCGATTGCTGTGGACTGCAATGCGGCGGACAGGATGATTGCGGCCTGTAAGGAGGCGGGCGTAAAGTTCGGCGTTATTTTCATGTATCGTTTCATGGATCAGGCGCAGATGATAAAGAAAGCGCTCGACGAGGGCCGGTTAGGCAAACTTCTGTCTGTGGACTGCTCCGGCAAGTGCTTCCGCAGCGATGAATATTACGCATCCGGCGCATGGCGCGGAACCTGGAAGGGCGAGGGCGGCGGCTCTCTGATCAGCCAGACCGTTCATTTCATTGACCTGATGCTGTACCTGGTGGGAGATGTGGAGCGGCTGACCGGCAATTATATGACCACCCTGCATCCCGATATCGAGGTGGACGATGTGGCGAACGCAGTATTTAAATTCAAGAACGGCGCGCTTGGAAGCCTTATCAGCAGCACAGCGGTTCGTCCCGGTTATCCAAGGCATATTGAGATCCACGGCGAGAAGGGAACCATCAAGATCGTGGAGGAGGAGATTGTGGAGTGGAAGGTAGAAGGCATGAATGAGGACGACTACCTTACCAAGGTGAAGGTGGATTCCGGAGATACGGCGACGGGGGCCGGCTATGTGGCGACTGAGAACCACAGAAGGCAGCTCACGGATTTCATACAGGCCATTAAGGAGAACCGCGATCCAAAAGTGGACGGCGTGGAAGGAAAGAGGACGCTGGAATTCATCCGCGCCATTTATCAGTCAGGCGATCTGGGCAAAGAAGTAACCTTCCCGATCACAGAAGATGAGAAGTACGGAAAAAAGACGGAGTGGTAATACGAACCGGGGACAGAAAGGAGAGAAACATATGGAAAAGAAGATGTATACAGAGGTTCTTGACAGGGTCAGAAACGACTATGCTGTAAGAAACATCGATAAGCTCGAGGCGGCTATCAGGGCCGGTGACATGGACAAGGCACTGGAGCTTCACAAGCTGAATGTGGAGAAAAAGACAGGGTTTCACCACTTTGCGGTCCGCTGGGTAAACCAGACATTGAGAAACTTTAAGAAATGGGCTCCGGATGAGGCGATCTTTGAATGTATGGAGGATTACGCTCTCTGGTGCTACCCGCCCTGCCTGCAGGACTGGATGGCGAAATATAAAGCCGGGGAAGCTACATACAGGGACTTCCCGATGGAAGATTTCCTGGAGAACCGCGCCGTTCTCTGGTCAGCTCTTCATGACAACGCGGATCAGATCTGGGAAGAGGATGAGGAGAAGATCACCTTTACGCTTCAGAGATGTAACAGCGGCGGATGGCTGGTGACAGAATGCACCGATACGGTTCAGACGCTTGACAAGGCCGAGCCGCGCTGCTACGGCAAGGAGGGCTTCCAGTGCTACTGCTTAAACTGCACCACCATGTGGGAGTTCGGATGGTATAAGTGGTTTGGCTGGCCATTATTTATCATGGATGTTCCGACCATCGGCAGCGATGGAACGTGCGTGATGGTAATGTACAAGGATCCGAAGGATATCCCGGATTCCTACTATGAGAGAACGGGTCTGGAGAGAAAAATATAAAGTTTGTGTATCAATGCAAATGGACACTTTGTTGAGTAACGGTTGAGACAGGCCGGCGTATCTGTTTTTGACGGCTTTACAAAAACGCGGCGGCAGCGGGCATAAGGGGGTACGCTTTGCACGCCGGCAGGGGTATACAGCGGCAATAAGGCTGATCAGACAAGACAGATAAAAAGGTTTGATCAGCCTTTATGAAAGAGGAGTGGAGAGGGAATGACAGTAATTAATATTATCAGGAAAATCAATGAAGCGGCGGTTATAATCGTTCTTGCCCTGCTGTCGATCTTTGTGGTTGCCCAGGTAGTCTGCAGGTATGCGCTGGGAGCGCCGCTTACCTGGTCAGAGGAGCTCGCCAGATATATGCAGATCTGGATGGTGATGCTGGGTTCGGCAGTGATGATGCGCAAGGGAGGCCATCTGGCGATTGATCTCGTGACGGCATCGCTTCCGGCGCGCATAAAAAAAGGAACGGATATTGTCGTTTTTGTATCTATAATCGTATTTTTTTCAATTGTATGTTACCAGGGCATTTTTCTTACCATTAACGCAGGAAGGCAGACCTCGCCGGCCCTGAATATGCCGATGTCCTATGTATATGCGTCTCTTCCTGTGGGCGGCGCGCTGATTCTGATGGAGACCGTCATCCGCTTTATCCGTTTTTTTAACCCCGGTTCTCCTGAAGGGCCTGCGCAGCCGGAAGCAGAAACAGAAGCTTAGAAAGGGGGGACAAAAGATGATTGCGACATTATTTTTAGGGATTCTATTTTTCTTTCTGATTGGAACCCCCATAGCGGTTGGCCTGGGGCTTGGAACCACGATTTCGATTATCCTGGACGGGAATTTTCCGCTGGTTCTGGTTCCGCAGCGCATGTTTACGGGCCTCGACAGTTGGCCTATCATGGCGATACCGCTGTTTATGTTTGCCGGGAACCTGATGGACGAGGGCGGCCTGTCTCAGAAGATCGTTGAATTTGCGGAGGCCTGGGTGGGCTGGCTCAAAGGAAGCCTGGCCATGGTATGTGTGCTGGCTTCCATGGTGTTTGCCGGAATCTCCGGATCCTCGACGGCTGACACAGCCGCTGTGGGAGCGATTCTGATGCCGGCCATGAGGGAAAAGGGATATGACATGCGGTTCGCATCTGTCCTGCAGGCCGGGGCGGGCGCGATCGGGCCGATCATTCCTCCCAGTATCCTGATGGTTCTGATCGGCTATTCCACCAATACCTCTGTGGGACAGCTCTTTATGTGCGGCGTGATTCCCGGAATACTGGTGGGAGCGTCTCTGATGGTATATTCCTATATCCACGCCTCGCACAGAGGGGATGCCTATGTATCCACAGCGCCGTTTGATTTGAAGATAGCCATGAAAAAAACGTGGATCGCCCTGCCGGGCATTGGCCTCCCGTTTATCATTATTTTCGGCATTGTGGGCGGTATTTTTACCGCGACCGAGGGCGCCGGGATTGCGGTGCTGTACGGCCTGATCGTAGCTCTGTTTGTATATAAGGAGATCACGGTAAAGGATCTGCCGAGGCTTTTGTTAAAGTCAGCAGAGAGTGCGAGCATGATCATTATCATCACAGCCGCAGCCTATATCTTCTCCTGGTTTATTACTGCCAAGCAGATTCCGCAGCTTCTGGTGACGTTTATGAATACGTATATCCACAGCCGGTTCCTGTTCCTGATTTTCTTAAACATCGTTTTGTTCATCATCGGTATGTTCATGGAAAGCTTTACTGCAATCATTGTACTGATGCCGATCCTGTTCCCGGTTGCCACGAGCTTCGGGATCAGCCCCCTGCATTTCGGGACGATCGTGTGCGTAAACTTAGCCATTGGTTACGTGACGCCTCCCTACGGCGCGACCCTGTTCGTATCCTGCGGCCTGACCGGAAAATCCATTAAGGAAGTTGTCCCCTTCTGTTTCCCGGTTATCGCGGCTATGCTGGTGGCGCTCATTATCGTTACGTACTGCCCGGGCCTCTATATGTGGCTTCCGAATCTTGTAAAATAGAAATAGTTCAGATTTTCTGTATTATTACAAAAATAATAAAGGAGGACGTGCTTTTATGAAAAACATATCCCGTTTCATCAGCCTGGGTCTTGCGGCAATGACCGCTTTTTCCATGAGCGCCTGTTCATCAGGCGGCAATACCGCTCCCACACAGGGCGGACAGCCGGCGCAGGGAGCCGGGCAGGAGGCCGCAAAAGCGCCTGCGTCCGGAGCCGTTACCATCAAATTTTCCCTGTCTCAGGCAGCTGCAGAGCCCGCGGTTCAGGCCGCGAACGCCTTTAAGGAAGAGGTGGAGGAGAAATCAGGCGGAAGCATTGTTGTGGAGGTATATCCCGACAACCAGCTCGGCTCAGAGCGGGACGTAATTGAGGGCCTGCAGCTTCACACAGTGGAGATGGTGGATCCGGCGAATGCGGTTCTGACCAATTTTATCGACGAGCTGAGTCTCTTTGAGCTTCCGATGCTGTTTGAAGACAAGGATCATGTATACGCGGTTCTCGACGATATCGGGATGAGCTATGCGCCTCAGTGCGAGGCCCAGGGCTTTAAGCTCCTTGGCTGGTTTGATATGGGCTCCCGGAACATTATGACGGTGAAAAAGCCCATTGAGAGCATGGCCGATCTGGCGGGCTTAAAGATCCGCACCCAGGAGAGCACAGCCAATATGGCCGGCTTCACGGCCTTTGGGGCCAACCCGACTCCCATGGCATACAATGAACTTTATACTTCCCTCGAATCCGGCGTCCTGGACGGAGCGGAAGCAGCCAATACCAATTATTATCTGAAGGCATTCTATGAGGTGGCTCCTAACTGGGCTGTCGTGGGCTGGCTGGAGTGTGTGAATCCGGTTCTTATGGATCTGCAGTTTTACAACAAATTAAGCGATGAGCAGAAGGCCATCGTGGAGGAAGCGGCGGCAAATATGATTGAGCTGGAGAGAGAGCTTTACGCAAAGTCAGAGGACGATTACCTTGAGGAGCTGAAAGCCAGGGGCGTAAATATCACATATCCGGATCGTGAGCCGTTTAAAGAGGCCTCCCGGAAAGCGTATGAGCAATTTGCCCCCAATGTAGGAGGCTTAGACAAAATAGAGGCAGTCATCAACTACAGGCGTTAATCGCGCGCCTGCCGCGCCGGAGGGCAGATTGCAAGGTCCTGCCATTCACCGCAGCCACAGCTAATCTCTGCACATAAAGAAGGCTGCGGGACGGCGGGCAATCCGGTTTCTGCTCTCCTCCTGAAACGGCATACCGGCTGACGAAACGTGTGAAAGAGCTTGTCTGCGCTCTGGAAAGGATCGGAGAAAAAATGAAATTTAACGTTCAGGAATTTTTAAAAGAGGATGTGTTCAGAGAATTAAATGAAATAAAGACCTTTCACCCCGGGATTATCGAGGCGGAGGCAGCGGCCCGGGTGAGGCCGGGATTCCCTCACAAGAGGCTGGTATTTGCCGCAGCGGATCACAATGCCAGGATGATCAATGAATATAAAGGAAATCCCATTGGCCTAAGCAACCGCAGAGAATATTTAACCCGGCTGGTGAGGATGCTCATGAGCGATTCCGTGGACGGCATTGAGGCGACACCGGATATCATAGAGGATCTGATGATCATAAACCGGATCCGCAGAGAACAGGGTGAAACGGAATTTTTGAAGGGAAAAATGCTGGTCGGAACCGTCAACCGCGGCGGTTTAAAAAATACAGCCTGGGAAATGGACGATCTGCCGGCCTGCTTTACGGTTGATCGCATCAAAAAGCTCAATATGGACGGCGTAAAATTCATGATCCGCATCAATCCCATGGATGAGAGGAGCAAATATACGCTGCAATACTGCGCGGATACCATTAATGAGGCAGAAAAGTACGGCCTTCCGGTATTTATAGAGGCGCTTTACGTGGAGACGGCGGAGAGGGGCTTTGTGATGAAGACAGACTCCGAAAGCCTGTGCAAGGTTGTGGGAGTCGTGGGCGCGCTCGGGTGTACCGGGGCTAATAAATGGATAGAGGTTCCCCTGAACAGAGAGTACCACATACCGGTCTCTGCGACGACATGCCCGGTTCTGGTCGTGCCTGACGAGGCAGAGAGCGAGCCGGACGCCGTGATCCGGGAATATACGAAGGAGATCGGGATAGCTGACAATATCAGAGGGATTCTCCTGGGGCGCAACGTCATGTTTAATGAATCTGATCCGCTGCCCATTGCCGAGGCAATCGCCAGTAAATGGCATATGGCTGAAGCTTAAGGAAAGCACGCTTCTTCTGTGGCCTTCACTCACAAAAAAACGGGGACAGCCGTACAATCGTTGCAGTCAGACAAACGAATGATTGAATTTATATACAACTTTCGGTATAATAGAAACAATGATTCGCCTCTGAGTATGATCTGCTCCAGAAGTGAATAGTAGAATATATCAGGGGGAGACAACAGCAATGCGTGACAGTGATGTAGCTTATGAAAAGATCAAAATGATGATCATTACGGCCCGGCTTAAACCGGGCGAGGCCGTAGTGGAGGCCAGGCTGATGGAGACGCTTGGGATGGGGAGAACCCCGATCCGCGAGGCGCTGAACCGTCTGGCCTGGGAAAACTTTGTAAAAATTATCCCGCGCCAGTGCATCATGGTAAACGAGATTTCGATTTACGAGGTGGAGTCCATCTATCAGATGCGTTTTGCCCTTGCGCCTTTGGAATCTGAGCTGGCGGCGCTCAACCGGACAGACAGGGATCTGGAGCATCTGAAAAAAGATATTGAAGCTTTGAGCGGGGAGACAGATCCACAGAAGCGGGTTCTTCTGGATCGGGCGTTCCACAGGACGGTTTCATCCATGACCAAGAATCCGTTTCTGGAAAAGGAAATGAACAATTATCAGGATTTAAGCATCCGCCTGCTGTTTTTAAATCAGGTGAATCTTTCAGCCATTGATGATATGGATATCGGCACGCACGAAAAGATCTACCGGTATATCCAGGAGAGGGACAGGGATAAACTGATCCAGGTCCAGAAAAATCATGTGCTGGAGTTTAAGAGAAAATTTATCCATTCATAATTGCGGCCCGCTCCCTTCTGAAACGGAAGGGATTTTATAAGAGACGATTAATATATTAAGGATATACTGAAAGGAAGATCAGGATATGAAAAAGATTGCATTTATCGGAAGCGGCACAATGGGAACCGCTCTGGCAACAGCCGCCTGCAAGGGTGTGGATCCGTCAGAGGTAGTGGTAACGGACTTCGTGCAGGAAAAAGGAAAGGAGCTCGCAGATCGGCTGGGCTGCTGGTTTGTTTCCACAAATTCAGAAGCAATAAAGGCGGCTCATTATGTGGTTTTCTGCGTAAAGCCGCAGTTCCTGAAGGGTGTGCTGGGGGAGGTAAAGACAGCGTTTGAGGAATGCGCGGCAGCAGGAGAAGAGAAGATCATTGTCTCCATCGTGGCCGGCGTGGAGGTTTCCACATATGTCAAAGAGCTTGGACTGGAGGGAAAGAATGTGCCCGTGATCCGGATCCTGCCGAATACGGCCTGCCTGATCGGAAAAGGCTTTACCCTGATCGAGCAGGGCGAGAGCTACACAAAGGAGCAGGAGGACGAATTCTGCTATATTCTGAGGGAGTCCGGCGGCTTTGACAGTCTTCCTGCCTCCCAGTTCGTGGCCGGTACGGTTTTGACCTCCACATCGCCGGCCTTTATTGCCATGTTTGCCAATTCACTGGCGGACGGGGGCGTTTACAACGGACTTTTAAGGCCCCAGGCCAGGCGGTATGCGCTGGAGGGAATCCTGGGAACCGTACAGCTTTTGTTACAGAGCGATAAGCACCTGGAGGGCTTAAAGGACGATGTATGCTCTCCGGCGGGGCCGGCTATGATTGGGGTGAAGACGCTGGAGGACAAGGGTTTCAGGAGCAGTGTGATAAATGCAGTGGCGGACGCCTATAAGCGGTTTGCGGAGATTGGAAGGCTGAAGTAGAAGAGGATATCCAACACTCCTTCCATACATAAAATACGCCAAACCCGGGAAAACTTCTTTGCAAACCATGTCCTTTCTGATATAATGAATTCAGTGAAGGAGACAGGAGGTAAGAGCAGTGCCAAAAGAAGCGGATGACAGAAATACACGTAAAGCATATGAAAAATCCGGTATCGGGGAAGTTCAGATCGCGGACGAAGTGGTTGCGATTATCGCGGGGCTGGCGGCGACAGAGGTGGACGGAGTGGATTCCATGGCCGGCAATATTACCAATGAGCTGGTGGGAAAGCTGGGCATGAAGAACTTAAGCAAGGGCGTGAAGGTGGCTGTGACGGAAGAGACGGTCAGCGTGGAGCTGTCTCTCAATATGAAATACGGTTACAGTATCCCGGAAGTCGGGGAGAAGGTCCAGGACAGGGTCAAAAGCGCGATTGAGAACATGACCGGACTGACGGTTCTGGAGGTCAATATTAAGATCGCGGGCGTCAGCATGGAGGAAACCAGATAAAAGCCTTGACGCACCTGGAAACTTATGGTAATATGAACCTGTTAAAAGGGAGTAGTTGCAACATGTAATCAACATACCCTGGGCTGTGCGCTCATGGTTACATGCCTGTATGATATTGTAGAGGAATGAGACTTTTAGCATATGAAAATATGCTGGAAGTCTCTTTTTTTTCAGCGCTGAAAAAGGCCGGGGCATAATACAGGCCGGAAACAGCAATACTCTTATTAACAGGCGGTGCGAAACAAAATGCGCTCCCGGAAAATCAGCCGCGGTGGCAGGTGCGGCGGGAGCACATCAAACGGAAAAGGAGGAACAAGCATGGGTTATTTATTAGAAGGAATTCTGTCAGTCACAATGGGGCAGCTTATAATGTATGCGGTAGGCGCGGCGCTCATCTGGCTGGCTGTGAAAAAGGAGTATGAGCCGGCGCTTCTGCTCCCCATGGGTTTTGGCGCGATTTTGGTAAACCTGCCCTTATCCGGCGTCATTGATCAGGTGATGCCTGGAATCGGCGAGATGCACGGCGTGATTCAGTGGCTGTTTGAGACGACCATCGAGGCTTCGGAAGCGCTGCCGATCCTGTTGTTTATCGGAATCGGGGCCATGATTGATTTCGGCCCCCTTCTGTCGCAGCCGATCATGTTCCTGTTCGGCGCCGCCGCGCAGTTTGGAATCTTTTTTGCCATCAGCCTGGCGTCGCTGCTCGGCTTTGATTTAAAGGACGCCGCATCCATCGGAATCATCGGCGCCGCCGACGGCCCTACGTCTATCCTGGTTTCCCAGATCATGGATTCCAATTATGTGGGAGCGATTGCGGTAGCGGCGTATTCGTATATGGCGCTGGTGCCGATCATCCAGCCCATCGCGATCCGGCTGGTCACGACGAAAAAGGAGAGGAGAATCCATATGGCCTACAGCCCAAAGGCAGTCTCTAAGACGACAAAGATTCTCTTTCCGATTATTGTAACCGTCATCGTGGGAATGATCTCGCCGGCGTCCGTGGCTCTGGTCGGCTTTCTGATGTTCGGAAACCTGATCAGGGAATGCGGCGTCCTGCAGACGCTTTCCAACACGGCCCAGAACGAGCTGGCCAACCTAATCACGCTTCTGCTGGGAATCACGATTTCCTTCAGCATGCGCGCAGACGACTTTGTGCGCGTCGACACCGTGATCATTATGCTGATCGGCCTGGTGGCATTTATCTTTGACACCATAGGAGGCGTGCTGTTTGCAAAGGTGATGAACCTGTTTTTGAGAGAAAAGATCAATCCCATGATCGGCGCGGCCGGGATCTCGGCCTTTCCGATGTCCTCCAGGGTCGTTCAGAAGCTGGCCTCTGAGGAGGAAAAGGGAAATATTATTTTGATGCACGCAGTAGGCGCAAATGTATCCGGACAGATTGCGTCCGTTATCGCCGGCGGGCTGGTCATTAAGCTGGTCAGCCAATATCTGTAAGGGGAGGTCTGATGATGTGGAATAATTTTTTGGTATCTCTGGAAATTATGGGAAAAGGAATGGGCGGGATCTTTGTTGTGGTCCTGATCATCACAGCCGTTGTAATGCTTCTTGGAAAGCTGAAATAGTGAGTTCCCGTTTTGGGACGTCCGTTTTGTAACAAAAAAAGGAAAGTCCAGTAAGAAAATGATCGATTGATTTCCTCCGTTACGTCACATACTAAGATTGCTGAATGGAATTAAAAAAGAAGGCAACAATTGTGTAAGGAGGAAGGAACGGTGAGCAGAAAAAGAAGGTTTATAAAATTTTTTGCGGCGCTTTTTTGGAGCGGCCTTGTGGCAGCCGGCGGACTGTCCTGTTTCTATGTGTACCGGGCGGTCCCGGATCGGCTGAATGTGGTGGTGGATCAGGAGGAAAGCTTCCATTTTTCCCTTCCTGTGAAGGTGTCTCTGCACAGCGAGAGCAGAGAGGTTCTTCTGAACAATGGTTCCAATATCCCGTCCGATGAGATCCATCTTCAGTTAAACGAGCCGTTCTCCCTTTATTCAGAAAATGAGGGAACCTACCGCTTAAATCTGAAGCTGTTCGGCCTGCTGAGCTTAAAGGATATCGAGGTTGCTGTCTCAGATACAAAATATGCGATTCCCTGCGGCGTGCCCATAGGAATTTATATGAAATCAGACGGGCTGATGGTGATCGGAACCGGCGAAGTGACCACAACCGCCGGGGACACAGTCGAACCGGCGGACGGGGTACTTAAATCTGGCGATTACATTGAAGCCATTAACGGGATTCCTGCATTAGATAAAAGAGACATGATTGAGGCAGTCAACGATGCGGGAACCCGGCCGCTGACCTTAAACATCCGCCGTGACGGGGAAGAGATGAAGGTGGAGATGACGCCGGTACAGACTCTGGACGGCGATTATAAGCTCGGCCTGTGGATCCGGGACGACACGCAGGGTATCGGAACCATGACGTATCTGTGTACCAATGGAGATTTCGGGGCCCTGGGGCATGGAATCAGCGACAGCGATACAGGGCTGCTGGTGCAGTCCTCCGGAGGCGAGGTCTATGACACGGAGATCATGGGGATCGACAAGGGAACCTTCGGAAAGCCGGGCGTCATGTCCGGCGTCATCTATTACGGAAGCCAGTCCCGCCTGGGAAGCATTGAAGCGAACACAAATGAAGGCATCTTCGGCGTCGTAAATGACAAGCTGCGCAACCGCATCAAAAGCGACGCTGTCCCGGTCGGCTACCGGCAGGATGTAAAAAAAGGAGCGGCCTATATCCGCAGCAGCGTATCCGGAGAGGTAAAGGATTACCGGATTGAGATTCAGAAGGTGGACTATTCAACCGCGCACAAGAGCAAGGATATGATTATAAAGGTCACAGACCCGGAGCTCCTCGCCCTGACCGGGGGGATCGTACAGGGGATGTCCGGCTCGCCGATCATCCAGGACGGGAAGCTGATCGGGGCCGTGACACATGTATTTATCCAGGACTCGACCAGAGGGTATGGGATATTTATTGAAAATATGCTCTCTCATTAGAGTGTGTCTGAAACATACGTTTTGGCGGCCCGTACATCTGGCAGAACGTATGTTTTATACACGCTCCGGGAAATTAACTGGCAGCCGTTTTCCTGGCCTGCATTTTCCGGAAGACCGGGACCAGGGAAAAACCGAGAATGACAAAAACAATGACGATAGCAATAGGCCTGGAGAAGAAGTACGGGGCCAGGCCGCCTTTCGTCTCAGCGATAATCAGGGTACGCCTGAAATTCGATTCCAGAATGTCGGCCAGTACAACACCCAGCACGAGAGGAGCCGGTTCAAAGCCGTAAATCTTCATCAGATAGCCGAGGAGGCCGAAAACCAGCATGATTACAACTTCATACATGCTGTTGGTCAGGGCATACGTACCGATGCTGGCGAGAGCCACGATAATCGGAACCAGCACAGAGTTTGGCGCCAGACAGATACGCGCCATTTGTTTTGCCATGGAGACTCCAATGACTCCCATCAAAATATTTGCAAATAGATACCCGAGGAAGATAGCATAGGTCATAGGCGCCTTGGCGCCGATAAATAAATCGCTGCCCGGCTGAAGGCCGTGCATTAACAGCGCTCCGTAAAGAATCGCTGTAACAGGGCTGCCCGGAATTCCCAGAGTAAAAAGAGGAATCATGGCGCCGCCGCAGGCCGCATTATTAGCT
Source organism: Clostridiaceae bacterium (assembly GCA_009911305.1). Classification (GTDB taxonomy): domain Bacteria; phylum Bacillota; class Clostridia; order Lachnospirales; family Lachnospiraceae; genus Otoolea. Next base: position 9,581 of record QXXC01000043.1, on the reverse strand, counting down.
GACTCGGAGGCGGCAATTCCGACAATCGAGCCTTTACCGTATTCTTCCGGGTTCTTAGAGGCGCGTTTTGCCATGCTATAGCTGATCCAGGCCGCAATCGACGCACCGGCCGCCGGGATAAAGCCAATAAAGGAACCGATGACAGAGCTTCTGACCATAGTGGGGGTCAGCTTCTTTGTGTTGCCCCTGCTCCACCGTCTGCCCTTCAGTCCGGCGCCCGGATCTTCTGCAATCGTGGAACCCTTACCCCGCATCAGCTTCTCCACCAGCATCAGTACCTGAGAGATGGAGAACAGGCCAATCAGAATTGGGGTTGAATCGAGCCCGTCCTCCAGCCAGAGCTGGCCGAAGGTAAATCTTGACACGCCGCTGATGGAGTCCATTCCGACACAGCCGATCAATAATCCGAATAAGGCGGCAAAAATGCCTTTCGCCTGATTTTCACCGGTAAGGCCTGCTACCACCAGAACTCCGAAGCAGGCCACCAGGAAGTATTCCAGTGTGGAGAACATCAGGCTGATCCTTCCAAGTGCAGGGGCAAACAGAATCAGGCATACAGCCCCGATGATTCCGCCTGCAACAGATGCCACTGTGACCACGGAAATCGCTTCCATACCGCGTCCCTGCCGGGTCATCTCATAACCATCCATTGTAGTGGCTGCAGAAGCTGCCGTACCCGGAGTGTGGCAGAGGACAGCAGTGATGGAACCGCCGTAGACACCGGTGGTGTACATGGCTGTCATCATAACGAGAGCTGCTGTTGGGCTCATGGAAAACGAAATCGGGAGCAGGAGCGCGATACCAACGGAAGGGCCGAGGCCCGGGATGATTCCGATAACCATACCGCCCACAACGCCGACAATTAATGCGATTATGACTTCAACTGACAGGAATGAGGTCAGCGCAATCGATAAATATTCTGACATTTTTATTCTCCCTCCTCTTACAGATAGCGGAAAAACCGGCCCAATATACCTATTTTATAGATAGGAAGGTGCAGAATCACTACAAACACGACGTATGCAAGGAGTGTATAGAGCACAGTAATCAGCAGGTTAGCCCTGAGTGACTTCAGTTTCAGATAGTTCTGTGTAAAAATCATGAATACAGGGGTCGCAATCCAATAGGTTATATACCGAAATCCCAGATAATAGATAAAGATAAAAAACATAAACAGGAAGGCATATCTGCTGTTTTTGACAGTCAGTGGGTAACTGTATTCCCCCATTTGTTCTTTTGTCAGGCGAAGGCCTTTTAATATAATGAAAACGGCGCACACAGCCATCAGAATGGTCAGTGCAAGCGGCAGATAAGAGGCCTGCCCTGGAATGTGCATCGCGTTAAATAGAATGGCGGCACAAAACAGCAGCAAAAACAAACCTACCCACACATCTCTGTGAAACTTCTTACTCATATCAACAGACTCCTTTTCTATTGTTCTGTCACTTAGCGTCGCTGCGCGCAGGCTATCATATTCGGGGCTGCGCGCAGGTTCAATTCACGGTTATTCACCAGAACCCCAGATCTCCTTGCGGGTTTCTACCTGGCTCTCGAGCAGTTCTCTGAATTCTTCACCGGAGGTGTTGTCAAGCTGAAGTCCCAGAGCTGCCATATTATCGACATACTCCGGATCCTCCATCACCTTTAGCATGGCTTCTGTCATCTTAGCTGCAGTTTCAGGAGACACGCTTGTCGGATAGAAGTAACCGCGTGCTGCGAATGCTGCGAAATCCTCGCCGGTCGCTTCTTTTACGGAGGGTATATCCGGCATGAAGTCGCTGCGCTCTTCGGAGAAGATGCAGGCAATTTTCATTTCGCCGGACTGATATGCACTCTGGACATCGGAGATAGAAGCAAAAAACACATCCGTATCGCCAGCCAGGAACATGCCGCGGCTGTCGGAAGCGCCGTCCACAGGAACTACGGTAATCTGAGTGCCAAAGGTTTTATTGAACCACTCTGCCGTAGTTGCATCTCCGTCTGTAATACCCGTGGCCTGAGCGGAAACAAGAACCGGATTTGCTTTAGCATATTCGATAAAGGTGCTAATGTCTGTAAAACGTGTATCGTTGCTGCGTATTGCCATTACGTTGTAATCAATCGCCTGGTTAGCCAGAACCTGAACGTTATCCAGATTGTACTGGCGCGGGTTGTCCGGATCCAGCTCCCCCATTGCATAGTTATGATTAATGAGCCCGACCGTATATCCGTCGCTGTAGTCGCCGGTAATCAAATCGGTCCAGGCAATCCAGCCGCCGGAACCGGTCTGGTTCTCTACCACTACATTTACGCCAAGCTCTTTGCTGAGGGCAGCCGCCATGTTGCGCGCCCCAATATCGGTGCCGCCGCCTGCTGAGAACGGGCATATGAGAGTGATCGTTTCTGCCGGCCACTCGCCTTTTGCTTTCTTTGGAGCTTCGGCCTCTCCGCCCTGCTGCGCCTGCGCTTTTGTCTCTGATGCCCCCTGTCTTCCGGAACATCCTGCCAGTGTAAGCGGCATAACCGCTGTTAGCGTCAGCGCCAGTAATTTTTTGGTAGTGTTCTTCATAATGTTTTCTTTCCTTTCTGAATATATGTATAAATATAATTTCAACCCACGTCAGGGGATAAAGCCAATCTCCGGCTTGTCCCGGCGCGATTTAAATCCTGCATTCTTTTGTTCAATTTTATCTTATTTTTAAGTTTATCTTATATTATCATAGCTAATTTTACCAACAGCTTTTTCCTTTACACAGACAATTAAAAGGTTGTGGCGGATGGTTTTATACATCCAGGATATGACATGTTTCTGCCGCTGATTTATTGAACTGTAAATATTCCTTAATTTTCATACCAAATTTTCATACTAATTACAAGATATACATCGGATAAACTTTTTCCAATAGATGGTAATTTTTAAATTATTTATTTTTTTAATTTTTATTTTACAATATTGTCAGATGATCACAGTCATTTAGTTGTTGTTGCAACTCAAAAACCTGTTGGACATTACGGCGCTTTCTTTCTTATACTGGAGCGTGTCTGAAAAATCATTCCCGCCATCTGTATGCCTGCGGCATATTTGGCCTAAATGCACTGAACGCAGCCCGCTTCGCCGCGTTCATTTGTGCCGGGTCTTCCTCAAAGTGGAGCGGACAGCTACCAGAAAGCAGTTTTCAGACATGCTCTGGCGAAAGGAATTTACAGATTATTAATAAAAATACATACATATAACATGGGAGGTTGAATAATGACAAAGCGTGAACGAATCCAGGCTGCTGTAAAAGGAACAAAACCGGACAAATTGCCGTATTCCTTGTGGACCCATCTTCCAGGCATTGACCTGGATCCTGCCTTGCTGGCAGAAAAGACTTATGAATTCTACAAAACGTATGATGTGGATTTTATTAAGACAATGAATAACGGTATGTACCCGATTGAGGATTTTGGCTGCGCGGTTGACTATTCGGAAATCGCCAGGGGAGGGGTTGCCAAAGTTACTGACACTCCGGTCAGGGAAGCATCCGACTGGCTGAAGCTGACGCCCTGTCCGTTTACAGAGGGCAGCCTTGCAAGGGAGCTGACCTATCTGAAGCTTTTGCTTGAAAAAACAGAAGGCGAAGACGTTCCGGTCCTGTTCACCGTATTCAGCCCCATAACAACGGCTGATAAAATTTCCGGCAAGGCCATGCTGACCCATATCCGGGAAGGCCGCGGCGATTTTGTAAAGAAAGCGCTGGATGTGATTACTGAGACAACCATGGCCTTGGCAGCAGAGGCTGTCCGTATGGGAGCTGACGGAGTTTTTTTCGCTTCCCAGATGAGCTCTTATGATTCCATGACTGCCGGGGAATATCAGGAATATGGTAAGCCCTACGATCTGAAGGTTCTGGAGGCGGCGAAGGACGGCTGGTTTAATACCATCCATGCCCATGGCAACAATATTATGTTCGATATCTTAAAAGATTATCCCGTATCCGTATTCAACTGGCATGCCGGTGAGACTCTCCCGGAGCTGGACGAAGCGTTTCTCATGACAGGCAAATGTCTGATGGGCGGACTGAGGCGCATGGATATCACAAACGGACATAAGAATGAGATCCAGAACCAGATTTACGAGAGCTTTAAAACACTGAAGGGCCTTCACCAGATCCTGACTCCGGGCTGCGTAATCCGCTATCCGCTGGATGATGAGATGCTGGCGTATGTAAAGAGGGTAAAGGAATATATTGAAGACAGAATGTAATATAAACTGCGTGATAAACGCAGTGTTTTAAGGCATTTTTACGGACGGGCCAGCGTTTTTTTCGTCATTTCAATAAATTCTCTGGCCGCCTTGGTCTGGTATTTATTTTTCAGATAATTGATGGCGATCATCTTATGCGCATTGGGGAAGTCCAGAATGAAGGTATGGATACGTTCCCTGCCCTCCGTGCCCAGCGCCGGGCTGTTTTCCTCCACAAACACGCTGGGACAGATGATAACGCCATAGCCGGCCCTGCACATGGAAACCATAGTCATGATATTGACGGTTTCAAGAGCGACAATGGGCATCATACCGCCTTCGCGGCAGCTTATTTCAAATATCTCGCCAATCCAGTTGGAATGCTTCATCTTGATAAAAGGGCATCGTGCAAAGACCTGGATAGGAAGAAGCCTCTTCCCAAGCAGCTCCCTGTGTTCCTCCTCTGAAAAATATTCGTTCAGGATATTATCCGGAACCACAATCAGCGTGTGTTCCTCGTGGAGAACCTCGGTACGGATCTTATCCGGCGCATCGAGTTCAAAACCGATGGTGAAATCCACATCGCCCTTATACAGAGAATCGGTAATTTCATTGGAGGTCCCTTCCACAAGGCGTATCTGGACCTGAGGAAACTCTCTGCCGAATTTCGTCAGAAGGGGAGGCAGAATCACAGCTCCTCTCGTGTTGGGCACGCCAATCGTAAGCACCGCGCTGCGGAAATCACGTATATCCTGCAGCTGCAGTTCCGCCTCCTGCTTGACATTTAAGATTTTCCGGGCGCTCCTCAGGAGGCTTTCCCCGGCGTCAGTCAGCGTAAGCGGCGTATTTCGGTCAAAGAGCCGGACGCCGAAGTGGTCTTCCAGCTTTGCTATATGGTTACTGAGCGACTGCTGGGAAATAAAAAGGCGCTTCGCCGCTTTTGTGAAATTCATCTCTTCCGCAGTTACAATAAAATATCTTAAATTCAGGAAATTCATAACCTCAGCCCCTTCTTGTTCTCTCAGATGAAATTATACGGGGACAGACAGGAAATTGCAAGGTGAATCTGACAGCGATAAAGCAGAAAGGACAGTACAATTATGGACAAAAAAATTTATAATGCGTATGTTTCCATCTTAAAGAGCGAACTCGTTGTAGCCTTAGGCTGCACGGAGCCGATTGCCATTGCCTATGCGGGAGCTAAAGTAAGGGAAGTGTTAGGGACAATGCCGGAACGCTGTGAAATAAGCTGCAGCGGCAACATCGTTAAGAATGTAAAAGGAGTGACGGTTCCCAATTCAGGCGGCATGAAGGGAATTGATACGGCTGCTGCACTTGGAGTCGTGGGCGGCAATGCAAAACGCATTCTTGCCGTGCTTGAGGATATCACCCAGGAGCAGATTGAGACAACACAGAAGCTGGTCAACGCAGGATTCTGCAGATGCGGCCTGATAGAAGGAGTCGAGAACCTCTATATTATTATCACAGCTTATGCCGGGGACGATTCGGCTTCCGTAGAGATCCGGGATTATCACAGCAATATTACAAAGATCATGAAGAACGGCGAAGTCATTTTCAGCACAGCCGAAGAACCGTCGGAAACCTCCTCCGCTTCGGATAAGTCACTTTTAAATGTCAAAGACATTCTCGAATTTGCAGACTGTGTTGCTCTCTGCGATATTGATGAGGTGATTTCACGCCAGATTGAATGTAACACCGCCATATCCCGGGAGGGGCTTAATAATCCCTGGGGAGCCCAGGTAGGCCGTACCCTTCTGGACACCTTCGGTTCTGATGTCGCTATCCGCGCCAAGGCTGCCGCTGCCGCCGGCTCTGATGCCAGGATGAGCGGGTGCCCGCTGCCGGTTGTCATAAACTCCGGAAGCGGCAACCAGGGTATGACCGTATCTCTCCCGATTATTGAATACGCGAAAGAATATAACATCTCTGATGAAGGGCTTTACCGCGCCCTTGCCGCCGGCAACCTGATTTCCCTGCACCAGAAGAAATATATCGGAAGCCTCTCCGCCTACTGCGGAGCCGTCAGCGCGGCCTGCGGCAGCGGCGTTGGCATTGCCTACATGCTGGGGGCGACCTATGATGAAATCTGCGGCATTATTACTGATACGATAGCCACAATCGGCGGTATGGTCTGTGATGGCGCGAAGCCATCCTGTGCGGCCAAGATTGCCTCGGCTGTTGACTGCGCCCTCACCGCCTTCTACCTGAGCAAAAACAGGCGTGTCTTCCAGCCGGGTGAGGGTCTTGTAAAGGAGAACGTGGAGGATACCATCCAGAGTGTCGGCCGGATGGGACGGGAGGGCATGAAGGCCACGGATATTGAGATTTTAAATATCATGCTTGAGAATTAATAGAGCGCTTCACTGCAAGCAGGCAGAGATGCGCGGCTGTTCACATTCCATTCATAATTTTTTAAAACACCGTTTACATAACCATCACGATTTCTTCATGATTTCATTCTATACTTTAACCATAGCAACCAAACAGTGCTTACAAGATTTTTTTCATAATACGAGCTGATTTAGTTCAGCTCTCCTCCCTAAAAAAAGAAGATGCCTCTCGCTGCTGGAGAGGCATTTTCTTTTTGCATTGCATTTTCCGTTTCTATCAGCTACAATAGTGGATACCGTTTTGTTCGGACATGATGCATGTCCGGGACAGGCGGACATTACAAAAACAGTGAGGTTTTTATATGAATCAAAAAGAAATAAGCGAGCTGCGCCGCCGCTGGGGGTATGAGAAAAACGCCGTCAGCCGTATTTATGGCTGCTTTGTAAACGGCAGTAAGGAGATGGTCTCTAATCTGGACGAGTCCCTGGGATCCATGTCCCAGGAGGAGGCGGAAAAGTATCTTGGCCTTTTGAAAAAAGCTCTGTCCGGAAGGCTGGGAAAGAATCTGATTGACATTGCGTTTTCGCCCAAACAGGTCATGGAGGGCGGGGAGCACCGTCTTCTCTCCACGCTGCGCCAAAGCGCTTTAAAGGACGGAGAGGCCCGGAATACCTTTTATCAGAATGTGATCAGAAGCCTGGATATGGGTGACAGCAGCTATCTGCTCCTGCTGGCCTGCGACGCCTACGATGTTCCCCGCCGCGGCAGGGATGACTCGGTTCTCTCCGACGCTTCGGAGGAGGTATTTTCCTATATTCTCTGCTGTGTCTGCCCTGTGAAGCCCGGCAAGCCGGAGCTTGGCTATTTTCCGGGGGATAATGAGTTCCATTACACCACAGGGCAGGTGGTGTCTGCGCCGGAGATGGGCTTTTTATTCCCGGCCTTTGACGACCGGGCGGCAAACATCCACAACGCCCTGTTTTATTCCCGCAAGCCGAACGAGCTCCATCAGGAATTTATTGACGCCGTATTTCACACCGACCCGCCCATGTCCGCCGCCGAGCAGCGGGAGGCATTTGAGGGCGCGTTGTCCGGCGCGCTGGAGGATACATACAGCGTAGAGGTCGTGCAGGCCATCCAGGAGCGGCTGACGGACCAGATCGCACGGCATAAGGAGAGTAAGGATCCTGAGCCTCTGACCCTGACGGCTGACGATATCGGCAATATCTTACGGGACTGCGATATTCCGGAGGAGAGGATCAGCGCCTTTGAGGAAAGCTGCAGAGAGCAATTTGGAGCAGGCGCGGCTCTCAATCCCGCCAACTTAATTGATACCGCAAAATTCGAGCTAAAAACTGCCCAGGCATCGATCAGTGTCGCGCCGGAGGACAGCTACCTTCTGGAAACCCGGATCATCGACGGCAGGAAATATATCCTGATACCTGCCGAAGAGGCGGTGGAGGTCAACGGCCAGTCTGTACGTCTGATGCCGGACGGCGCCGGGGAACCGGATACAACACGTTCTGAATATTAAAACCATGTGTCAGTCCTGCTGTTCATACACAGGGCTGGCACATGATTTACAGATATTTTTTCGGGCCAAGCTTTGTCTGGTATCGAGCAATACGGGATCTGTAAAATTTTTGAGGAATGCCGGAAATATGGTAAAATAATTCTGTTACTTGATCTTTTGGCCGCTGAAGGATATGATGATAATAAATATACAATAAAATATAGTGTGATATAGAATATGATGATTAAGGAGGAGGCTGATTATGAGAAAAAGGACAATTATTATATCGTTGATATGCATATGGTCGGCAGCTATCATCATGATTATATTTTCTGTTGTCAGTGGCAGGAAGCCATATAAAGATTTAGAGGCAGTTCAAATCGTATCTGCTACGGTTCAATTATCACCGCCAGACAAAACCATTCAGATTACAGAAATTAAGGAATTCGTGGATTTATTAAAAGATGTTGTTATCTATAATAAGGATCATTCTTACACAGAATATAGCGGACAGGGTATTACCTTTACTTTAGTCATGACAGATGGAACACAAACAAGCATCATGGAATATAATCCGTTCCTTGTAATCGATGGAGTTGGCTATAAAGCAAAATATGAACCATGTGAAGCACTGAATCATTATGCCAATATGCTGCTTGAACGGACAGAAAAGCCTGCTTTTGCAGATAATACACAGGAAGTAACATTTCAGGCAACAGTCATTGAGGTAGCAGACAATTCGATTTTAGTAGAACCTGTGGATGATTCTATGGAACTTGACTCGGCGGATAAATTTAGCATCCCTAATAAAGAGAAACTTGCGTTGCAAATTGGCGACACTGTAGAAATTGTTTATAATGGAGACATATTAGAATCCTACCCTGCACAATTGGGAGAGGTATATAAAATTACGTTACTGGAACAGGCAAAGGCAGATGCCATGTGGGACCGGATCCCCATGGTGAGGATAAACAACAAATTGTACTATGATACTGGAAAAGAAAGTACAGTTATTGGGCGTTGCGGCAATATGGATGGAGAGATTACATCAACGGTTGATGGAACCGAAATTCCGATGGAAGATAACCAGTCCAACTTTGGAAGCGGATTTGGATACCAGTATGGAGCAAACGATACAATAGAGATTTATATGAATGAAAAATGGTTTGTCTTTGAATACAGAGATGAATCTGAATAAAAATCAGGGAGTGTGTGGGTATCCACCAAAGTTCTCCAGACAGGCATAGTATTCAGGGATGGAGAATACTGTGTGGAAAAGGCGGAATATTCTTTCTTTTCTGCGGATGGATTACCGGAAAGCTGATTGCATTTCGATTGCAGGATGGGTATAATATAAATTATTGAAAGTTATGGGCAATATGTTTACAATTTGGCATTAAAGCTATCAGCTAACCCTGAATATGCAGATGACCTAACGCAAGAAACTTATTGTGACAAGCCAGAGTTAGGAACTCTGCTAAGAGAAAATACATGGTCAAATAATTTGCATAT
>QXXC01000042.1 GCA_009911305.1 Clostridiaceae bacterium | reverse complement strand
TGCTTTTTCTTCGGTTTTGTGCGGGAAACGCCTTCCGGCTCTTCCGGTGCGTTTTCCTCTGCAGCTACAGCCTCGGATTCGTTAAAGAATACGACCTTCCCGTCCACTTCCATAAAGGAGAGCTGGTCTTCGATTTCATGTTTCTCTGTTGACCGGCCAAACCGATGCCGTTTTAGATCCGCCATCTGCTCCAAAACAAGCTGAAGCGTATGGTCGATATTTTCAAGCTGCTCCTGCTGCGACAGGAACAGCCTGATAAGCGTTTCCCTGTCAAGACTGTTCAGTTGTTCTTCCGTATATTTTAAGGCCATGCTGTTTTCTCCCGGTATCCTGATGACCTTATTATACCATGGATACGGAATTTTTGCGAACCCGGCGTTGCCGGATGTCCGTCATTATGCCTATGGTTGAAACAGCGGATGCTGCCTTTGTATGATGCGGTTTCCAGAACCCTTTTCAGGAAGGAGAAACATGCCTGCGTTCATCCTGGACTCCTTTATGGTGTGCAGCGCGGTTTAGCAGGGATAAGGCGGGACATTTTTTCCAGCAGGAAGACCGTCTGAAAATTTCTCCGTTTTGCACAAAATCATCCCATGTATTCCGGCGGTTCCACCGGCCTGACCGATCTCTTCGGGGTGATTGTCAGCCCTTCCATCAGCCATCGGAACTGCTGCGGCGTCAATTCACGTACCTCCTCCGGGGTGCGCGGCCACTGGAACTGGCTTTCCGAGAGCCGCTTGTATAACAGGAGCCAGCCGTCCCCTTCCCATACAAGTCCCTTGATGCGGTCTATGCGCCTCCCACAGAAAAGATAGAGTGTATTCGGGATATATGGCCTGTTCCCGGTCTGTGTTTCCACGAGTGCCGCCAGCCGGTCCATGCCGGCGCGCAGATCCGTGTAGCCGCAGACAATGTAGACGGCTTTAAAGCAGGTGGCGTCATTGAGCATCCCGCACCACCTTAAGGACTGCCGCAAGCAGCGGCATGGGTGTGGATTCTGTTACATGGATGGAAAGACCGTTTACAGAAACAGAAAGCCCCGGCCGTGTATCTGTATCGTCTTGTGTTTCCTGATGCAGGAGACAGGGGGTTACCGGGACGATCTGCTGCGCCGGAGTCTCCGGCGGAAGATTTTCCAGGCACACCTGCCTTACACGGCGCAGCCTGTAATAGTAGTTCGCTTTTGTAATGCCGTGGCTGGCACACCAATCAATGACACTCATGCCTGCGGGCCGGTTCTGGCATTCCCTGATCTGTTCTGCCCACTCTTTTAAACGGTATTGTACAGCTACTGCTGTTGTTGCTGAGTTCATAGACTTACCTCCGTATAACGGTATCAAAAGTTAAGGCTTAACTTTTAATACTGATGATAGAAATATAGTCTATTGTCACACACTTTGCCCTTACAGTCGAGGTACGCACTATCTACCGTTTACTTAACTTTTGATACTCATGATAGAAATATAGTCTATTGTCACACACTTTGCCCTCATAGTCGAGGTACGCACTATCTACCGTTTACAAAAATAGAGTGGAAAATCTGACTTTTCCACTCTGCAAATCTGAAACATTTCTTTATATCGTTTGTAGCCCCTTGTACACTGATATTTCTATATGGAGAAGAAGGAAGCGAAGTTTTCCTTGCTTTGATTGCAGGATAAATCGCAAGTAATTAATCTCTACTTCTTTTTCCTCTGCTCAGATTGAATTCTTCCTCTGCTAATTCAATACGTTGCTGAATCTGTTCCTCTGTAGGCAGTTGTTTCTTAATCTCCTCTATTTTAATATTATCGTAAGATGCAACCCCCATCGGCGTTTGGATTCCCTGAAATGCCCACTGTACTTCGGTCTGATCCTTATCTTTGCAAATCAACAATCCAATTGTAGGATTTTCATCTGAAGTCCGAATAAGATCATTCACTGCATTTACATAAAAGTTCAATTTTCCAGCAAATTCTGGCTCAAAAGAAACAGCTTTCAGTTCAACCACTACATAACATTTAAGACGGATATGATAAAACAGCATATCAATCTTTCGAGTTTTTCCTGAAACTACAATTTCCTTCTGCCTTCCGATAAATGCAAATCCCGTTCCAAGCTCCAGCAAAAATCTGGTAATATTCTGTTCCAATGCCTCTTCCAACGCTGTTTCATCATATCCTCTTGGCAAAGAAATAAAACTGAAATCATAGGTATCTTTCACAATCTCCTGTGCTATCTTTCCCTGTATTCCAGGGAGCTTTTCTGCAAAATTTGTATTTGCCGTTCCTGTGTTATGATATAAATCAGCTTTCATACAATCAATTAAGGCATTTCTACTCCATTCTTCTTCAATCGTTTTCTGAAGGTAAAATAACGCCTCTACCACAGATTTACATTTTGTAACAATCTCCACATGATGACGCCACGGTACAAAACCAAAAAAAGCGGGAAATACCATTTCTGCACCAACTTGGTGCAGTTTTTCTCTTCCATCATCTTCTTTGATTTCTGCACCAATCTGCTGCAGTTTTATACTGTCAAAATTGAATCTATTATCTACTGCTTGAATCAGGTCATCAGAATCTTCCGCTAATGCATAAAAAGAATACCATTTTTTCATATTCCAAAGATTCCTCGCCGAAAAACCTTTCACTTCTGGAAATTCTTGTTGTAAGTCCAGGCTTAACTGCTCAACAATACCACGTCCCCATTTTTCTTCTGATTTTCGTAAAACAAGATCCCGTCCCAGTTGCCAATTGAATAATAACTGTTCTGAGTTTACCTTCACAGCTGCTTTTATCTGTGCTCCCCTAAAGCGTTCCTTTATATCATGGATCCACTGCACATAATCAGAATCCAAATGCACATCATGAGAACTTACAATAATTGGGGAGTTACCTTTTTTATCCTGCATTAATCTCTCCTTCTTTTGCTGATATCTTTGTCTTGTCTTTTTCCAATAAACATACAATGAAAACCTTCTTTTCTTTGAGAGGATAGCCTGATATAAGTTTCTTTATATGTATTAGTATAATCGTAATCCAAATCTTTTGTTCTTTTTGTTTTATTTAATTTTGGAACCAAAAACGGAAAATATGTAATGGACATTTTCTTTTTTGCAAATTCAATTGCATTATTCCATACAAAATTTTCAATTTCTTTATTGATCGGACAAGAAAAATCGGAGAGAATTGCATTTAAGTTCTCCTCTCCGATCGCTTCCAATCATATCCAATATATTGACTACTGTATATTCCTTCATTTTATCGAACCCTCTTGGACATCAATCTCCGTATCTCGTCTATATTTGTCATCTGGCGGCTCACCGGTGCGGATGGCTCTCTTTTGGGATCATCTGCCGAAGCATCAAGAGCCTTGATAAAGGATTCGATTTTTTTCGGATCAGTAATCTTTACACTGGTCAGTATACTGGATGTAGCCATTCTATCGCCTCCTCTTCAACAAAACACTTGTTTTCCTATTCTTATTTTTATCTTATCATCTCCGGACCCTTTTTTCAATCAGTTTATTCAATTTTCAGATTCTGAATCATTTGCTGTCACTTTGCTATTATTTACTATACTGAAGCGTCTGCACCATTCCAGAATTGTCCGTTTTTCCCAATTCAGCAGTTTTCATCCCTTTTTTCGATTTCTTCAATATGACTAAACAAGAAAATTCGTTATCTGGCAGCTTACCAATGCGGATGGTTCTTCTCAACCCGCACTTTTTCCCTTCTGTTTCCTTTTTCAAAGACTTATCCTATGTCCACTTTTCCGGTTTGCTGCAGCAGTTCCAGTACCACAGCTGCGCCCTTTCGATTATCTTCAATAATCTCTTCAGGCGTCATCTTAATGTGCCGCAGGGAATTATATTCCCGAATCTTACGGATATCTTCCAAGTTAAAATCTTTACTGACCATTGGTTTCGTCATTGTCTTCCTCATCTCCTCCTTAATATACAGAAAATGAAAAATAAATTTTTTAATCTTGATTTTTCCCATCTCATTCGCTATATTTAGCATAACAGAACCCGCCACACCTCTGGTTTCACCAAGCGCAACCCAGCGGGACTTTTATCTTTAATCTGCTTTATCCTTTTATCATATACTCACCGTAACAGTTGCTTAATTCCATAATCATTGGAATGTTTTTCAAAAAACTCCTTACTTGCTTCTAACAATTTATCATCCATAATATTTAAATATTTGGTTGTAGTCTCCAGATGCCTGTGTCCCAAAGCCTGACTGACCATTTCTAATGGCCATCCGGCATTCCAACGTTCTATTGCAAAGTATCTTCTTAGCATATGAGGTGTCAGCTTTATCCCTGTCTTTTTTTCCATTCTCCCAAACATATCATAGACACTTTCTACTTTCCATGCATGCCCTGCCGTTTTCCCGGAAATATTAACAAAAAGATATGTTTGATATTGAAGTAATTTTCGATTTTCAGCCAAATAATGCATGAGAAATTCAAACGTATCATTACTAACTATACTTTCTCTGAATTCAAAATTTTTTGCTCTGGCTCCATTTTCATTATCTTCCCTGAATCTAACCCTCACTTTACGATTTTGATAGTCGATATCCTTTGTATAATCTATGCCTAAAACTTCTCCAATACGAAAGCCCGTTTCTGCAAGTATCAAAATCAATAACTGATCACGGCAATTTGTACATGACTGCAATACGGTTATAATCTCTTTACGCGTTGCTGCCCTCACGTTTCTTTCCTCTGAATTCATATATCCATGAAAGGATTTTGTTCGATACATGCTTTTCGTCTTGGATTCATTCCTCACTACAAACTGAGAATATAACAATACTTTAAAACTTCCAAGCTCTTCGTATTCAGCCTCTATATAACGATAAAATCCAAATACTTCCTTTAAATATGCATTACATGTCCCATTTTTAGGATTCTTCCTCCCACTTTCATTTCTATGTCGGCCCATTTTGACCCAGTGCATAAATTCCACAAAATGTTCAGATTGTTTACTATAGGACATATCATATATTTGAGAAATTTTAAGCTTCGTTTCTGCTAAATACTCAAAATAATAGCAAATGGCAAATGCAGTTCTTTTGACAGTATTAGGAGAACAATTCATTACCGTTTTATGCTTTAGATATTTGGTTGGCAGCAATACCATTTCCAATGTTTTACATTCTTGGATAAAAAAATACTTTATTCCATTGTCTGTCAGATTTTCCACTGTATATTGTCTCACTGTTTCCACCACCATATTGTTCTCAACAATACCATGTCTCTATTTTTCTTTCAGATCATAGAAGTTTAAACAAAAACTATCCTTTCAACATCCCTGCATACTTCACTTTTTCCGCTTCCGGCACCTTCAATGCCTCCATCGCCTGTTCTGCTGTCAGCTTCATAGTTTCCATCAAATTCCGAATCGCATTTAATGTTCCTGTCTCCAGACCACGTTCCAAGCCCTGCGCCAGACCCCGCTCCAGGCCCTGTGCCAGACCGCGTGCAATTCCTCTCTCTTCCACACCTTTACTCAAGTTACACATAACTGACACCTTAATATAAAAATCATTCCTTCAGCATCCCAGCGTACTTCGCTTTTTCCTCTTCCGGTACCTTCAACGCCTCCATCGCCTGCTCTGCTGTCAGCTTCAAAGTCTCCATCAAATTCCGGATCGCATTTAATGTTGCTGCCTCCATACCACGCTCCATACCACGCTCCATACCACGCTCCAAGCCAATTGCAATTCCTCTTTCCTCTACCCCTTTACTCAGGTTACACATAGCCGACACCTCACTCTCTAATGTCTTTGTCATCGCAATATCAAAATCTTCCTGCAGGATTTTCTTCTTCTCTTCCGCCTCTTTTTCTGAAGACAAAAGCACATCCAGCAGTTTTAATATCCCTGTATAATTATCATCTCCTGCATGACCCAGGCAGATCATGACCACAGTTAACAGATCATAATTTTCTTTCTGTTCTAACACCTGGCCTACCAGATTTTCTTCCTGAACACAGTATCTGGTGATCGTATTCCCTCTCTTCTTCGGCGGATTGGGACATATCCATATGGAATATACCTTCCTTATCTTCTCATAATGGGTTTCCGTAAATTCCGAACCGTACTGGGAAGAGATCATCCGGCTGCAATAATACAATGCTCTCTTAATGATCGGATATCCTGGATAAAAATCATTTTGCGCTTCTATGTTGATGATCAGGCGGATCATCTCTCCGGTTCCCGGAACGATTGCCAGAAAACGGATATCATAAGTAATCGTTCCTTCCTGTATTGTACTGTCCTCGTTCTTCGCTCCCCGGATCTGTTCACTGCCCTCATATCCATCTTCATCCGGATTGACAGCTGCCTCTGCAATCTGAGGGATTCCCTCTATATATCTTTCCGCTATCTCATTGATACTATGGGCCTTATACTCTTCCATACAGCTTTTCATGATCCACGCCAGAATGACCTTATTGGCCAGGAGCCGTTTACATGCTGCATCATAAGCGGCCTTTTCACCTGCCGCTGTAATATTTTTGGCCAGTATATTCTCAATTTCCATAAAACAGGCTCCTTTCTGCTACCCCTATTTTAACATATGTATCTCTGATAAGCTATATTTTCATTTAAAACAGTTCATAAAAGAAAAAGGGAGACGGCTTCCCGTATAGTCCACCTGTCAGCATTTACGCTTCCGCCCTTCTTCTTTTGCCGTTACATCAACCATAGCTTATTACAGATTATTATTTCCTTAAATTATATGCAGTCAGCCCCCGAAAATCAATACATCCCCCTTAACCGAATGTCTGCATCATTCCAGGATCTGTGGTCTCCTCTGGTTCTTCCCCACTGCTGCTTTCTTCCAGTTCCATCGCCCTCCCAAATTTCCCAACTTCTTCCTGATATTTGCTCTCCGACACATGGGTATAGATATCAATGGTGGTGCTGTAATGCTGGTGCCCCATAATACTCTGCACCACTTTGGGCTGCATCCCTGCTTCAAAGCAGCGGCTGCAAAAAGTATGCCGGATCGCATGTGGATACATATCTTCAAAATAATGAGGCTCCCTCTGCTCCTGTACCGACTCAAACGCCTCCTGCTCATTGATCTCCTTCACCACTTTTTTGATTTCCTTTTCCGCATGATAGCGGAGCACCGGGCTTCCCATGGTGGTGACAAATACCAGATCCGCATATTCACCGGTTGCCCTAAAACGGTTTCCCAGCGCTTTTTTCAGGCAGTCAGTCTTTGCTTTCTGCCGCAGGAGCATTTCCTCCGCCTCCCCGAAAAACGGAATCTTCCTGTAGGAATTATGGGTCTTGGGAGACAGGAGGCGCAGCATCTTTTTTCCATATTCATACTGGCAGGAAAGGGAACGGTTGATGCGGAGACATTTTTCATTAAAATCTACATCCTTCCACATCAGGCCGCCCACTTCCCCGATCCGCATGCCCGTCAGAAACATCATGTAAAACATTTCCTTATACCAGTTATGCTCTACCGTCTTTAGAAACATATTCTGTTCTTCTCTGGAGAGAAAACGGCGCGTCACCTGCTTATTTTCCCATGGGACACTGATCTCAAAGCAGGGATTGATGGAAAGGATCTGGTTATTCCTGGCTGATTCCATACATTCCCGCATTCTTCCAAGCGCTTCTCTCATAGACGAAACCGCCCTGCCTTCCCTGCTCATCTGGTTGATTACACTCTTAATGTCAATATTGGTAATATCACACAGCTTTCTTTCCCCCAGATATCTGCCAAAGGATCCGTAAAATTTATTCTTCATAGGATAAACACTGGTTTCTTTCACTACCGGAAGTTTGTAGATCTGAAACCATTCCTCAAACCATTCATTTAATGTGATATGCTTTCGCCGGAAATCAATGCTGCTCTGGGCCTGTTCCTTTAACTCCTGGAAATCCTTTTTTAACTCCCGCAGATTGAAGCCATAGATGCTGACATCACTTCCGTTGACTTTTGTTCTGGCCTCGTATCTTCCATCCTTTCGCTGATACAGACCCTTTCCCAGTTCTCTTCCCTTTAAATCTTTTCCCATTTTTGCACTCGCTCCATATAAACGCAGTTGACTTTACATCGTCATCTGCATTCCCATGCTGGATTCTTCCCTTTTTATTCTTCTATGAATTGTCCGCTTTTTCTCCACCTTATTGCCGCTGTTATGAGCGATCCACTTATCCAACTGAATTTTATTGGCATATACACGATTCCCAATTCGTACTGTAAAATTATTGTTTGTTTTTGTCAAAAGCTCTCTTGCCTTGGTCTCTCCTATCCCTAAATATGCACATACCTCTTTTACACTCAATAATGCCTTATCTACCTCTATTTTCTCCATATCCTTCTCCTTATCTGTCTTACATTAAGTTTCTTTTTAACTACTTTTAAAATTAATGCTTCATACCTGTCATCCCCTGGGATATATACTGATTTCTTCCTGATCCATCCTACCTTTAGGAAGCAGTTTTTCACATCATCTGAAAGTCATTCCCTCTCATTTGCCGGCTGTCCCCTGGAGCCTTCAGAAGTTCCGGTTTCTGAGCTAAGGATATCCATCCATAGTTCGTTTTCCTCATCCCCGCAGCGTCAAACCGGTTCATGCCGTATTCAGCAAAATCAAAATTCCGGAAAGCCGGGTCCGAGCAGTCCACCCCCAGATCCTCCAAGCATTTCCTGCCATAGTGTTCATAGCTGATCTGGCTGGGATCAAACACATAACAGTCCAGCCGCTCTGTCAGCAGCAGCGCCTCCTCTATATTTTTCCAGTTCTCAAACTGCAGCACGGCCTTATATTTTATCAGCTCTTTCTGTGGCATCTGCTGCAGCCTTTCAGCCAGTTCATTTAGCATCTCTACATCATCATAAAACTGGATCTTCTTTTCCAGGATGGGGACTGCGCTGCGGACCTCCCAGATCCTGCACTGTTCCAGGCTTTCCGCATGAAGAGAAGCACATGTAGAAGCCATTCCCTCTGTGCTGCAGGGAAGAGAGAGCCAGACCTTTCCATGTTCCGAGTGCTTCCGGTTTTCAAGCCTGACGGACAGAATTTCATCCGACCCTGTTTCCTGCTCCGGCAGGTTCTGGCCATTATAGATTTCCTGCCAGCCCTCCTTTACCTGGTAACAGTAGCCTTCTTTCGTAAAGACACCCTTTTCTGTTTCCCGCAGACAGGCTCCTACCTTTTCCTTATCCAAAAACGCCAGGACCTCATCCGGCAGCCCCTGTAACATTTGTACAGATCCCCCATTCACCGCGCTCTCTCCCAGATCCATATCACTCACGAGCCATGGCAGAAATCCGAAATATTCCAGGTTGCCGGCAGCATTGATCAGATCCTTTACCGAACACTCCCGGCCCCCGCGCTCAGACTCCACACAGCCAATCACTCCCTCATACCAGGGAATGCTCTCCCTGCCTATCTGATTGATCTTACCTGCCAGAACATTCACCTCCTGAATATCTGCTTCCATCCGTGATAACCGTTCCGCCAGAAATTTCGGCCATCCATCAAGCCTGGTCAGACGGCAGGATCCACCTTCCGGCACTCTCACCTGTTCCATGGCATCCTGGAGCGCTGCCCTGGTCGCCGGCATCCAAAGGGTTGCCCCATAGTATTCCGGATATTTTTCATACTCTCTTGCCAAAATCGTCACCCACATCTGCATTCCTCCTGTTTCCATGCCCTGCTTTTCCCGTTTCTTTTGTGGAGTTTCCGGCCTTCAGTCAGTGGAAGTAGAGACCGGTAATTGATATAAAATCTCCTGATATAAAATCTCCATTAAAGAGTATCTTTTCTCTGTTCTGAAAGGTATTTTTATTGGAAATCAACGGCTCGGAAACAGCATGTCCTCCAGTTCGTCCAGCCACTTCATGTCCATCTCTTTTGCTGTACAGTTGATCCGCTCGATACGGTATCCTTTCTCTTCCAGTTCTGTCCGGATATCCTCCACGCAGGACTTTGAAAAACTTTCTGCTTCCGCCTCATTCTCATCATTACATACGAACCGATATTTCAGTAGGATTTTGTAATCGGGGAGGAAACGAAAGGTCAGGTTTCCATCAATGTACTGGGGCAGGGTCGGATCCGCTTCGATCACCGATTTAATGTCATCTATCATATGAGGCTTTGCGCTTTCATACATCAGGTCGTTGAATTCCCTGGTATTGAAATATGTGGCCAGCAATATCCTTGTTTTTACATTGTAATCCATTCGTACACCTCATAAATGTATCCCCTGGGTTGGCTCCTGGGGAATCTGGCCGCTGGAAAACAAGTCCATCAGGAACTTAATCCCACCCAATTCACAGGCTTTCTGGAAAGCTTCGTCACAATTACTGCATTTTTTCTCCGCCTTTACCTGAAAGCAGGCCTCCCCGATATGGGGGAATGCCCCTTCGTAGATTCCTATAGTCAAGCTCCCTTCCGGAGTTATCCTCATGAAGCATCCATCCTGGCCCCCGGTATAATACAGAGCACCACGTCCGTTCAGTCGGGTAATATAATCCTCCACCCATCGGTATTGGCTGCTGTCTGTCACAGCCTGCCACTGTTCCAGTTCCTTTTTTGTCATTTCATGCCCTCCTTTTCTCACCCTGCGGCAGAGATTATCCCCTCCAAAGGAGAACATACTTCAATCCCACGCTGACGCATCCGGAGCAGAAAATCCGTAACCAATTCCTTATCACGGGAGATTCTGGAGGAATCCAGAACCAGCAGCACTTCGATCCCTCTGCTGTCCTTTTCTTCCAGGAACAAGTCCAGTCCGGGTCTCTCTAACCCTGCCGTTTCTCCCATATCGCTGGAACTGCCTGCGATCTCCACCCGGAGCTGTTCTCCATAGGTGTCCAACTGCTCATATTGCTTCTTTAAGGTACCATGGCTGTCCTCCGGTGCATCGATACGGGTATAGATCCATGCTTTCTTCTTTTTGTCATCCATACTTCCCTTCCTCTCTGTCTGCTTCTTTGCCCTGTTCAGACTCATTTTTTCATAGCTGCCGTATCTGCAGCTGTTTTTTCCCTCTGGATATTTTTCATCCCCAGACTGACGATTAGTCCCCTGTCCACTGCCGTCAGGGTTGCTTTATCCAGGCAGCCTATGTATTCACACAGCCGTTTCTGATCCAGGGTCCGTACCTGTTCCAGTAAGATCATGGAATCCTGGTGCAGTCCGTGAAACTGTCTGTCTATATGGATATGAGTGGGGATCGGATGCTTTCCGTCCCGGCTGGTGATTGCTGCCGCTATGGTGGTTGGACTGAACCGGTTCCCTGTGTTATTTTGTAGGATCACCACCGGACGGATACCGCCCTGCTCACAGCCAAATACCGGTCTTAAGTCAGCATAGTAGATATCTCCACGCCTGATTTTTCTTCCTATCATTCCTGCCTTCCCTCCTTTCTGTCAGCATAACGACATTTCCTGTTCTTTCTTTATAAAAGCAGCGGCCTAAAAATACAGACCGCTGCCTGTCTAACTTCATAAACGCACACATCTGTGTACGCAGGTTATCCGCCTTACAGCGGATTACCTTTCCTCACATGAAAAATCGTGCTTGTTTTTCATTTTCAAGTTTCGTCTGCTCCCATTCGACACTACTTCCCGGAGCCTGGGCAGTCAGTTACAACCAGCTTTGGCAGGCCGTCATGGGACTCGAACCCCGGCCAGGATCTCTGGCCGCCGCCCTCATTGCGGTTCTCTTCCTTATTAAAAAGAGGCTGTGACTGGACGGAAGTATCATTATAGGCTGCACAGGTCAATGCGGAATACTCCGGCCATGGAGCATTTTCAGGACAGACATGTATCGCTCTGCACCTTTGATGTTATCTTATTGACAGACACTCTGACTGTCTGCAGGTGGTCCTGGCGTGTCCTCCTTCGCCGCTTCGCGCTTCCGCGCTGTACAGCTAACGTATCATAACTGCTGGATATGACCGCCTGGAGCGGTATTTTTCAAAGGACAGAGACGGGAATCTATATCCCCCTCACTCATTTCCACGTTGGCAATAAATTCTGCACACCCTAAATTTAAAATTTTGTCAAAATATTTTTTAATTTTCGAAGGATACGCTTTTTCCGCTTATGAACCGCATTATGATAAATCCCTATAAGCTCTGCAACTTCACGCTCTGTACGCTCTTCAAAA
Source organism: Clostridiaceae bacterium (assembly GCA_009911305.1). Lineage (GTDB taxonomy): Bacteria > Bacillota > Clostridia > Lachnospirales > Lachnospiraceae > Otoolea. Next base: position 26,791 of record QXXC01000042.1, on the reverse strand, counting down.
AACAAAAGGCGAATCAGTTTTTCTTCCTCATCAGAAAGAAACGAAAGAGCTTTATGTATCATTTCACTCTGAATTTTCTGAAATACCTGATCTTCCACATTTTCTCCATCATCCAAAAACTGTATGTCCAGTTCTATGAGCCGTTCATAGGAATCCTCCCGGCTCGGTATCACCCGGATCTCCTGTGCGTCCTCGTCAATGATGGTCTGCTCTGCCTTCAGGTCATACTCCTGATACTGCATTTTTCTCTCTGTTTCTCTTAATACCTCAATCACTTCTTCGCTGGCCTCCGGATACATTTTCCGGAAGTCCGGCAGTCTGCCTGGTTTTGCCATAGGCTTATCCTCCATTTTCTTTAAATTTCAAAAATGAAAAACAAGCCTGGCGGGGAGCGGCACCTTTCTCTTTGTCCCTTAAAAAAGTAAGCGCACAGACGAATCCATGATCTCATCTGTGCGCTCATTATTTGTTCATATAAGCCAAGAACTATTTGTTCATGATATAATCCGCAATTTCCCTGGGTAAATACCACCCTCAAAAATAGAATATAACAAAAATCCCCCTGACTCCAAACAGAGCCAAGAGGGATTACAAAGCTGCAAACTGACGTACTGAAGTACCCGTCAAAGCACCGTTTTTTTCTTTGACAGGTTCCTTCCCTTCAATATCTCTATATTAGCATACCAATCTAACGATCATATCTCGCCAGTCTATACATAACATAAAATTTACGTCTCACTTTCCATAACTATAGACTTAAAAAACAGAGGAGTTCTGCTGATTCCTGCAGTTCTCCCCTGTTTATCTTATGCCTCAAATTTATAACCGCTGTTTACCACGGTTTTTATATACCCATCTTTCGGATTCTCCTGATCAAGCTTTTTCCGTATATGACTGATCGTGTTGGTCACAACGGCCTCACAGTTTTCAGCCGGCTGCTTCCACACCGCCTCGTAAATCTGCTTTTTTGTAAACACCCAGCCGGGATGTTTTGCCAGATAGTAAAGTGTAAAAAACTCATAGTGACTGAATGGTATCTGTATTCCATCCTTATATACCGTCTGCTCTTTCAGATGAATCTCCAGGCCTGGAAAGAACAGAGTCTGCAATTCTGCTTCATTCTGCTGGATCTCCGTGTCTGTAAAAGACGCGAGGACCATCTCCGAAACATCCTCTGTTTCCTCTATTTCCCGTATGACAATCTCTATCTTTTTTATACCTCACCACCTGCCTTTTGATCACTGCTCTATTTCAGGACGACTCCGTTGACTGCCTCCACCAGGTCCACCACACTGGCTCTCGCCACAAATGCCACCGGTTCCTTGTCCACCACCGCGATACACTCCTCTCCGTTATATCGGTATAATTGTATGGTGGTTTCCGGATAGTTCTCATTGTCCATCCGGATTGTCAGGCTGATCTCCTCCTTCCCGTCAGGAATTTCATCCGTAAAGGTTTCCGCCCTCAATCCCTTTATGGCACTTCGAATATCTGCCAGATCCAGTTCCTCATCCAGATAACGGTAAATCCTTTCGTCCTCCTTCTTGTCAGATGTAATGGTGTACGTAGTTCCTTCCAGAAGGATCTCAACCTGACTGACATCTTTAAAATCAGCCCAGAACATTTCCTGATGGCGCAGAGAATCATAGCTCCTGTCCATAAGTCTTTCGTATTCCTCTGTGGAAAGCTGATAGACAATCTGGGATTCCCCTGCCCTGGCATATGCTGTTATCTCTTTTTCCTCGGACTCCTCGTCCGTTTTCTCCTGGTTTTCTCTCTTTTCTGCCTTCTTTTCTTCTTCCGCCCGTTCTTTCGGATCCCTGGCAATGTTCAGGACAAAGAATTCCGTTTTTTCTTCATCCGTCCCTTCCTCTGTTACCGTATAATCAACCGTAATGGACAGCTCCGGGGCATCCAGACCATAAGATGCCAGATCATTCTCCGATACATTATAATTTATATAATCTTTCAGATTCAAATTTCTTATGACATCCAGGTAGTTCTTTACTCTGGCTGTATCCAGAGGCAGATGCTCTTCCCCCTGCTCCATGAAATAGACATCCTCTTTCAGATAACTATTGGTACTGTCCTCTTCGTAAATGCTCTGTCCCGGCTCACCTCCGGAAAAACTTATCCCAGTGACTTTTTCCAGTTTCGGTATCTCGTCATGTTTGATCATATCGCTGAGCTCTATTTCAAACTGCTCCAGAGGATCTTTTTTCACCAGATAGGCATTGCCGTCCCCGATGGATACATACCGCTCGGAATCCATAGCGCTGAAATTGCCCAGCTGAATCTCATAATTTTTCTCTTCCGTTTCCATGCGGATGGTACATACCGGGGTGTCCAGGCCATACTGCCCGAAATCTTCCACTTCTTCTATTATAAAGGAAACGCCAAACTCCTCAAACAGTCCCAATAGTGCCCCAATCTTTTCCTCATCCACAGGAAAAGCTTCGTCCTCATCATAAAGCCATTTTCCCGCATCATTTCTATGGAATCCAAAGGAACCCGTATCACATTCCCAGGAAAGTGTACTGACCTTATCCCCTGCCACCTCCAGGATAATCTCATCACTGTTTTGGATGATCTCCTTTTGTTCCTCATATTTATTCACTCCAAATGCCGCCAGACTGATACACACAAGAAGTATAACCAGTATCGCAAGTTTTCTATTTCGCTTCATTCCGCTTCCTCCTTCCTATGGTCACACAGATCCCAATCCCCAGATAAACAAGAGGGAATATACCGATCATGATCAGCTTCAGGAATGAAGCCGTGGAATCGCTGATAGTAAGATAATGATAATTCAGCGACTTGCTGCGGATGGCTACCGCTTCATTTTCTCCGATCACGGAAGACATGGCATTCATAGCCAGATCCAGGTTAGCGCCTGATGAATACGCGTTATACATTTCATCCAGGAAATGGGAGGAAGCAAACCAGATCATCTGCCCTCCGTTTTCTGCTTCCACCGAAACAGCCAGGGCAAAGGGACCGTCAATATCGCCCTCTTCCTTTTCATAGGAATCCAGTTCATATCCTGCCGCTTTGCTGTAGGCAATATCAGAAGTGGTAAGCAGTTCCGTCACATGTTCCCCATCCTGAACCATCAGACCCTGGGTAACAGGCATGATCGCGAAATACCTTTCCTCGATCAAAGGATCCGTGATCTTGCTGCTTTTCAGATCCGGCAGCAGCACAAAAGGCGTCCGAAATGCATAATGCCCCCGGTCTGTATCTACTACAATCCCATCAACCGTTTCCACACCGTAACCTTTTAATATGCCATAAAGGTTTGTCAGCATCCCCTTCTCCGTGGGACCAGCCATCACCATCAGCTTTCCGCCAGCTGATACATATTCCTCAAGAAGCCCCTTCTCTTCTTCCGAGATATCACTGGAAGGTCCGTAGATCAGAATGGCGTCAGTGTCTTCGGGGATCGCGTCGGCTGTCAGCAGGGAAAAGGTCTCCAGCTCCATATTCTCTTTTTCCATCTGTTCACGGAATATTTCCGGCAGTTCGGCTTCCCCATGTCCTTCCAGCAAATAGATTTTTGGCTGTTCCTCATTCACCACATAATCAATGGCGGACGTGATGGCTCCCTCCCCGTCAAAAGAGGTATCATAAGAGTATTCGTCCATGTTGGCTTCCATCAGATAGATATCGTCATAACCGATAAAGCGGCTGCGGTCTCCACACTCCACCACCAGGCTGTTATTCTGTACGGTTTCAGAGGTATACTGCTCAGCAAATGTGGGATAAATATCCGGGTTCTTTTTTACCACTTTGATATGTTTTGAAAGGCTCTCATATTTATCCAGCAGATTCTCTATCACGTCATCTTCCTTATCCGACTGCACGATCCAGTAGATGGTCACATCCTGATCCAGGGCATTTACCACCACTTTTGTATTGCTGGTGACAGAATACAGCTTTGTGGAGCTGATGTCATGCTGTGTCACATTTTTAGGCAGCGCGGACACCAGAATGTTTACCGCCACCAGTATGGCAAGCACAATAGCTGTAATAACCAGCGAATAAGCCCCTCCCTGCAGGGCGATACGGTTTTTAAAAGTCTCTTTCTTCATCAGTTGTACCTCCTTTTTTCCAGCGACTGCACAGCCAGAAATAAGAAAAAGGCAATGACAGATACATAGTATACAATAGCAGTCAGATCAAACACACCGGACACAAAGGTATAAAACCGTTCAAAAAGGGACAGCTTTTTCATGATGTCCGGCAGAAGGCCTTCAAATACGGCACTGTTTACGAAATATGTGATCCCCACAGCGGCGATCAGGACAATGGCTGTCCCATATGCCAGGTGCTCATTCTTTGTCAGGCAGCGGACCAACAGCCCCAGAAGGCAGCTAAGGACGCACAGGGCCGCCGCAGAGCCAAACGCTGTTGCTGATATATGCTCCGCCAGACTGACGCTGTAATAATTCAGAAGGAACACCGCTATGGCGATCCCCGCGGCAAATCCCTGGTTTTCTGTCAAAGAGGATAAAAAAGTGCCGACTGCAATCAGCGCCGCGCCCATGACAAAAAACGCTCCAATCGAACCATAAGATGTCAGCAGATATACTTCCCCGTACCGGGCAAAAAGTAACGGATACACTGCCACAATGCACAACGGAATCAGGTAAATGACCAGCAGGGCCAGATACTTCCCAAGCACCACCTGGGTGGTGGTAATGGGGAGGGAATATAAGAGCTGGTCGGTTTTCTGCTTCCGTTCTTCCGCGATCACCCTCATAGTCAGAACCGGAATGATCACCACAAAAACCAGGCTCACAAAGCTCAGTACATACTCAAAGTTTGCCACCGCCTGCTGAATGTTGTAGATCATGGCTCCGATCCCTACAAACGCCAGCAAAAACGCGCCGAAGATATAGGCCGTCATGGAATGAAAATAGTTTGACAGTTCATGCTTAAATACCGCGGTCATGATTCCTCCACCAACCTTTCCTCATCATTTTTTTCTTCTGTGTCTCGTTCCGCTGTTTTCCCTTCTTCCGCTTCCGGTTTCCCGCTGTCCCCTTCTGTCAGTTCGATAAACACGTCTTCCAGGTTTGCCTTTTTAGGGGCCAGCTGCAGGAGTGCCTTTTCCCTCCGGGCAAAGGCGAAGAAAAGCTGTCTGCAGATATGGGACATTTCCCCGGCTTCTGTCTGTATCTCTCCCTGAACGCTGCCATCCTCCTGTTCTCTCAACTGCCAGTCAGCGGCCAGCTCCATACCTTCCAGAATTTCACGCACTTCCTTTTCATCCGCCTCCGCGATAAAGGACACAGCGCCTGACGCTGTTAAAAGTTTCTCCAGATTGTCCGGTTCATCAAAGGCTACCAGTTTTCCTTTGGCTATAATCAGAACCTTTTCACAGATTGCCTGAACCTCCGATAAAATATGGGAGCTGAAAATAACCGTGTGTTCCTGTCCCAGCTGCCGAATCAGATCCCGGATCTCAATAATCTGGATGGGGTCAAGGCCCACGGTGGGTTCGTCCAGAATGATCACCTTGGGATTCCCCAGCAGCGCCTGGGCTATACCCACCCTCTGCTTATACCCTTTTGACAGCTTTGAGATCAGACGGTTTTTCATGGTTTCCAGCCTGGTCTGTGAAATCACAGCCTCTATCTGCGCAGCCAGTTCCCTGCCTCTCAGCCCCTTTGCCTCCCCTACAAACTTTAAGTATTCCACGGGAGTTTCATTGAGGTAAAGGGGCGGCTGTTCCGGAAGGTAACCCATCAGCCGTTTTGCCTTGTCCGGCTCCTCAAAAATATCATATCCGTCAATGGTGACACGCCCCGCCGTGGCGGACAGGCAGCCAGTCATGATGTTCATGGTGGTAGATTTTCCGGCTCCATTCGGTCCTAAAAATCCATACACATGTCCTTCCTCAATTTCAAAGGACAGATCATCCACAGCCGTAAAATCGCCATAACATTTTGTCAAATGCTCAACTGTTATCATGTTCATCCTCCTCGTATAAATGATTTTCCATAAAAACCTCCCTTGCTGTTATCCGGAAGCTATTTTATCTGGCTTAGCTGGTCTTATGCTTTTTAAGTCTCCTTTTTTCTGCCGCCTGTTTTTCTTCCAGATAACTCTCATACGCTTTATAAATTTGCTGCTTTCTATCTTCTTTAAGCATGGCGCTGAACATTCCATAAGAAACTCCCTGTTTCTTAGCCTCCCACGCAATCGCGTCGACTTTCTGATTTCCGTTTAACATTTTCACTCCGAATTATACGTTTTCATCTGATTTGTGGCATGCAAAATCCCTTTGGAGAGTTCGGATCTCCCTTCTGATCTTCCTGCACACTCCATAATTCTCTTTTTCATTTGAGGACAGTTTCTGCAGCCTCTCTTCCAATACTTTTATCTTTTCTGTTGTGTTCATATCACTTCCATCCTTTCTTTTCATCTTACTGTACTCGAACCACTAAAAGCCCTATAAGCCGGATTGAAATAACAAATCGGTCATTTCTATTGAAACAAAAGAATCTTCATCGCGGGTCACTCCTGCTCCAGCTTACCGGTATAAAGCTGGTAATACATCCCTTTCTTAGCCAGCAGGCTCTCATGGTTCCCCCGCTCCACGATCCGCCCGTGATCCAGTACCATGATCACGTCCGAATTCTTAATGGTGGAAAGCCTGTGGGCGATCACAAATACCGTCCTGCCTTTCATCAATCGGTCCATGCCGTCCTGCACAATCTTTTCCGTGCGGGTGTCAATGCTTGAGGTGGCCTCGTCCAGGATCAGCACCGGCGGGTCTGCCACAGCCACCCTTGCGATGGCCAGAAGCTGGCGCTGTCCCTGGGAAAGGCTGCTCCCGCTGCCCTTTAACTGCGTCCGGTACCCATCGGGAAGCCTCATGATAAAGTCATGGGCGTTTGCCAGCTTTGCCGCCCGGACGACCTCCTCCTCCGTGGCGTCCAGCTTCCCGTAGCGGATATTGTCCATGACAGTCCCGGTGAACAGATGGGTATCCTGCAGCACCAGCCCCAGGGAATGGCGCAGGTCGTCCTTTTTGATCTTATTGATGTTGATGCCGTCATAGCGGATCTTGCCGTCCTGCACATCGTAAAAACGGTTGATCAGGTTGGTGATGGTTGTCTTCCCTGCGCCGGTAGCTCCTACAAAGGCCACCTTCTGCCCCGGTCTCGCAAAGATCTCGATGTCGTGCAGGATCTCTTTATCTTCCGTATAGCCAAAGTCCACATGGTCGAATACCACGTCCCCCTCCATGAGCTGGTAGGTGGTGGTGTCGTCCGCCTTATGGTAATGCTTCCACGCCCAGATCCCTGTCCGCTCCGGCACCTCCGTCAGATTCCCCTGGGCATCGTATCTCGCGTTCACAAGTTTTACATATCCGCCGTCCTGTTCCGGCTCTTCATCCAGCAGCCCGAAAATCCTCTCTGCGCCTGCGATGGCCATGATGATAGAATTCAGCTGCTGGGAAAGCTGGGAGATAGGCTGGTTGAAGGAGCGGGAAAACTGTAAGAACGAAGCCAGGGTGCCAAGCGTCATCTGCCCTCCCAAAATAGACAGGCAGGCCCCTACCATGGCGATCACCGCATAGCTCACATACCCCAGATTGCCCAGCACCGGCATCAGGATACTGGCATACCGGTTGGCATTGTTGGCGCTCTCCCGCAGCTTTCCGTTCAGCTCCTTAAAATCCTGTACGCAGGCCTTTTCATGGCAGAATACCTTCACCACCTTCTGGCCCTCCATCATTTCCTCTATGTAGCCGTTCAAATTCCCCACGTCCGTCTGCTGTTTCACGAAATAATATCCGCTCTTGGAGGAGATGGTCCTGGTGGCGAACACCATGCAGATGACCATCACCACAGTGATCAGAGTCAGGGACGGACTCAGGACCAGCATGGAGACAAATACGCCCACAATCGTAATCACCGCGGACAGCATCTGGGGCATGCTCTGGCTGATCACCTGCCGCAGGGTGTCCGTGTCATTGGTGTAGATGCTCATGATATCCCCGTGGGACTTGGTGTCGAAATACCGGACCGGCAGGCGCTCCATATGATGGAACAGGTCGTCCCTCACGGTCTTTAACATTCCCTGGGACACATAGATCATGATAAAGTTATAGGCCCAGGTGCAGAACACCCCCGTATAGTAAACCGCCGCCATCACCAGCAATGCCCGTAAAAGAGGGGCCAGGTCAGGATGTGACTGGTTCACGAAGGGCAGGATGTAGTCGTCGATCAGGTTCCTCATGAACAGGGTCCCGCCGATATTCGCGGCGGTGCTGACCAGGATGCACAATGCCACAAGCAGGCACTGCCACTTATATTTTTTCAGGACATAGGCGATCAGGCGCTTCAGGGTCGCCCCCATGTTCTTCTTATTTCCCGCTTTCATCATCGCCGCCCTCCTTTGTCTGTGATTCGTAGATTTCCCTGTAGACCGGGCAGCTTCCCAGCAACTCCTCATGGGTGCCCGCCGCCTCCATCCTGCCGTTGTCAAATACCAGAATCCTGTCCGCATCCTGGATGGAGGAGATCCTCTGGGCTATGACGATCTTTGTGGTGTCCGGTATCTCCTCCCGGAACGCCCTGCGAATCAGCGCGTCCGTTTTGGTGTCCACAGCGCTGGTGGAATCATCCAGGATCAATATCTTCGGTTTCTTCAAAAGCGCCCTGGCGATGCAGAGCCTCTGCTTCTGTCCTCCGGATACATTTGCCCCGCCCCGTTCCATACGGGTATCATATCCGGCCGGGAAATCCCGGATGAATTCGTCCGCCTCGGCAAGACGGCAGGTACGGACGATCTCCTCATCCGTGGCGTCTTCCTTTCCCCACCGCAGGTTCTCCTTGATCGTCCCGGAAAACAGCACATTCTTCTGCAGGACCATGGCCACGTTGTCCCGCAGGCTGGCCATGTCATAATCCTTCACCGGGATGCCTCCAACCCGCACTTCCCCTCTTGTGGCATCATAAAGCCTGGGGATCAGCGCGGCAAAGGAGGACTTGGCGCTCCCGGTGCCGCCCAGGATGCCGATGGTCTCCCCCGGCCTGATATGGATGGTCAGGTCGTTCAGCACTTCCTTTCCCGGATTGGACGGATAGGCGAAACCCACCTGTTCAAAATCAATGGACCCGTCCGGAACCTCTTTGATCCCATGGGGCACGCTGTACAGATCCGGCTCCTCGGCTAGGACCTCCGCGATCCTCTCCCCCGATGCCCTGGACATGATGAGCATCACAAAGGTCATGGACACCATCATCAGGCTCATCAGGATATTGATGACGTATGTAAACATGCTCATAAGCTGCCCTTCCGTCAGGCTTCCTGTGATGATCATCCTGGCCCCCATCCATGAGATCAGCAGGATGCAGGAGTACATAGAGAACTGCATCACCGGGGAGTTCAGAGCAAGGAGCTTTTCCGCACTTACGAACAGGCTTCGGATCTTTTCGCTCTCCTTCTCAAACCGCCCGGTCTCATACTCCTCACGCACAAAGGACTTCACCACGCGCATCCCGTTCACGTTCTCCTGCACCCTGGCGTTCAGCTCATCGTATTCGTGGAACACCCGCCTTAAGGTCGGGTTTGCCCTTGACGAGATAAGGGCCAGCACGGCCGCCAGGCAGACGATCACGATCAGAAAGATCAGGGCGAAACGGGGATGGATCAGGAATGTCATCACCATGGCGCTGACCAGCATGATGGGCGCCCTGACGCAGATACGGATGGACATCTGGAACGCCTGCTGCACGTTCATCACATCTGTGGTCATCCTGGTCACAAGCCCCGCCGTGGAAAACTTATCTATATTGGAGAAGGAGAATGTCTGGATCCTCTCATACATGGCCTGCCGCAGGTTCATGGCAAAGCCGGAGCTGGCGCTGGATGCCGTCCTGCCGGATTCTACGCCGAACCACAGGGCCAGCATGGCCGCCCCGGTCATGGCAAGGCCGATTGCCACCACCCTTCCCATGCTCTGGCCCGCCAGGCCGTAATCAATGATGGCGGCCATCATAATGGGGATGATGACCTCCATGATGACTTCCAGAACAACGAATACCGGCGTGAGGATAGCATCCTTTTTGTAATCTCCAATCTGATTCAAAAGTGTCTTAAACATAAATGCCTCCTGTTTCTTCCAATCTCGCTCAAGTAAAATTGCTAACCCATGTTTTATGAAGGAGAACGCATCGCTTTACAGGCATCTTCAATCATAGAAACACATTTCTCAATACCGAACATGCTGCTGTCCAGACATAAATGGTAGTTTAAGGAATCCCCCCATTTCTGGTCCGTATAGTACCGGTAATGGTCTGCCCTCAGTTTATCCTTCCTGGGGATCATATCATCCGCGTTTTCATCCAAAAACTGCCCTCTCTCCATGCAGCGCTTCTTTTTAAATGCCATATCCGCATGGATGAAGACGTTCAGCACATCCTTCCTGTCCCGCAGGATATAGTACGAACACCTGCCCACTATGACACAAGGGCCTTTCCCCGCAAGCTCCTTAATGATTTTTACCTGCGCGAAATAAATCTGATCCTGCAGCGGCTGATACTCCTCATAACGCCCTCTTCCCCCATATGATGCGTAACGGGCGATATTAAAAAGTAAGCTGCTGTTCATATGCTCCTCTTTTTCCTCAACAAATTCCTGGTGGAATCCGCTTTCCTTTGCCGCCATTTCAATAATCTCCTTATCATAGAACGGCACATCCAGCCTTTTGGCCAGTTCACTTCCAATGCTGTGCCCGCCGCTTCCACACTGCCTGCTTATGGTGATAATTCTTCCTTCCATAGATGCCTCCTAAATTTTTCTCCAATATAATTTCAACATAATCAATGTCGTAATAAACGCCAGTACATCTGCCAGCGGGCCTGCCCACAACGCGCCCTCCACTCCTAATGCCAACGGCAGAAGGATTGTCGCAGGAAGCAGAAACACAATCTGCCTGGACAGGGAAAGGACCGTTGCCTGTGTGGGTTTCCCGATAGACTGGAAGAAAACGCCTGTTGCCATCTGCAGCCCATTGATGGGACACGCCAGAAGGAAGATCCGGAAGCATTTGACCGCGAACTCATTGTACAGCTCGGATTCTGAACCAAACAGCCGGACAATGCTCATAGGCGCGAACTGGAATATCAGGAATGCCAGAATTAAAACCATGGTAGATACGGTCAGGATAATGCGGTATGCCTGCTTCACCCTGTCCTTCTGCCCGCTTCCGTAGTTGTAGCCAAAGATAGGCTGCGCCCCGGTCGCCAGTCCAAGTAAAACAGCAGAAACGATCTGGTTTACCTTCATGGTAATGCCGATGGTCGTCAGCGGAATCTCCGAGCCATATTTTGACTGCGCGCCATAGGAGACCAGTATGTTATTTGTCACCGCCATGACCAGGACGATGGCGATCTGCGTGATAAAGCTGGATATTCCCAGACTACTCACTTTTGCCATGACCTTTCCGGAAATACGGAAACATTCCTTATCCAGCCTGATGCTCTTGAATTTCCAGATATAGGCGAGATACACGAACGCGTTCAGTATCTGTCCGGCGATTGTTGCCCAGGCTGCTCCCTTTACGCCCCAATGGAACACAAAGATGAAGATTGGGTCAAGAATGATATTGGTGATACATCCTAAAAGAAGCCCTGCCATGCTGTATTTAGGGCTGCCGTCCGCACGGATCATGCCCGCCATTCCGGAATCAATGGACGAGAACAGGATACCATAAGAAATATTCCGTCCGTAATCCATGGCGTAAGGCAGGATATCTTCTGTTGCGCCGAACAGGACACACAGAGGCTCCAGAAAAAGCTGAAACAAAACACAGAGAAACACACCCACGATCACCATGACTGATATGGAGCAGCCTACACCCCTGGCCGCTGATTTTTCATCTCCCTGGCCCAGCTTCAGGCTCAGGTATGCCGCAGCGCCGTCACCAATCAGCAGGCTTAAAGCGATCGCGATCACTGTCATGGGCATGACCACATTGGTGGCACCGTTACCAAGATACCCCACCCCTTGCCCGATAAAGATCTGGTCAACAATATTGTATAAAGCGTTGACCACCATGGAAATGATGCTTGGAACAGCAAACGTAAGAACCAGCTTTCCAATCCGTTCCGTACCAAGCGGATTTGTTTTTGTTACTGTTGTATCCATTTTCTTACCTCCTGAATTCATACAATTGGTTGCGGGGTTCCTGTCCTACCCATACCGATCTCCCTTTTCCGTTAATTCCATATTTTCCTGCATTTTCTCCAGTACATCGAAAAACACTTTCAGTTCTTCTTCCCCAACGCCTGACGTCAGCCGTTTTTCCAGCAGGGTAATATGCCGTTCCACCTGTTCCTTCATCTCCATTGTATGGCTGGTTGGCAGTATTTTTTTCAAACGGTCATCGTAGGAAACCTTTTCCCTGCGGATGAAATCCTGCGCCTCCATCTTTTTCAAAAGTGTGGAAACGGACGCGCTTCTTATGTTCAGTTCTTCCTCTATGTCCTTCTGGTAGATCTCCCTGTCCGGATAGGATACCAGAACAAAGTTCAGGATCCGCACCTGAGTACCACACCGCCCTGTGGTTGTATCAAAGACTCTTTTATTTGATTGGCCAGCCCCAGAACAGAACCGGCGCACTGTTTTCCATCCATAAGTCACATCACTTCCTTTAAACTGATATGGAAAAAGGCAGCCAGTTCACTTTCCAATGCGTCACAGTCTGCGTCCTCTCCAATCACTTCAAGTGCCATATCCTGGGAACACCCCATTTTTAAAACTCCTAACAGGCTTTTACAGTCTATGCAGCCAAGTCCGTTTTTCAAATTTACATCACACCGAAACTGATCCACAATACGGACCAATTCTCTCAGTTTATCCACTGAGGGAACCTCTATAGAATAAATTCTCATTTCAATCCCCCCTTTCATCTTTTTTATCATCCTTTTTATAAGACAGGGCAGTTTTTCTGCCCTGTCCCATATACATTTTAATAATCCATGTCTGCCCCGCCCGCTGCGGATGCCGGCATTTTTTTCTCTTTGATATCCGCCACGGCTGCCTCTGTGGTGAGCAGGGTGGCAGAAATACTTACGGCATTTTCCAAAGCGCTCTTTGTTACCTTTACCGGATCGATAATGCCTGCTTTCAGCATATCCACATACTCTTCTTTCACAGCGTCAAATCCGGTTCCTGCCTCTTTTTCCCGCACCTTATTCACAATAACAGCGCCTTCCAGGCCTGCGTTTTCCGCGATCGCTCGAAGGGGTGCTTCCAGTGCCTGCCCGACAATTTCCGCGCCTGTCCTCTCATCACCATCCAGTCCTTCCGCCGCCTCATCCACTTTTTTCTGTGCGTGGATATAGGCTGATCCACCGCCTGCCACAATTCCTTCCGCGATCGCTGCCCTTGTGGCATTGAGCGCGTCTTCCATGCGGTATTTCGCTTCTTTCATCTCTGTCTCCGTGGCTGCCCCGATACGGATCACAGCTACACCGCCTGCCATCTTTGCCACACGTTCCAGCAGCTTGTTTTTATCATAATCAGAGGTTGTCTCTGCTGCCTGACCGCGGAGTGTCTGCACCCTTTCCTCAATTTCCTTTCTGTTCCCGCCGCCGTCCACGATCACAGTAGTGTCCTTTGTCACCTTGACGGACTTTGCCTTGCCAAGCATATCCATCCGCACATCCTTAAGCTGCATTCCCAGTTCCTCGATCACCGGTTCGCCTCCGGTCAGGACCGCGATATCCTTCAGCATTTCTTTTCTGCTGTCCCCATATCCCGGTGCTTTTACAGCCGCGACTTTTAAGGTTCCGCGCAGTTTGTTTACGATCAGTGTCGTAAGCGCCTCCCCTTCCACATCTTCCGCTATGATCAGAAGGTTGCTCCCTGACTGTGCCGTCTGCTCCAGCACCGGGAGAAGGTCCTGGATATTGGAGATCTTCTTATCCGTGATCAGGATATAGGGATCCTCCATATTCACGGTCATCTTTTCCTTGTCGTCACACATGTAGGAAGACACATATCCTTTGTCAAACTGCATTCCCTCTACCACGTCAATCTCCGTTTTCATGGTCTTGGATTCCTCAATGGTAATGACGCCATTTTCGCCTACTTTCTCAATGGCATCCGCGATCATCTCGCCCACCTCTTCATTCCCAGCGGAAATGGCTGCCACTTTCGCAATCTGCGCTTTTCCGGAAACCGGTCTGCTCATGTCTTCAATCCCATGGACCGCCGCCTCTTTTGCTTTCTTCATCCCTTTGCGGAGAATGATGGGATTTGCCCCTGCGGCAATGTTTTTCAGTCCCTCCTGAACAAGGGCCTGGGTCAGCACAGTAGCTGTGGTAGTGCCGTCCCCGGCAGTATCATTGGTCCTGGCGGCAACCTCCTTTACCAGCTGCGCCCCCATGTTTTCGTAGCGGTCTTCCAGCTCAATCTCTTTTGCGATCGTCACACCGTCGTTGGTGATCAGCGGAGCGCCGTAGGATTTATCCAGCACTACGTTTCTCCCTTTGGGGCCAAGGGTGATCTTTACCGTGTCCGCCAGCCTGTTTACGCCTGCCTCCATTTTCTTTCTTGCGTCAATATTAAAACTGATTTCTTTCGCCATAATCTAATTCCTTCTTTCTTTTCAGATTTCATCCGCCTTTTGCCTGCTATTCCACAACCGCCATAATGTCCTTTTGGGAAACGATGGTATACTCTTCCTCTTCAATTTTTACCTCTGTCCCGGCATATTTGGAAAAGATTACCCTGTCTCCTTCCTTAACCTGCGTCTGTATGTTCTTCCCTTCGCGGCTCATTCCGCTCCCCACAGCCACAACCATTGCTTCCTGCGGCTTTTCTTTCGCACTGTCCGGCAGGATAATGCCCGACTGTGTCTTTTCTTCCGCTTCCTGATACTTTAGAACAACTCTGTCACCTAACGGTCTTAATTTCATTCCTCTTACCTGCCTTTCTTCTTGCTGTTAGCACTCTCTTTTTTTGAGTGCTAACCTTTATCCAAAAAAATATGCCAGCCATTACTGACAGACTCGAAAAAATACAATGTATTTTTCCTCGTTAGCATATAACCCTGTCGGGCTATATGCTATATTAAACCACATTCCCTCTTGAAAGTGAATTGACGATATGGTATTATCAATGACAAAAACGCAATAATCAAATATTCCGCAGAAATCGAGGTAGACGCCATGAATACTGACCAATTAAAGAGTTTTATCCAGGTTGCGGAAAACTTGAATTTCGCCAGAGCGGCAGAAATTTTGAACATCACCCAGTCCGCGGTATCCAGGCAGATCCATTCATTGGAAGATGAGCTTGGAACCAGGCTTCTGCACCGCACCACCCGGACGGTGACTCTTACCCCGGCAGGCATCAGCTTTCTGGAGGACGCGAAAAACGTAGTCGGAAGGCTGGAGGCTGCATCGCGGAAAATTCAGAGACACCAGTCCTCTAATATCCAGATCCTGACCATCGGCTGCACAGACGAGGCAATCCTGGACCTGCTCTGCAAAGTCCTCAAGTCATGCCGGGCACAGATCCCGGAGCTGTATCCGTTTCTGAAAGTGATACCGCACCGGTCCATTCTGGGGCTGTTTTATCAGGGAGAGATCGATCTGCTGTTTGGATTTCAGGATGATATTCCGTTGAAAAACGACATCATCTATCAGGAGCTGTTCCGGATCCCGCTCTGCTGCATCGTTCCGGATACCCACCCTTACGCCGACAGGACAGAGCTGGCAAAAGAAGAATTGTATCTGGAGAATATGGTGGTCTGCAATTCTTATGCCGTTCCATTCAAGGCGGCGGAAATGCAGAACCGCATTGCGCAGCATATCCCTCCGGAATCCACCTACATCTGCGATAATCTGCAGGCGCTCCTTACTCTGGTAAGAGCCGGTTATGGCTGTTCCATCCTGCCGCAGATGCATTTCATCAGTTCGGACATCCGCATCATTCCGATTACCGGCAGCGAGCCTTTGTCTTATGGTATTTTCTATCGAAAAAACGCGGTAAGCCCTCTGTTGAAAAAGTTTATCTCTATCATGACCGCAACTTCTTTCCAATAGAAAAGAGGCGGTGCAGGTATGAAAATCACCCGCATCGCCTCTTTTTACGAGGTGTGCAATTGCTTTAATATTTTATGATCAGTCTCCGTCAGCCCTCAATCTGGATATAATTTGTATTCTCTACAACAGCCGCCGGGGTTTTCTTCGGAACCTGCAGCTTCAGAGTGCCGTCTTCAAATTTTGCTTTGATATCCTCCTGTTTTACATCTTCTCCCACATAAAAACTTCTGCTGCCGGAACCAGCATAACGTTCCCGTCTGATGTACACTCCATCACTGTTTTTTTCATCATTCCGGGCAGCGGATACAGCACTGATCGTCAGATATCCGTCTTTCAGTTCTGCTTTTACGTTTTCCTTTTTCACCCCCGGAAGATTCATTGTCATTTCATAGACATTTCCCAGATCCTTGATGTCTGTCCGCATCATTTCAGAAGTATACGAACGAAGATGGTTGCTGTGATGTGGGTAATCAAAAAAGTCGTCCAACAGATTTTCTGCAAAGATACTCGGTAATAACATAGTTCATCGCTCCTTTCAAATTTGAAAGCTCCTCGCTTTCTTTACGCATATTAAAACACATCTCACCAGGATAGTGAAGTGAGGTTTTCGCATCATTGATGATCAAATAGCAATAATTGCCTGAACTGCATCTGACAAGTATAAAAAGAGGAATGCAAAATAGAGATAAAGACTTGACTTTTGGAGCTAGAAATGTTATATGTATTTGTGCTTGTCAGAGGACTTGCAATCAATCTGATTGTTGAAGTGGGATAAGATCCAGTGGATTTTATCCCGCTTTTTTATTTATAACAATCGTGTTTAAAAGGAGGTTTTTGCTATGAGTTCTAAAATGAAACTGCTGTGCAGCTACATCTTTTCTTCCGTGGGGAGCCTGTTTGTCACCTATCTGTACAATGTTGTGGATGGCATTTTTGTAGGGCAGGGTGTGGGTTCAGCCGCTTTAGGCGCTGTCAATATCGGCGTTCCATTTATTACCTTCACAGTCGCCCTTGTTTCCATGTTCCCCATGGGAGGCGCTACGGTTATCGCTATCAGAATGGGCCGCGGCGATAAGGAGGGAGCAAATCATGCATTCATGACCGCCCTGACACTGACCGCCCTGACAGCAGCTGCCCTGACAATCACAGGGACTGTTTTTTCACAGCAGATTGTGTATCTAAGCGGTGCCCGCAACCTGGAAGATGAAATGCGCAGGCTGTCGGCAGACTATCTTTTCTACTACTCCGCCTTTTCACTGCCCATGCTGATGAGTAACTGCCTTTCCGTTTTTGTCCGGAATGATGGTTCTCCAGCCTTATCCTTTCTTGGTATGTGTACAGGAGCAGTATCCAATATCTTTCTTGACTGGCTTTTTATTTTTCCGCTTCAGATGGGTGTGATCGGAGCCGCTGTTGCTTCGGGGCTGGGGCAGATCTTCTCGCTTCTGGTCCTGCTCTCCCATTTCATCCGAAAACATGGGAATCTCAGAATCCGACACTTCACGATACAGCCTGCACTGATTGGAAAGATCTGTAAACGCGGCGCTCCTGAAGCAGTCACACAGCTTACCACCCCGGTTACAGCACTATGTTATAATCTGGTTCTTGCCAGTCTTGTAGGCGATATCGGGGTATCAACTTATAGTGTCTTAAGTTTTATCTATTCCCTGGCAAACGCTGTTCTTTCCGGCGTAGCCCAGGGGCTGCAGCCTCTCTGGGGAAAAAGTTACGGGAAACAGGATACAAAAGAGATCCATGACTATTTCCGCATTGGCATGGCAGTGAATCTCGTGCTGTCTGTTTTGGTTTCTGCCGGTCTGATCATCTTTGATGAGTCGGTTATCCGTATTTTCAACCAGGATCAGGAACTTGTATGTACCGCTTCCAAAGCATTGCCGGTTTTCAGTCTGTCCTTTATCCCCATGGCTTTCAATCTGGTCTATACCTCACTGCTTTATTCCACGAAAAGGACAAAGCAGTCCGATATCATCGCCATATGCAGAGGGATTGTAGTAAAAGCCATAGCGATATTCAGTATTCCTGTTATTTTCGGAAGCGGAATGATATGGATTGCCCCGCTTGCTGCCGAGATCATAACATTTGTTATTGCTGTTGTTCTTACTCAAAAGACGAAACTTGTTTATCAGTAAACTTCCTCATGAGTTTTTATTCATTGTGGATAATATATTTTACAATTAATGATAAAAGGTGGTGTAGGTATCGAAAAGTACCCACACCACTATTCTTTTGTTGCCCTTATCAACAGAAATTCAAGGCATAAATGAACTAATTCCGCAAGCTGTTGAAAATATTCATAATGGTATTTACACACTGCTCCTCACCTAATACGCCGCTGTTAAGACACAGGTGATAATTCCGCGGTATGCCCCACGGACGATCCGTATAATGGGAGTAGTAGATTTTTCTTCGTGCATCTTTATCCGCAATTCTTTTTTGAATTGGTTTTTCACTTTCTCCATAGCGTTTAAGAATACGCTTTGCCCGATTGTCCGAATCTGAATAGATAAAAACATGCAGGCAGCCGCTGTTATCCCGCAGGATATAATCACTGCACCGTCCGACAATTACGCAGTTCTCCTTTTCGGCAAGGTTTTTAATAATCCTTGTCTGCGCGAAGTAGATCGTGTCAGCAGGAGACGGCTCTGTACGCCCCTGTAAAGAACGGTTCATAACAAGGTTAAATAAAAGACTGTTCTTTGCAGTAGAATATTCCGCATCCTTGATAAACTCTTCTGCAAACCCTGTTTCCTCTGCAATCTTTTCCAATAGCTTCTGATCGTAAAAGCCGATTCCAAGTGTTTCAGCAACAGCCTTTCCTATACTGTGTCCTCCACTTCCAAATTCCCGGCTAATCGTGATAACTCTTTTTTTCATGGTACTGTTCCTCCATTCTTTTTCTGGTATGTTCCTACGTATCTATACCGCATAAACCATTCAGGCCGCCTTTTCTCTCATCTGCTCCATTTTCTTGATTTCCTTATAACAAAAAGCTCCAGAAAGGATAAAGGCTAAAGCGTCTGCGGTAGGTCCTGCCATCAGAATGCCTGTCAATCCAAAAAAATGAGATAAAATTATCATGGCCGGAATATAAAAGATCACCTGTTTTGAAAGGGAAGTGATCGCCGCTTTCATGGGCTGCCCGATTGCCTGGAACAACACTCCGGCACACATCTGCAGGCCATTTAAAAATGTAAGCAACAGGTAAATATGAAAACACTTAACAGCAAATTCCTCATACAGAGCAGATTCCGTCCCAAATATCCGAATGAGCTGCAGAGGGAAACACTGGAAAATAATCCAGGAAACAGAGGTAATGATCGTAGCAACCCCGGCACTCAGTAAAAATGTCTTTTTCACACGGTCATACTTCTGTGCGCCATAGTTAAACCCGATGATCGGCTGGCTGCCGCTCGCAACACCGATGCCAATGGAAAACGCAAGCATGCTCACTTTCATACATAAGCCAAAAGTCGTAAGCGGAATATCCGGTCCATAAACAGAGAGCGCTCCGTATTTCGTCATCAGATTGTTTGACACAAATGCTACCACTGTCGATGTCAGATTGTTTGCACCGCTTGCAAAGCCAAGGCTTGCAATCCTTCCCGCAGTCCGAATATCGAAGGAAAATGACTGTCTGGACAGCCTGATCGTTTTCAGCCGGAACAGGTAAGCAATATTAAGCAAAAGCCCAAATAACTGGCTTGCAATCGTGGCAATCGCCGCCCCCTTGACGCCCCAATGAAATACGAATATGAAAATCGGGTCAAGGATAATGTTGAGAACCGCCCCGACCATCATTGCAAACATGGCATAACGCGGGCTTCCATCTGTTCGGATCGCGCTGTTGATCGCATTTCCCACAATCTGAAAAGTAAATCCAAGCACGATGATACGTCCATAATCAAGTGCGTAGGGCAGGATATTTTCCGTAGCTCCAAATATCAGGCATAATGGTTTCAGGAAAATAAAAGCGATAACTGTCCAGGCAATGCCAAAAATACTTCCATAAAGGATCGAAGTTCCCAACCCTTTTGCCGCTTTCTCACCCTCACCTTTTCCAAGGCTGAGACTGAAAAAGGCCGCAAGGCCATCACCGAAAAGCGTTGCGATCGCAATTGTAATCATTGTGATTGGGGCGATAATGTTTGTTGCCCCATTTCCCAGAAAGCCTACTCCCTGACCAATAAAAATCTGATCCACCATGTTATAAAGGGAATTGATAATCAAAGCTATGATGCTTGGGATGGCATACCTTGCCAGCAGCCTTCCCACCCGTTCTATCCCCAACGGATTTTCCACAGTTGTTGCCTTACTCATGTTATTTCATCCTCCTATATACAATCACATTTTTTAGATAAGTCAGCTCGCCCCCAGTAATTAGATTTCTAATTATTCGGGCAGAAAAATTCCTTCTTTAAGCGGAACAGAACGTGCTGGCCGCAATCCTGTTTTCATTTTTACAGACAAGAATCCCCTCTCCATTCCTCCACAGCAAAACAAATAGAATTCTAAGTATATAGGCAAAAAAGAACGCCGCCTTTTATTTGTCAGCATTTTTAGCCATCTGTCGGATCACGGACTCAAAAATTTTCAGATGTTCTTCCGGTATACCAACAAACATACTGTGCATGTAATCATAAACTCTCCTTACTATATCTTCCTGTATCTCTTTCGTTTTTTCCGTCAATACCAGTTTTTTATATCGGCCATCTGATTCCAGACTTTCCCGGCGCAGATAGCCCCCCTGCTCCAGATTGTTGATCAGGCTGGTGACAGAAGATCCCTTAATTCCCAAAAATTCTTCCAGGTCTTTTGGAAAAATATCCCTCCGTTCATTCTCCACAATAATGTAATGGAGAACAATCCCCTGAATACAGGTCAACTGGGAATCAGAGAAATAGCCCGCGAAGTGCCGCTGCATTTTCCGGTTCATTTTGTCATACTGCTCCATCAATTTCTTTTCATCCATAGCTGCACCTCATAATATTTAGAATTCTATTTAACAAAAGGCATTATACCCATCTGCATGGCAAAAGTCAATATAAGGTATTCAGTTCATAGTTTTTTCATAATTTATAAATAACAGCTGTATTTGTGTTATTCCTCCAACTTTACCATCTTACCAGGAAGTGAACGAATAGTGGAAGATTTACATGAATTTTTTGGAATGACAATCAAAAACGCAAGGATGGACTGCGGTCTCACACAGGAAGCGCTGGCGGAGCGGGCCGGGATCAGCTGCCGCTACCCTATCGCCATCGAGAATGAAAGGAGGATTCCCAAGCTCCCTGCTCTCTACCGGCTGATACATAGCATGCACATCTCAGCAGACCGTATTTTCTATCCGGAACAGCCATCAGAAGGGTCCGAGCGGGCGCAGCTTGCCCATATGCTGGAGTCCTGCTCTGACCGGGACATCCATATCCTTCTCGGTGCTGTCAAAGCCATGCTGCAGGAACAATGAGCAGAGAACCATTTCCCGCACTCTCAGGGGAAGTGGTTCTTCGCCTGTCCTCTGTCTTTCCCTTCTTCCGGAGCCTCTTATCTTCTCACAGTAAAATACAGCGCAGTTCATGCCCTGTTCTTCTTCAATTCTCCCGCCAGATAACGCACCGCTTCCTCCGGAGTAGGGATCTTGTCCTGACGCGGCACCCTGTTCTGGTAAGCTTTTGTGATCGCATTGTTATTCAGCGGATTTGTATACGCCTCTGTCAGCGCTGCCTGCATATCCTCGCGTACTTCCTTCACACTCACCCCGTGTTTCTTCGCCAGTTCCCGATATATCTTCCGCATGCTCATAGAAATCTCCTCCGTGGTAAAAACTATAATCGCCTGTTCTTTTTGATTATAAGCGATAATATTATCTTTTTCAATCAAAACAAGCGTTACAATCGCTCGTTTTTACCCTGTACAGAGCTTAAGATTAACACATTGGGAGGACATCAAAATGGATGAACAGTTTATCCGGGACCGAATCTCCAGTCTCCGGCAGGAAAAACAGATTTCTGAGCGAAAGATGAGCCTGGATCTGGGCCACAGCACCAGCTATATCCGCAGCATCACCTCCGGCAGGGCGCTTCCGTCCATGAGTGAATTTCTGTATATCTGCGAATACCTGGGCGTGACACCCATGGAGTTTTTCAACGAGGAACGGAAAACCACCCTGACCCAGCAGGAAGCGATCGAACATATTTATTCCATGTCGGATGAAGATATCCGGCTGCTGATCGGGTTCATTGAGCGGATGAAGGCTGGCGGAAAATGACAGGCAGTATCGTGAGTACCGGTGCTGCCTGTTTTTCAGAAACACACCTCTCCCCCTTTCGTTCCCCTGTTCCTTTCCTTCTATCTGCCATCCTGCTTTTTAGATAGCTCTCCTTTTCACACTTCCCCATGCCGATTCATTCGTCATCATCAACAATGACACAAACAATCTCTGTCTTTACACTCTTTCCGCGTGTAGCTTAGAATTTCCTGCTTCTCTCCTTTTTCCCATTCCCCTTTCCGCCTATATTCCTATATCCAGAAACTGCTCCTTTTTTCTCTGTCTATAAGATTTTGTTAGAGTGGGACCTTCTGGGCGGTTCACCATGAACCCCTCCTGGGTTCACAGCGGAAGCAACGTCAGCACAAAGTGGCTCCTGATACTGCATTTTTTTCCAGACACGACAATCAGAAGGACAGACTTTTCCCCTGGCGGATTTCAGTGGTTTGTTGTTACCGAAATAGTTTCACTTTATTTTTCCATTCCTTGTGCAGTAAATCTCTTTTCAAAGAATGGTGTATAAATTCGAGGTATGGCTACCATTCTCCCGATACCGGAATTCCTTCCTCAGATATCCTGCACTGGCCAAATCGCTCAGGGCGCGTTTTATGGTGCTGCGGGACATCCCCAGTTCCCTGGCCATGGTAGGGATGGCAGGCCAGCAGCTTTTGTCCCGGTCCGCACGGTCATGGAGATCCTTCTCTAATCCGTCCGCAGCGGCGGCCTGCCTGCTGGCCTGTTGGGCTGTAACGGCACGGTACGCTCTGTCATCTGTCCCTGCCCCATACCGCCGCTTACAGGCGCTCCTGATGGCGCAGGCGGCTCTTCAAACTCTTCCAGGTCATCGTCCATCTGTCTGCGCAGGATCTCCTGCTCCAGTGTGAGCCGGTCCGCATAAGAGACTGTCCTCGCCGCGTGCTGCTCCGCCACATATCCTTCTTCAAATTCAATCCCCCATTTAAAAAACAGGCGCAGTTCTGTCCGCATGGGATGACATCCTGTTTTGGCCAGAATGAAATGTCCTTTGGGAAGGGATTTCAGTTCATCCGGGGTCATCAGCGGACGCTGGATCATCTGCAGGCTCTGGCTGGGATCATTCTTTCCCCTGCTGATGGAACCGGACAGCACGGTCTTATTTCCAAGGGCCTTTGACAAAACCTCCGCACTCTCCGAGTTGGGCGCAAAGCCTCCGAACAGGATGTCCTGGCAGTTATCGATGATGATCTCACTGCCTTCTTTTCCATAGTTTTTCTGCAGCTGGGCAAAGGACTGGATAATGGGGACCATGCTGATGCGCCGGGATCGGCCTGCAGAGAACAGCATCTCCAGGGATTCGATCTTGGGTATGGTCCCGATCTCATCCCCAAAGATCACTACCCTGTTGGGAAGTTTTCCGCCATGCTCATCTGCGATGGACAGCATCTCCCGGTAGATTTGCTGCAGGAACAGGCTGACCATGAAATATTTTGTATTATCCTCCTCCGGCAGAACGATAAAGATTGCCGCTTTGGAGTTACAGAAGGTCTCCGTGTCCATGGAACCGTCAAAGCACAGGATCTGCTCCATCTCCGAATCCAAAAAGGCGTTCAATCTGGACATGGCCGTGGAAAGCACCGAGGCCATGGCCTGATCTGCGGTGTTCAGGGCGGCCCCGGCAAACCATTTCGCTTTATGGTCCGGAGGCAATTTCTGCATCAGCAGCTGGAACTGGTTCTTTCCCTTTACCGGCGAGGGAGCCAGTAAATCCTGGATGAGCTTGAACACGCTGACGATATGCCGCTGCTCCTTTGGACAGTATTCCGCGATCAACAGCAGCACACTGGTCAGGAGTCCTTCCGCCGCATCATAGAAAAAGGCATTCTGCCCATAGCTGGAAGAGTCTGCCCCGGAACTGATGATGGTCTTGGCCGTGATCTTGGCATATTTTTCTGCTCTGGCCTTGTATGCCAGGTTCTCCGGATCCTCCAGCCACAGATCCATGTATTTGTTTACCATACCCAGGATATTGTCTCCATCGGACCGGGTAGGATTCCGCAGATCCAGGATGGATATCTTGTAGCCATAGTATTTTTCTGCAATCCCTGCATAGTTTCGGAACAAGTCTCCCTTGGTATCCGTACAGAGAAAACTCATACCGCTGGCGCAGGCATATTCGATACAGGGATAGAGAAAGTTCGCCGTTTTGCCGACACCGGCAGCGCCGATCATCAGAAGATGAATGTCGCCGGGATCAATCAGGGCCGTGACGCCTCCATGGGAAAATTTTCCGCCCACCACGATTCCCTGAATCTCCGGCAGGTTCTTTCCCTGTCGCCACAGCTTCGGTTCGTAAGGGACATGAGAATAAGTCTTTTTAATCTCCATATCTGTAGCAAAGCGGGCAGTCCCATACTGCCCGTCCCCCACGGTTTTGGACTTGATCCCGTCCAGGTTGTAATGGCTGGACAGGAAAGTGACCAGCCCCAGCAGGGCGAACATCCCCAGTCCCGCACATACCAGGATCACGATCTGTGTGGTCTGCATTTTCACACTCCTCTCTCTTAATCTGTCAACAAGCACGATTTATCTTCTGGCATAGTTCTGCGCCGCATAGCTTCTCATTGCAGTAATCTGCCACAACAATTTATACTGCACATCAAATTCATTTACCGTCATGTATGAGAACAACGGCGCTGGTGTGACAGTGACTTTAAGACCGTCAGACCTCAGGAAGTGTCTACAAATAACTGATGCAGATTTATAACAGTTTTCATTGTATTTACACAATGTCATTAACTTAAGGAATCTTTTACATTTAAAATTGTAAAAGGTTCCTTTTTTCAGTATGTTTACTGTATAATAGAAGCAGATAACTGATGTTTTTCTTTTAAAGGCAGGTGATTTTATGAAAGACTCTCAAAAACGTACCTGTTGTGATATCAGTTTGATCCATCAGGATGAATTCCATGATTTCTGCCGAAATGGGAATCCGTCCTCTTTTATAAGGAATAGAAAAATGCCGCTGAAGGATCTTATGTTCACCATGATCAACCGGAGGGGGATTACTTTGAGCCTGGAACTACGAAATTATATGAAGACTGCACATCCGGGAATGGAAATATCAAAGCCCGGCTATCTGAAGCAGCGCATGAAGCTGAACCCACTGGCTTTTTACGAGCTTTACCGCCATCATAACAGGAACTTTTACGCGGAACCCGGATTCTCTACTTTCCACGGATATCTAATCCTTGCCGCGGACGGCTTAGGGATCAATATCCCTACTACGAAAGAGACCCTGGAAGAATTCGGGACATCCAGCAGGAAAGGAACAAAGCCCCAGGCATCCATAGGGCTTGGATGTCTGTATGATGTCATGAATAGAATGGTTCTGGAGAGCGACTGCCGTAAATGCAAGTTTGATGAAATGCGGCTGGCAGAAGAACAGATTAGCCGTTTGCCTGAAACAATCGGCTCATCACAGCCGTTTCTGGTCGTCATGGACAGGGGGTACCCGTCTACCCCGGCTTTTATCCGGATGATGGAGAAAGACATCTTATTCCTTGCGCGTCTCAAATCCAGTGATTATAAAAAAGAACAGGCCGCTTTGTCGGCACCGGACACATGGGTGGACATCCACTTGGACAAAAGCCGGATCAGACATTATAAAGGAACGGATATCGGCCGGCGGATGGAAGAGATCGGGTACATTACCCTGCGGATGGTCAAAGTGCCGCTGCCGGAAAACCGGGAAGAAGTGCTCATTACAAATCTGCCATCGGAACCCTTTGGCCGCCAGCAGATAGCCGAACTGTACCATATGAGATGGGGGATTGAAACGGCATACGAGACTCTCAAAGACCGCCTGCAGATAGAGAATTTTACAGGGACCAAGCCGATCCTGCTGCTGCAGGATATATACAGCACAATCTATATCAGCAACCTTGCGGAGGACATCATCCGTGATGCCGAGGCGGAATTGGACGAAAAAGAAAGACACAGGAAACATAAGATGATGATAAACCGGACATTGAGCATTGGGATACTGAAAAATGACCTGATCTATATCCTGTTGGAAACGGACGCGCGGAGACAAGATGAACTGTTCCAGCAGATTTATGAGGACATCAGCAATAATCTGGTTCCAATAAGACCAGGCCGCCATTACCACCGGACAAAGGGGCAGCTTGCGGGGAAATATTCAAATACGCATAAAAGAGCTTATTGAGCAGAAAAGTTATAGAATATGAGCACGTCCTGCATGATAAATACAGTAGAATGGTATCAAATATTAGAATTAATTTTCCAGAACAATACCGGATGTCCTTTACCCCATGGATGGGTGTAAAGCTATCCGGTATTGCTTTTTCTTAAGTTAATGACATGATGCTGGGGTCAAAAGCCCACGAAATAGAACCTTGAAAATTTAATATTTTACAGTAAATACAAGTAT
>QXXC01000041.1 GCA_009911305.1 Clostridiaceae bacterium | reverse complement strand
AATCCCCAACTGCTATTTTACAGAAAAAGATAATGCAGGCGGATCCCTTCTGTGAATTGATGCAAAAGTGGCTCTAAAGCACTAACAGGTGGATCTCAAATGCGTACTGGTGGAACCGAATCCGCGAAATAATCAACGGTGATTTAATAGTCTAAAATATCGAATGAAGGGCTGGATTTTGGTTTGTTATCTGATTGTCTATGAAAAATATAGACAAAAAACTATACCGGCATTTTTTGAAATTCCAGTGACAACCAGAAATCAGATAATAATCGGTATAGTTTTTAAGTGTTGAATTAGAGAGAATTACTGGAAATGTAAAATGCGCCAGAGGATTAAGCGAATGACACGACATTAACTTAATCCTCCGGCACATATCTTTTAAACCCGGCTATACCAGAATATGCTGAAAGCCGGCCTCTATTATCCATAAGAAGCACGTAGAAAACCACTTTTTCTTAAATAAATAGTATCAACCTTCAGCCAGTAACCGAAACCGCCTTCTACGCAGCCGCCTTCCTCCTCGCCGAAACCTGCATCGCCAGCACCACCCCGACGATCGCCACGCCCAGGATATCCGTCAGATTCCCCGGATAAATCAGCATCAGTCCGCCGACGATTGAAAGAATCCTCTGCCACATCGGCATATTCGCCATCATAAAGCCTTCAAGTCCCGCTGACACGCCAAACAGGCCCACAATCGAGGTTACTACGATCAGCACCACCCCGACTGCTGTTGTATCGATAAACAGCATCGCCGGATTCAGCGCAAAGATATAGGGCACGATGAACGCCGCGATTGCCAGCTTCGAGGCATTCAGCGCTGTCCGCATCGGATTCGACTTCGCAATCGCCGAGCCCGCATACGCGGCCAGGGCCACCGGAGGCGTGATATCAGCCACGATTCCGAAATAGAACACAAACATATGCGCTGCGATCGGCTCGATATGCATGCCCGTCACCAGGATCGGCGCGCAGGTCGTTGCCATGATGATATAATTCGCCGTGGTCGGCACACCCATGCCCAGCACCACGCATGTCACCATTGTCAGAAGAAGCGCGATCAGCGTGACATTGCCCGCTACGGACACGATCGCGGAGATGAGGATCTGCCCCAGTCCTGTCATAGTCACCACGCCGGCGATAATACCCGCAATTCCGCAGGCAATCGCCACGGACAGCGTATTCTTCGCGCCGTTCTCCAGGGCTGTCACAAATCCGTCGAGATTCATCCTCGTCTCCTTGCGGATCATGCTCACCGCAATCGCCACAAACGTGGCAATCACCGCGGACCGCGACATGGTAAAGCCTTTCATGACCATCACCACCAGGATAATCAGCGGCAGCAGGAGAAAGCCCTTTGTGAGGATCAGATGTCCGAACTTCGGCAGTTCTTCCTTATTAAGACCCTTTAACCCCAGCCGTTTTGCCTCCAGATGAACCATAATAAAGATTCCAAGGAAATATAAAAATGCCGGGAGAATCGCCTTTACGGCAATCATGCCGTACTGCACGCCGACCATCTCTGCCATCAGAAACGCCGCTGCGCCCATGATAGGCGGCATGATCTGCCCTCCTGTCGAGGCCGCCGCCTCCACTGCGCCCGCAAACTCGCCGCGGTATCCGGTCTTTTTCATCAGCGGGATCGTCACGGAGCCTGTTGTCACCGTATTCGCCACCGAGCTCCCGGACACCATGCCGCACAGGGCGCTGGAGATAACCGCCACCTTGGCCGGGCCGCCCGAGGATGCGCCCGCAATGGAGTTCGCAACCTGGATGAAAAACTCCGAGATCCCTGTCACCTCCAGAAATGCGCCGAACAAAATAAACAGCACAATATACGTCGAACACACGCCAATCGGCGTGCCTATCACGCCGCCCGTGGTGTAGAATAAGTTATACACAATCGACTTCAGGCTCGCCCCTGTCGAAAATGCATAGATCACAAAACATGTGGCCACGCACAGGATGGGAAGGCCCACAACCCTGCGGCACGCCTCCACCAGCACCAGGACGCCGAGTACGCCCAGAATGATCTCCACCTGGTTAATACGCGTCGCATGCTTGATAATCGCGCTGAAATTCACCACATAGTAGAAAAAGCTGCCGCTTCCGACCGCCATCAGAAGCACATCATACCACGGTACGTAATTCGTTCTCACACCCCCGCTCCCCTTTTTAGCCGGGTACAGGAGGAATGCAAAAATAATTACCATTCCCACAAAGGACGCGCGCCTCACGCGCTCATCCCAGTTCGCAAACAGGTTCATATAAACCATCAGCAGGGAGAACGCCGCCAGGAGGTATTTGATAACCACCCTCGGGACGCCTTCAAATACGCGCGTATTCGATTCCCTGTCATATTTCTTCATGATCTCATCCACATCAGCCGCTGTCCCGGTGGATGTATCCGGCGCCGCGCCTGTGTCAGGCCCTGCCCCGTTAAGCTTATTCTTATCGCTCATCGCTTTCTGATTGCCCCCTTTTTTATAACTGCTCAGAACCGCCGCCGTTTTCTTTTTCTCCGTCAATACCGGAGGAATTCACAGGTAAATTCCACTGTGGAATTCCTGCCGCATACGTCCCTCAGGCTTATCTCCTTCCCGCGGATCGCAAGCACATGATCCGAAACCGTTCCCACAATATAGGATAAATGGGGCATTTCCCGGTCAAACCCGGAAATAATCATCGCCCCGTCTTCCCCGTAGGCCAGCGTCTGTCCATCCTCCAGCTCCGTCTGGACGCCCGCCCCAAAGCCGTAATAGATCGTGCGGACCACATAGATCGTATGTCCCTTAATCTGATATACGTCGATCAGGGGGCTCTTATTGACCGAATGGATAAAGGAAACGGAAAATTCGTCCCCCTCCTCCACCCGGTATCTGGCATATACCTCTTTCGTATCCCCATCCCGGAGCGTCAGATACCAGCCTCTGCGGAAAACCGCCGGAAAAGTGAGAATAGCTGCAATAATAAGAGTTATTATTGCAGCTACAGCCCCTTTGCCCATATGGATTTGCAGACGTTTTATTGCAGTACGCCCGCCTCTTTAAAGTATTTCTCTGCACCCGGATGGAATTTAACGGAGATGCCGTCTACTGCATAGGCCGGATCCAGCTCTGCGCCCTTGGCGTGGCCCGCTGTGATCGCATCCTTGTTATCAAAAAGACCCTTTACCAGATCATAAACCACATCCTCGCTCAGCTCGTCAGATACGATCAGGGTAGCCTTAACCGCTACAGTCACTACATCGTCATCCACGCCCTTATAGGTACCGCCCGGAATCGTATACTGGGTATAGAACGCATAATCGTTCTGCAGCGCAGCCGCATGCTCGTCGTCAATCCCGAGAAGATTGATGGAATTCGTGGTCGCAAGCTCTGTGATTGCCGTGGTCGGAGCGCCCGCCGTACAGAAGAACGCGTCGATCTTGCCGTCCTTTAACGCGTCGGCAGAGTCGCCAAAGCCTAAGTTATTTACCTCAATATCATCAAAGCTGATGCCATAAGCATTCAGAATCTGACGCGCATTGAATTCCACGCCGGAACCTGCGTCGCCCACAGACACTCTCTTACCCTTCAAATCCTCAACGGATTTGATATCTCCGGAAGAAATGATCTGGCAAACCTCCGCATAGAGCGCCGCGCCTGCGGAAAAGGATTCGATCGCGCCGTCCTCCTCAAACAGATCCGTTCCCTTGGAGGCATAGTCCATAACGTCGTTCTGCACGATCGCCACATCCGCCTCACCGTCGTCAATCAGGAAAATATTCGCCTTG
The DNA here is from genome assembly GCA_009911305.1 of Clostridiaceae bacterium. Taxonomy (GTDB): domain Bacteria; phylum Bacillota; class Clostridia; order Lachnospirales; family Lachnospiraceae; genus Otoolea. The sequence continues at coordinate 35,723 of QXXC01000041.1, read as the reverse complement.
GAAGCGCCGGTAGACTGTACATTTAACTGAAGGCTTCCAAGCTTGCCGTTCAAAATATTCGCGATCACGCCGCCGTAGGCATAGTATGTACCTGTCGTGCCGCCGGTCGCCATCTTTAAGCTCACCGCGTCCGCTGCAGGCGCCGGAGCCGGAGCCGGTTCCTCCGCCTTATCCTCACTGCCCTGCGCTGCTGTCTCCGCAGCGGCCTGTGTCTCCGGAGCCGCGTTCTGTGACTGCGTACATGCTGTCAGGCTCATGGCTGCCGCCACGGCCAATGCCGCAATTGCCGTAAATCTTTTTTTCATAATCTGGTTCCTCCTCTAAAAAGATTGTTAAAACATTCACCAGGATAATCTGTTCCACCCTCCTGAAGAATTATAACAGTCCACATTATACGCTTTCTTTTCAAAAAACGCAACCATATTTAATAAATTTTTTTAATCTTATCCAGTTTTTAACATTTCATCTCGCTATTATCAGACAGACTTCTACATTATTTGTTTCAAATTAGTGAAATATATAGCAATGAAAATACAAATATCTCCAGAAATTATAGCTCCATCCAAATTTTCAGGAAATAATTTTAGCTGAAAAAAACAGCCCCTGTCCTCTTCCGGACAGGAGCCGCCTCTTTTGTCAAAAAATGTAACCTTCAGACAAGCTGTCTTATTACAGGCCCATAGCCTCTTTCACTTTGGAAATAATATGAAGTCCGATATCCTTGGAAGCATCCACGGACTGTGCGCCGATGTGCGGGGAAACGATGAAGTTGTCGCACTCGAACAGCGGGCTTGCGAAGCTGTCATTGCCTGTTAAGCCGCTGCCGGCCAGCTCGTTCTCCATAACGTCTGTTGCGTAGCCGCCGATCTTTCCGGCCTTTAATGCCTCATACATATCCTTCTCGTTTACGATACCGCCGCGGCTCATGTTCAGAACCACTGCATCGTTCTTCATGCCTTCAATGGATTTTGCATTGAACAGATCCTTTGTCTCAGGCGTCAGCGGAACATGGATGGATACGAAATCAGCAACCTTTAAGAGCTCTTCGATGGACATGCCCTTTGCATTCTCCTTCTCAAAGTCCTCAGGCTTTAAGAACGGATCATAAGCGACGATTGTCATGCCAAACGCGCGGCCCAGCTCAGCCACACGGCGTCCGATACGGCCAAAGCCCATAACGCCCAGCGTCTTGTTGCGCAGCTCGCGGCCCTCGAATTTGTACTTATCCCACTCATGCTTTACCTTCACGTCATAGTTTGCCGTAAAGGTTCCGCGGGAGATGTCAAGCATCTTGGAGATCGTGAGCTCAGCCACCGCGTTCGCATTTAAGCCGGGAGCGTTGAAGATCTGGATGCCTTTTTCCTTTGCATAGTCCATGTCGATATGGTTTAAGCCAACGGAGCAAACGCCGATCACCTTTAAATTCTTAGCTGCGTCCAGAATCTCCTTGTCAATCTTCGGATCCACACGCATAATCAGAACATCTGCCTCACCGATGTCAGCCAGAAGCTGCTCCTTGCTGGACGGAAGATGATCGGCGGTCTTTACGTTCATGGATTTGCCGAGCTCCTCAGCAATGCCGGCGTACACTTTGTCAATAATCAGACAATTCATAATATATATTCTCCTTTCAGGATTCAGGTTTTACAACTATCCCAACATATTTCCGTTCTGCAGAGGGCCTGCCGCCCCTGCGCCGAAAGTTCTCCCTGTCTGAAAGGGCCGCTGCCTTAAGTCTCATGCCTGCAGGCACTCTGTCCTTAATGCAGCAGCCCTTTCATTCAGATAACTGCTTTATACTATTTGCTGCTACTGTATTTAACTTTTACAGATTACCGCGACAGCTCACAGCCTGTTCTGTTATGAATTACCAGCAGATACCCTGTGCCATCATAGCGTCAGCAACCTTCTGGAAACCAACGATGTTAGCGCCTGCTACCAGGTTGTAGCCTAAGCCGTATTTCTCAGCAGCGGCTGCGGAACCGTCATGGATGCCTGTCATGATCTGGTGAAGCTTCGTGTCAACTTCCTCAGCAGTCCAGGAATATCTCTCGCTGTTCTGGCTCATCTCAAGACCGGATACAAGAACGCCGCCTGCGTTTACAGCCTTGGAAGGAGCTACTACCATGTTCGGCTGATCCATTAAGAACTTCAGAGCCTCATTGGTGGTCGGCATGTTCGCTACTTCGATGTAGTATTTGATATTGTTGGCAACGATTCTCTTTGCCTGCTCCATGTCAACATCGTTCTGAGTTGCACACGGCATGATGATGTCAACCTTCTGGCCCCACGGCTTCTCACCCGGGAAGAACTGTACGCCGAACTTGTCTGCATAATCCTGAACCTTATTGCGGCCGGATGCTCTCATCTCAAGCATGTACTCGATCTTCTCTTCGGTCGTAACGCCGTCCGGATCGTAGATGTATCCATCCGGGCCAGACAGTGTAACAGCCTTAGCGCCTAACTCAGCCAGCTTCTTTGCAGCGCCCCATGCTACGTTACCGAAACCTGCCAGAGCAACGGTCTTGCCTGCCAGCGTGTCGTTCTCGTGCTTCATAACTGCTTCTACATAGTAAACTGCGCCGTAACCGGTTGCTTCCGGACGAATCAGGGATCCGCCGAAGGACATTCCCTTACCGGTGATGGTTCCGTTCTCGAATGCGCCTCTGATCTTGCGGTACTGGCCGTACATGTAACCAATCTCACGAGCGCCAACGCCAAGGTCGCCGGCCGGGATATCGATGTCCGGACCGATGTGACGATATAATTCTGTCATGAAGGACTGGCAGAATCTCATAACCTCTCCGTCGCTTCTGCCGTTCGGATCAAAGTCGGAGCCGCCCTTTGCGCCGCCCATCGGAAGGGTTGTCAGGCTGTTTTTGAAGGTCTGCTCAAAGCCTAAGAACTTCATAATAGAAAGGTTTACAGAAGGAGCAAAACGTAAGCCTCCCTTGTACGGTCCAATCGCGCCGTTGAACTGTACACGGTAACCGCGGTTTACATGTGTCTGACCGTTGTCGTCTACCCACGGAACACGGAATTCGATCGTTCTCTCGGGCTCAACCATTCTCTCAAGAAGAGCAACCTTCTCGTACTCCGGGTGAGCGTCAACAACCGGACCTAAAGAAGATAAAACTTCCTCTGCGGTCTGAAGGAACTCCGCCTCATGCGCATTCTTCTCTTTGAGTTCAGCAAGAACTCTCTCAACATACTGGCTCATTGTTAAATACCTCCTGTTTTTATAAATGTGTTTAAAAATCTCACCGGCCTAAAAGAAATCGCTATGTAGATGTTTTTGACAAAAAATCTTTGTAATTTCATTTATTTTTGTGAAATTTTTTAATCTGCTTAGATTATATCGCATTTCGCTCTGATAAGCAAGTAAAAATCATGTTATAATTGTTATTATTTTTTATTTATAGTAACGATTCCGGCAGAGCCGGCTGCCGCCGCCGTAAACACTGTGAAAATCCGAAAAGCGGGCCCGGGCCGTTCCCAGCCCGGCCCGCTCATAAAACGCCGTTGCGCAGACAGCCTGCGCCGCCTGGCAATCCGGAGAATCCGGACTGTCAGACATATATCCGCTTATTATCCCAGGAAGTTGATAAATCCTGTCAGGATAGATGCATTTACAAAGTCGATAAACAGAGAACCTACCAGCGGCACTACCATGTAAGCCGTCGGAGCCGGTCCGTGCTGGCTGGTGATAGCCTGCATGTTCGCCATCGCGTTCGGCGTAGCGCCCATACCGAAACCACAGAAGCCGCTCGTCATAACAGCCGCATCGTAGCTCTTGCCCAGTACGTTAAATACAACGAAGTTTGCATATACGAACATCAAAATCGTCTGTGCAAGCAGCATCACTACCAGCGGAACCGCCAGCTCTGCGAGCTGCCACAGCTTCATGCCGATCATGGCCATGCCAAGGAATACGGAAAGGGCCGCGCCGCCAAGGCTGCTGATCTCTTCCATGGGGATCTCTTTGCCCTGCATGTCAGCTACGTTACGGATGATCGCGCCTACCAGCATTGCGCCGATGTAGGACGGGAATGTCATGAACTTGCCCAGTACAGCAGATACAAGGGTACCAAAGCCGATTGCAACGATCAGGTACAGAAGGCCGTCGAGAATCAGCGGGGAGCTCAGCTTTGCCTCTTCCTCTGCCGCTTCCTCTGTGGAATTGCCGGAAGCTGCGGAGCTTAATTTGAATTTACGGATCTTAGAGGATGCGATCGGGCCGCCGATTACGCAGCCTGCAACCAGGCCGTAGGTAGCGGATGCGATGGCAACTACGTTGGCATTGGCCACGCCAAGGCCCTCAAGAAGCGGTCCGAAGGAACCGGCCGTGCCGTGTCCGCCGACCATGGGGATAGAACCTGTCGCAAGGCCCAGTCTCGGATCCAGTCCGAATACGCCTGCAAGGCCCGCGCCGAGTACGTTCTGGAGAACAACCATCGCCGCTGCCAGCCCTAAGAAGATAACGGTCTGAACGCCGCCCTTTTTCAGCATACGGAAGGATGCGGTAAAGCCAACGCTACAGAAGAATGCGGTCATGAATACGCTCTGCAGCGTCATGTCGCCCTGAATCTCAAGGATTCCCATCCCTCTCAGGATGGTATGTACAATAGCATAGATAAAACCGCCCACTACAGGAGCCGGGATACAGTATTTGCGAAGAATCGCAATTTTACTTACCAGGACGCGTCCCAGTAAAAGCACGAGTGCCGCAACCGCGGTTGCCTGATACAGATCAAGCTCAATTACTTTCATACACTTACCTCCAATATATTATTTGTTTACGTCGGAGGTAATTATAGCTTGAAACTCTCAAAAAACTACAAAATAATTCAAGAATATATTTTAAAATAATAACATATTTTTAACTTTGTTTATGAAATTTTTACTTTCTATTGAAGCTCCCGGTCCACGGCCAGCATCAGGCTGTCAATAAACTTCTTAATACTGACTTTGCCGCCGTACTTGCGCTTTCCCCGGATGTGATCCATTTCGGACCGGATCTCCTCAAAGGGGAACAGCGTGCTCGAGTAGGCGGTAAAGGTTTCATTCATGAAATCCTCGATTCCCAGGTGCGCCAGGTTCGACATCCCGACCGCAATCGCCCGGCGGATCCTCTGCTCCATATTTTTGGGCGCGTCGCTTAAGATATCACAGAGCTGGCCGATGCTCACCTGGGAAATGGAACGGCTGTTGCTGTACAGGTACTGGCAGATGCGCAGGATATCGTCCCCCCCCTTCTCCCCCGACATTCCCAGCCGGTTGAGGATATAGAGAACCTTTTTGGCATACTCATTGTCCGGGCGCTTTTCCTTTTTCCCCTCTGACATCTCAGCCACAAACATCTTCCTGATATTGGACAGGGTCTTTTCATTCATAATCTGTCTGGTTACATTGTGAATCACAGATTTTACTTCAATGATATTGATCGGCTTGCTGATAAAAAAATCCATGCCCGCGTCGTATGCCTTTCCGATCAGCTCCTTGGCCGACACCTGGGAAATCATGATGCATTTGGCCTGGCAGCCGCGTTCCTTTAATTCCCGGACCAGCGCCACCCCGTCCTTTTCCGGCATCAGAAAATCCACTAAGATAATATCCGGGTTCTTGGACAGTATCTCATCCACATCCGCGGGCTCCTCACCCGATTTTCCGCAGACCGTCCCCAGATCGTTATCTTCAATGATATCTTCCAGGATACTGATCACCGAAACATCATCTTCAACAATATAAATATCCATACTTATGGCTCCTCCAACACTGCGGCAGGTATCTCAATCCGGAATTCAGCTCCTTTTCCCATAGTTGATTTCACACAGATGCTGCCTTTAAATTGTTCCTCTACTGCATTTTTTACCCCGCACAGCCCGACGCCCCTGTAGATGTTGCCTGTCCTCTCGTCGAACTTTGTGGAATATCCCATCTTAAATATATTCGGAAGATGGCGTCCGGATATGCCCGGGCCGTCGTCCAGCACCCGGAACACAAACCGGTCCTCCTCCCTCTTTTCTATGATATGGATCGTACCGCTCTTTTTCTTTGTCTCAATCGCCTCAATGGCGTTATTCACCAGATTCTTGAGCACTGCCATAAGGGTATAGTGCTCTCTTGTGGTAAAATTATCCCGGCAGTCAAACAAAAGCCGCACATCCAGCCGCTTCCCGGCCAGCAGGCGGTACGTCGAGGCCTCCAGAATCTGCAGGATATCCTGAAAGCTCATGCTCTCCTCATTATACTCCTCGCCGATCGCCTGCTCCACGCCCTGGATGATGCGGATATAATCCTTTTTGATCTCATGCACGTCGCGGGCAATCTCCAGCCCCATCTGCTGCATCTGTCCCGGAAGCTCCAGCTTTAAAATCTGCTCATACAGGCGGTAGGCGTTGCTCATCACCCGCTCGATCTCCTCCGAATTCTTATGCATCAGGTAAATCTCGGTCTTAAGCCCTGTTGTCATCAGGAACAGCCTCTGATAACGGTTTTCATGCTCTGATTTGGCCAGAAGCGCGCGGTACTGCCGTTCCCCCAGAAGCGCAGCGGCCACAAACACCGTCCTGGCCGCTGCGATCACCATGAGCTGGTTGATCACGTCAAGCTCCGGAAGGCTCTTAAGCTCCAGGAATTCCCTCAAGCACACCTCAAACACATTCGAGCCGAAATCGCAGAAAAATGCGGCTGCAATAAGGCCCTCGAGCTGAACGATATGCTTATTGCGGATCTGAACCTTAAAAAGAAGGCCGTAGCACACGTAAAAGAGCGCTCCCGGCAGCACGGACAGGGCAGAGCCGGCGGCAGGAAGCCCCTGAAGAACGCAGATGCACCAGCGGAAGACGAATACAAGGCAGGCCGTCGTCCCGCACAGCGTCCGGGTGTGGATCTGGCTTCCCACTGTGAGGATTAAAACAGGAAGAAGGATCACAGAGATCGAGATCCGGAAGTTATTGACAAAGGCATTCCAGTAAAGCTGGGAAGTCAGGGCAATGATAATGCCGATCCCCAGGATTCGTTTAAAGGATTTTCCTGGCACAGCGGTCTGTTTCCTTTCTGGCATCGGGCGGCCCTGCGCTTTTCTGCGCCGTCTGGCTGCGCGGCTTTAAACCGGCGTCTGAGCAGAGATCCCGCACCGTCAGCGTTCTTCTCATATGAGCCGCAAAGGCCCGGAGGCGTTCATGGATCCCCGGCAGCCTCATCGCGGCCCCGGGGGCGTTGGCTGTCTCCATCAGGGCAAAGCGGGCCGGAAGATAAAATGTCTTGTTCATGTTCAGGGCTGCGATCAACTGTTCCGCCACGATATCGCTTCCGGAATAGCCGGATACCACGATCGCAAACAGAGCCTTGTCATAAAACCGGATGATCCGGAACAGGGCTGTCAGGCGGTTGATAAAGGCTGTTAAGTTGGCCGAAAGAGCGTCATTATAATTCGGGCACAGCATCAGGACAGCGTCCGCCCTCTTGACGGCCGGATAGACGTCTTCCACCATAACCCCGCCGTAAAAGCAGCTCTCATTTTCCCCAAAGTGCAGGCACATTTTATAGGGGCAGCCGGAGCAATCCGAAACCGTACCGTTCCTGAGCCCGATTTCCGTAATCTCAAAATCCGGCAGAAATCGTTTCAGCTCCTCCCACAGGGCGAACGTATTGGAATTCGGATGGCTGGAGGCGTGGAGCACGAGAAGGGACGGACGCTCCGACACCGGGCGTCTGAAATCAAGTATCTCGTCCGTCAGGATTGCGGCGCTCTTTTTATAGGCGCTCATCAGATCCGTGTCCATATTGCGGGCCACGATAGAAAAATTTGACAGGGTTTTGGTTCCCTCCACCAGCGGGCGGCCCACAAAGGCGCAGCCGGCGCGGTTGGCTGTGAAGACCAGCTCGCGCGCCACGGATTTTGTATACAGATCGCTTCTTCCGTCCACCAGCACGCCCCCCACGCAGCCCTCCAGGGCGCGCGTATGCTCCCTGAAAAAACGGAGCATACGGATATATTCCAGGTTAATGCCCGTCTCCCCAAGGGAGAGGGCGAACAAAAGAGGTTCCCCCTCCGGTTCGCCCGCGCCTTGTGTATCCCGTTTTGTCAGGAAAGCCTGCAGCTCTTCTTCTTTCTCGACTCTCCTCCATCCGCGCCCGTCCAGCGCGCTCTCTAAGACCTCTTCAAAACGGCTGCCCGGCTCCCGGCCCGCCTCCCGCGGCGCTATCACTGTAATCGGCCGGCCGGCTCCGGGGGCAGCCGGCTGTTCTGTCATGATTGGGTCGTTTAATGTCTCTTCCATAACGATCGCATGCCTACACAATTGCCTTTAAGTGCTCCTGCGCGGTCACAATGCGCTCATACAGCGCCTCCGGAAGCGGCAGGATCTCGGTCTCAAGCCCGTACGGCGTATAGCGGTTTTTCACACCCATGAAAATGCCTCCCAGGAATACGGAGCCGCAGTGCCACTCGCCGCGGAGCATCAGGATCAGGGAAATGGCTCCCGATGAATACGCCGGGGCAATGAACGGCTTAAACCCTATGGCCCTCATGTGGAGGTTTGCGGTCACGGTTAAGTGCGTCAGCTCCTTTGACAGCTCGTCATTGTAGCGCTCAATCGAATCCGCCACCACCAGATCCTCCCCATGAGGCCCAAAGGAACGCCCCTCTGTCAGGAACTGCTTAAAGCGTTCGTCGCGCTTCGCGTAGTAAGCCGCCCTGGCGTTCATCACGCCCAGCCCGAAGCCCTGCACCTGCTCCGGCCTCAGGCCCTGATAGTCGAGGACGCCGTTCTCATCCTTATTGCTCTCCAGCCAGGCCGTCTTGGCAAGCGGATCCACAGGATCCGAGACAACGGCAAAGAGCCCTTTAAACCCGTCCCTCCTGGCCTGCCTTGCGTACTGGGCCACGATTTTGGAATTATTCTCAAACTGGTACATCCTCACGTCCTTTACCTGGGAGCCCACGGGAGGAATCCCCTTGGAGGCCACAAAGACAAAGACGTCGCACTGAAACAGGTTCTCAGGCGTCACGACATCCACCTCGGGCAGGGCGTCGTACGCCCACGGATAGGCGATCTGATTCTCCTCAAATTCCCAGCGCGCCGTCACCTTTTCCGAGATATCACAGATGCCGATAGAGCTGATGCAGTCCCCTCCCAGAAGGTGGAGGCCCGTCAGCAGCGTGCTTCCCACATCGCCGATGGCCAGGACGTGTACGCGCTTCTTCTCCCTGACCGGCCGCTCGCCCACGATCTCTAAAAACCTTGGGTGCCGGAGGTTCACCGCGCGCAGAAGCCCCGCCTCAATCACACGGAGCAGGTATGCGTCCGCCTCCTGTCCGGCGGCCGCCCCGGAAAGCTTATGGCTGCTCAGCCACGACACATCCTCATGGTTCTGGAACAGAAGATCCGGGCTGTTCACCTTAAACGAAGCCCGGCAGCTCCCTGCTTCCCGGTCGAACAGCCAGACAAGCGGACATACCTCCTCTGGCTGCCCAGCCTTTTCATAGGGCAGATCCTCTGCCAGAGAGCAGGCAAGCTGCTCTCCGATTCTATAATAAAACATGCGTCATTTCCTCCTTCATTATTCTGATTTCTGATTTATCTGAGCCTTGGATCGTGTTTGAAACACGCTTTAGCCCGGCTCCCTGGTTCTGTAAAGCATCTGCAGATCGTTTTCCAGATATACAGACGCGGCCAGATTCGGATCGTAGTTTACGCAGTCTCCCTTATCCGGGCACAGAGGCAGGATCACTGCCTCAGGCAGACGGCTTAAGGTTAAGTTTCTGGCGAACTGCGCCCTGTATTCCGCCTCCAGCGCAAGCATGATGTCCCTGGAATTGCGGATACAGCACGCGGAAAACTCAAACAGCGCCTCGCGGCTGCAGTCCCGGATGGGCGGGAGCGTATAGGGCAGGATCATGTTAATGGACGGTGTTAAGCCCGCCACCTTCACCGTATCGCGGCGCACGGTATCCCCGCCGATAAAGGGGTACAGGGTTGATTCCACAAACCAGTAGCGCAGGTTGGGAATAAAGTACACGCTGTCCACATCCACGCCTCTGGTGGCCATGGTATCCCGGCCGTAACCGGAGATCATGCCCAGAATCACCTTTTTAATCTCCACGCCCTCATCCTTCATCATCGGCTCCAGGGTGTCAAATCTTCCTCCGCGGTGAAGCAGGTCATCCACCAGGATCACGGGCCGGTCAAAGGATTTGATGGCTTTGATCTGGCTCGGAAGCGGCGAATAGCGGTGGAAGGCCTCAATGGTATCCTTTTTCAGTTCGGGATCAAAGACCTTATCCGTGTGAAGCGTCTTGGTCACTGTGTTCGGCACGACCTGACCCCTTAAGATCTTGCCAAAGGGCACGCACATATAGCGGCCGAGCTGGCGCGGCTTAACCGGCTCCCTGGGCACCTCGTTTAAGGCTGTGATCTTATCCACCAGACGGTGGTAGATGACGCTCGCCGAGAGCGAGAGCACAAGCTGGCCCGGATAGAGTCCGGTCATGGCCATCTGAAGCTCGTGATGGGCCTTCCTCACCGCCTTCAGCACCCTCTCATTGCTGGAGAAGGGCTCCTTTAAGGTCGTCTCCAGATTCTGGACCAGCACAAGCGGGGCATGCATATCCACCAGGTATAAAAGAGTGTCGCTCTTGCACTCCGGCGCCTTGACAAAGCCCTGACGCCGGATCGCGGACAGCACCCGCTCCGGGCATTCCCCGTCATTTGCCATGAAGAGGGCGTAGCCGCACTTAAACGGGAAGGAGCGCGCGATTGCCTCGGTCAGAAGAAGCTGCTCGGCATTGTGGATCATGGGATCGCGTTCCACATAGATGCCGGAAATTAAAAGGATCTCACCGTACGTGTGGCGGCGCACCTGATCCGCCAGCTCAACCTTCTTTAAAACAGCGAACAGCTCATCCGGTCCCAGATAGCGGATACGGGCAATCCCCACCAGGCGGTTTTCCTCCACTGTATTGCGCAGAAGCAGCAGGCGGTCGCCTGAGGAGCGGATCGCGCTTAAACGCTTCTCTCTGTCCTCGTCCTCTTTTAAAACACTCCCGCCGATCTCCTCCAGAAGGGCGTCGTCCGCCGCTTCCACCTCCTCAAACGCAATCGCGCGGGCGCGGAAGATGGGCTTATACTCCGGCTCTCTCAAATACAGGCCGTTAAAGTAGATATACTCCTGCACAGAGGGGTCGATCAGGTTGGAAATATCGCGGTTTAAATCAATATTTTCACGGATCTTTGAGGAGCTGATATCCTCCAGATGGCCCGGGAGCTCCAGCTCGCACAGTCTTCCCGTGATCCGCTCCATAATCTTCGGATTGTATTTATTGTCTGACTTCTTGTCGCCCACGCGGCGGAAGGCGATATGGTTCATGCTGTGAATCGAATGCTCGCACGGCTCCTTTTTGTACGAGGAGGCATTGGCAATCACATCGCTGCCCACCACCATGTAGACCTCTTTGCCTGCAAAGACCTCCTTCAGCCTCTTTAAATCCGCCGGGTTTGCGATATTGACCGGAATGTCGTCCGGGAAGAGGTTCACATGGAATTCGTCTGCCACGGACATATTCACAATCTGGCGGCGGATCAGATGGGGCTGAGCCTTTTTCGACCAGGAAAATTCATCCACAGCCAGATACACCTCATAGCCCATATCGCGGATCTCGCGCACGATCTCCTTGTGCGAGAGCGTGAACGGGTCAAAGGTCCCCGGAAAAAACGCAACCATATTCCGCTCACAGATCGCGAATTCGCCCTGTGTCATGCGGTACTGGGTAATAAAGCGGCAGATATTCGACAGTGCAGCCGCACGGTAAAATGCCGTCAGCTCGTCGCCCTTATTTTCATTGAGCAGGAACAGTATCTTTTTAAAGCTCAGGGCAAAGATGTCGTTCTTCTGCAGGCAGTCAAGCCGCGTTGAGCCGAACACGGTCTGTCCCAGCACCAGCAGCGCCTCCTGGCGCACCGTCTCGCGGTAATTGGCAAGACCGCCGAGAAGCATGCCCAGAAGCTGGCCGCGGCGCTTCTCCCCGCGCTCCGGCGCATCACTGAAGCGCTCTCTGTAGCACGGATAGCACTCCAGAAGGATGCCCACCGTGTCCAGGGCCACGGACACGATCCGGTCATTGGGGCTGGCCATCAGCCCGCGCAGATACGTCAGAATCTCCTCAAGCTGCTCAGGCGGCAGCCACAGGGCCGCCTCGCCCAGATACTGCGGGATATATTTGGAAAATTCGTATTCGCCGACCTCCAGGCCCTTTAAGAGCTCGACCGCGATCTCATTTCTCTGATCCGGCGTAAGAAGCCCGATGATCCGCAGAAGCGCGTGTCCCGCGTCGTGGCGCACGATCACATTCTCACTGACCTTGATAAGGTTCGAGAAATGGGCCGCAATGTGGAGGATGTGATCATGCCTGCCGTAGTCAATCTGATCCACCAGAAGCTTGATATTCACAGCCTTGATGATCCAGGGAGTGGCGGATTTTAGGTTGTCAAGGAAGATATCAGACACCACGTCATTCCCGTAGAGCGCTTCCTCCTGCCCCTTTGTCTCCACTCCCAGATTAGTCAGCACGCGGTACTGCAGAAACGTCATGGTGGTATTTCCGCTTACATCCGCCTCACTCACGCACTCTGCGATCGTTTTGCAGCAGGGATGCTCCGGCTTAAAGGCCGTGATCAGCTTAAAGGCGCGCCATGCGGCAATCCGCACCTCCTCCTCTTCGTTTCCGCTCTCAAACAGGGCAAACTGCGCCACCTTCTCCAGATCCGCGTCTTCAAACTTCTCGAAGGGCATGAAATGGACGGAATCCAGCAGCACAAACGCCTCTCCCGCCTCCCGCTCGCCCGGCTCCTCATACCATTTGAGGAAGGCGTCCAGAAACTGTCTTAAATCCGCGGCCCCGGCATGCTCCACAACCGAATCCAGCACATTTTTCAGATTGTAGCGGATCCGGCGCTTCTGCTGGATCGTGAGCTTGTGGTCCGGACGGATAATCATGTCCAGATATGTGTTCCACAGCTCCATCACCTTTTCCTCTGCGATATCCGGCATGCCGGCCGGGCGCTCCTTGCGGTAGCCCGCATTGAACTGCGCGATCACATTTCCCAGAAGACGCGCGGCCTGGGCCCGGATGTCGCCCTCGCGGTGCATCAGAAGCTCATAGAGAAAGCTTAGGGTCTGCTCCTTCTGCTTGTCGTTCGTATAGGTAAAATATTCGGTGAAGATGTTTAAATACGCGCGGACATTCTTCCAGCTCTTCTCGCTCCTGGCAGCCTCCAGAAGGTTTCCGAACTGGCGTTCTGCACCCATCTGGTGCATGACGTCAATATTGTGCTCGATCCCCATAAACACCAGGGACTCCACGGTCTGTTTTGCATCGCGCAGAGAGATGTCCGCAGGCGGCTCCGGTTTTACGGGCCTGCCGTCCAGATTCACGTCCACTCCCAGGGAGCGCATATAGTCCTCAAAATCATGCAGCCTGGAATAGACAAAGCGATAGCGGTTATGCTTGGCCTCATCCACATTGTCAAGCTTGGACAGAATCACATTAAAGGCCTCGTCTAAATTGGAGATAAATGTGATCTCCCTCCCGTCCTCCCCGCGGCTCTGCTTCACGCGGAAATCGGCGTAGATGAGAACCAGGGACTCCACGGATAAATTCTCCGGCTCCAGATCCCAGGTCGAGTGGTTGGCTGCGATATGGCCGATGTACTCCATGGAATGGCTGTTAAACCACTGATTCGTATAATAATAGTGAAGATACGGCACGCGCTCATTGGGCTTGCACCCGAATTTGCCGATGTCATGCCCCGCCGCCGCGCCGGAGGTCAGAGTTAAATCAATGGGAACGCCGGCTGCATAAAGTCCCCTGGCCACGGTCATGGCCACATGATGAACGCCGGCGATGTGCTCCAGGGTCCGGAACGGCGTCACCTCCGCGTTCAGACGCATCATCTCATATACATATTCCCGCACAAATATCTTCTTGAACTTTTTATATTCCTCAAAGGACTCAAAGCGCTCTGCCTCTTCATCCGGCAAAAAGCCGAAATCATAGAGGGAGTCATATTTGAAAAGTCCCCGCTCCATATCGAAGAAATACTGGAGCACGGCCAGATAAAATTCCGCGCCTGACGCAAATCTGGCGTTTGCCTGCGTGAACTCCGGATCCGGGTACAGAATATGGCATACGTACTGATACGTAAACTTCATCCATCCCTCTTCTGGCTCCCGTCCCAAAAGCGCCAGCGGTTCCGCGCAGATCTCGTAAATCGTTTTGCAGGACACGCGCTTTTTCATGGGGATCAGACGGGGAAGCTGTTCCTCCCAGTGTTCCCTGTTCATGAGCATCTGGATATGCTTCTTGCTTAAGCCGGAGCGATCCAGGAAATCCTTCCCGGAAAGCCGCTCCGCCAGATCGGCGATGATCTGGCGTATCTGTTTCTTACTCATCCCACTCCTCCTCAGACGGCCGGGAGACGCCCGCCCGGCCATATTGTTTGTATTATTATACCACCCAGCCGGACGCTCGCCAATAGTTTCTTGCCTTATAATTCTGCTATTCATACGTCACCCGCATAATAATCCCCTGCGGATAATCCCCGTATTTTCTCCCGAAAATATTCACTCCTCCTGCATAGTTTGCATCTTCCTTCACTTCAATTTTCAGGGAAATGAAATGAGATGCGGCCAGGCCCAAATCATGGATCGTGACATCTGTGTTGCGGAGCTGTTCGTCCAGGTAACTGCCCTCCTGCTTCACGGAAAAGGTTTTCAAAAGTCCGTACTGCGAGGAACCGTTGGACCAGCCTGCAGGGGTGAGCTTTCCTCTTCTCGCGCCGAAGTCCCCGGGGCAGCGCCAGACGACGGTTTCTTTCCCGTTGATGGAAATCGTGATATCTGACGGCCAGTCCTCAAGAAAGCCCGGCGCTTCGGAGCACATCTCGGCGCTGAAAGAGATCTCCTTTATGTCAAGCACCGGGTTGATGAGGTTCGGAAAGCGGTATTCGACAAACCCCTTCGCAAACCATATGAGCTGCGCCCGGGTCCTGCGCGGCGAGTAGAAGGTGGCAATCGAGTCAAAGGCCCCGATGACCCCCTTTTCATCTGCAATCCCGCACGTTGGCAGCACATTGCAGTTAAAATAATTTCCAATCGGCATCTCGATCGATACCGTCTTGTTGGATGAGTCCACCTCTTCATTAAATGCAGTCAGACGGAAGGAAGTGAAGCTGCAGATACATACCCGCATGGAGCCATGCACCCCGGACTGGTTTTCTGTGATCACCAGCTTCGCCTCCTCCAGTGCCTTGATGTGCAGGGAGGTGGACGACAGCGGCAGATCCAAAAGCGCGGCGATCTCCTTTAAGGAGCGCGGCGTGTTTTTCAGAATGTTCAGTATTTTCAGGCGCACAGGGGAGGAAAGCGCCTTTCCGATCCGGGTGATCCAGTCGTGGTGCGACGGATCGCCCATGTACAGTGAGATATTCCGATCCTGACTGATGCGGATATTGTGCTTGGTGCGTTCTGACATCATGTACCTCCTTTTTTCAGTCTGCCGGCCGGCCCGTACCTGCGTTTTCATCCTTCCTGCAGCATGTATCTCCTGCATGAATTTTTACATTTACGCATCGCCTCTCTGACTCAAAGAAGCGCTTTTTCATGGTTTAGCCCGTCCATTTATTACATATTTTATGAAATAAATATACAACAAAACCAAAACAATGGCAATATTTTTGGCAATATAATAGAAAAAAACAACAAAATCCATTTTAGTTATTGTCATTATGGACAAAGTAGTGTAACATCAAGCATGTAATAAATATTATTAAGGTTTACCGTAAGGAGGAAATGTATTATGAAACGATTCATCACAGTTGCTATGTCCGGTTTAATGGCCCTGTCTCTGACAGCCTGCAGCAGCTCCAGTCAGGAACCTGCCGCCGCAAAGCCGGAGACGCAGGCAGAGCAGGACAGCGGCTCCGCCGGGGATGAAAAAAGCGGCGACAGCACGGCAGAAAGCGATAAAGCTGCAGGCAGCTCAGGCAATGTTCTGGAGGGCATGAAGGTCGGATTTTCACAGACAGACAGCATGTCCTCCTGGAGAACGACCGAGACAGACAGCATTAAGGAATATATCGAGGGCGCAGGCGGCGAATTCATCGTAAAGGATGCGGGCGGCGATATCGCCACACAGGAGTCTGATATCCGCGATCTGGTGGCGGCAGGAGTTGATTTCCTTGTGGTTGCGCCGCTTGAGGACAACGGCCTTCAGGGCGCGCTTCAGGAAGCCATGGATTCCGAGATTCCCGTCATCCTGGTTGACCGCGCGATCGCCGGAGAGGCGGGAACCTACTACACCACGGCCATCATGTCTGATTTCGTGTGGGAGGGCGAGCAGTGCGCAAAGGCCCTGATGGAAGCCCTGCCGGACGGCGGCAATGTGGTTATCATCAACGGCGGCTATGACTCTTCTACGTCCACGGATCGCCAGAAGGGCTTTGTGGATGCGCTTGACTCCTCCAAATATACCATCGTCGGCGAGCAGGACGGCGAGTGGCTGATGGATAAGGCGCAGTCTGTTATGGAGAATATCCTCCAGGCGCAGGGCGGCGAGAATATTGATGCCGTGTTCGCGGTTACAGACGACATGGTTCAGGGCGCGATGAACGCGATTACAGCCGCGGGCCTGACACCCGGACAGGATATCCTCACTCTGGGTATTGACGGCACAAGGGCCGCTCTTGAGGCTGTAGAGAGCGGAACGCAGTTAGCCTCCTGTACATGCACGCCGTACTTTGGCGAGATTGTCCTTGACACCATCACCAAACTCATCAACGGCGAAGAGGTTCCGGAGCACATTGTAAATGAGGACACGCTTTATACAAAGGACAACGTAAACGTAGATCTTGGATTCTAATCATTCGGGTTCTAAACATACGCGGGTAATCTGAAAGGAACGCTGCAAAACGATTACTTTGCAGCGTTCCTTTTTTACCCATTTTCAGAAAGGAGCAGACTATGTCAGAGGTTTTGCTGGAGATTAAGGGCCTTGAGAAAACGTTTCCCGGCGTCCGGGCGTTAAAGGGCGTGAATCTTACGGTCGGCAGGGGGGAGGTCCACTCCCTGATGGGGGAAAACGGCGCCGGGAAATCGACCCTGATCAAGGTGTTGACAGGAATTTACCAGAAAAATGGAGGGACCATCCGTTTCGACGGAAAAGAGATTGACTGCAAAACTCCGATCGAAGCAAACGAGGCGGGCATTTCCACTATCTACCAGGAATTAAACCTGGTCCTGTTCCAGACGGTTTATGAAAACCTGTTTCTGGGGCGGGAGCCAAAAAATAAGTTCGGATCCATTGACCGGGGCCAGATGGCGAGCGAGGCGTCGCGCATCCTCAAAGAGCTGGGGATCGACATTGACGTGACAAAGCCGCTGAGCAATTTCTCCACGGCCGTCCAGCAGATGGTCGCCATCGCAAGAGCTGTCAGCATCAATGCCAAGCTTGTGATCATGGATGAGCCGACCTCATCGCTTGACAGGCAGGAGGTTTCCGTCCTGTTCCGCATCATCCGGCAGTTGAAGGCAAAGGGCATCAGCGTGATCTTTATCAGCCACAAGCTGGATGAAATATTTGAAATCTGCGATCGTCTGACCGTCTTTAAGGACGGGGAATATGTAGGCGATTATGATATCGCTGATCTGAACCAGTTTAAGCTCATCTCCCTCATGGTCGGCAAGGACACCGTAACCCTGGAGCGCAACAAGGATGCGTATAAGTTTGCCTCAGAGCAGACTGTGGTACAGGCCAGCGAAATTTACCAGGGGATGAGGCTGAACGGGATCAGCGTTGACATCAAGCGCGGAGAGGTGCTGGGACTGGCGGGCCTTCTCGGCTCGGGACGCAGCGAGCTTGCCCAGGTGCTCTTTGGGACGCGCATACCGGACAAAGGGGAAGTATTCTGGTTCGGCGAGCCGGCGCATATCCACAAGCCGGCGGACGCCATCAAAAAGGGGATGGGCTTCTGCACCGAGGACCGGAAGGTGGAAGGCATCATTCCGCATCTGTCTGTAAAGGAAAATATGACGATCGCGCTTCTCCCGAAGCTCCAGAAGTTTGGCTTTGTGAAGAAAAGGGAGCAGGATGAAATCGTTAAGAAATACATTGAGCGCTTAAAGATCAAGACACCCGGCCCGGAGCAGGCCATCTGCAACCTAAGCGGCGGAAACCAGCAGAAGGTCCTTCTCGCGCGCTGGATGTGCATGAATCCAAAGCTCATGATCCTCGATGAGCCCACGCGCGGCATCGACGTGGGGGCCAAGGCCGAGATCGAAATGCTGATAAAGGAGCTGTCGGAGGGCGGAATTTCGGTGCTCATGATCTCGTCCGAGATCGCGGAGCTTGAAAGAAACTGCGACCGGGTGGTGGTTATGAGGGAAGGCCGGGCCGTCGGCGAGGTTATCAATGACGACATCAACCAGAATAAGATTATGGAACTGATTGCAAAGGGAAGTGAAAGCGAGGGGAATACGCATGAGTAGAACAAAAGAAGATAATCTTGCTCTGATAAAGAAATACAGCGCGATCGCAATGCTGATTTTTTTCATATTGTTTAACTCTGTATTTACGCCGAACTTTTTCAGAATCGGAAACTTAAACAACATCATCACGCAGATCTGCCCCACCATCCTCTGCGGCATGGGCATGACGCTCGTCATCTCCACAGGCGGCATCGATATCGCAGTCGGCTCCGTGATGGCGCTGGCCGGCGTTATGACCGCCCAGTTCATGCCGGGCATGGGCCTGTTTCCGGCCCTGGTTCTGGCGGTTCTCGCCTCGGTCTTTGTCGGCTGCATCAGCGGCTTCTTTGTCGGCAGGCTTAAGCTCCAGGCCATGGTCATCACGCTGGGCATGCAGCTCGCGGTGCGCGGCGTTTCCCAGGTTCTCTGCGGCGGGCGCGATATCTACTTCAACAAGCTGGGCGAGGTGGGGAAGCAGCTTTCCGTGTGGGGCTCCTATAAAATCGGCGGTGTGATTCCCGTCCAGATTGTTCCCATCGTCCTCTCCGTCGCGGCCATATGGATCCTGGCGGAAAAGACCGTGCTGGGCCGGCAGATCCAGGCCGTGGGAGACAGCATGAAATCCAGCTCCCTGGCCGGAATCAATACAGCCATGACATTGATGTTCGTCTACGGCTTAAGCGGCTTTCTGGCTGCGTTTGCAGGAATCTTCCAGGCAGCCAAAGTCACCGTGGCGGCCGGAAGCTCCCTGGGACAGCTCGCCGAGCTTGACGCCATCGCAGCGGTCGTGATCGGCGGAACCCCCATGACCGGAGGCAAGGCGCACGTGCTCGGGACTGTGGTCGGCGCGCTTATCATGCAGATGATCACACTGACCTGCGTCATGAATAACATACCGGATCAGTACGCGCAGGTATTTAAGGCGCTCATCATTGTGGTCGCGGTATTTATCCAGAGAGAACAGGCCAAGTAGGAGGTGAAGGCGGTATGAAGACAGTAAAAAAGATTTATGATTCCTTTTATTCCAAAAGCACGGTTTTAGCGTTTTTGCTTCTGGTCATCGCGGCCAGCATCGTTTTTCAGGATAAAAATTTCCTGACGCCGGCAAATGTATTCAACATTTTGCTCAAGGCCGCTAAAAACGGCGGCTTCCTGGCGCTTGGCATGACCTTTGTCATCCTCTGCGCGGAAATCGATCTGTCCGTGGGGGCGGTATTTGCCTTAAGCGGCGTTGTGATGGGGCTTGTCGGGCAGGCAAATCCTGTGCTCGGCATCGCGGCCGGCATCCTCACCGGGGCTGTCTCCGGCTATCTGATCGGCTTCATGGTCGCCAAGATGCGGATCTCCTCCTGGATTGCCTCCCTGGCCATGATGTTTGCCTTAAGAGGCATGATCCTCATTCTGGCCAAGCAGTCCGTGAGCATACCGGCCGGCGTCATGACCTTCGCAGGCGCAAAGATCCTTCCCGGCTTTATGGGCATGAAATCAGGTATTTCCATCCTGATCCCCATCCTGTTCCTGCTCACCTTCCTCTGCATGTACGTAGCCAAATATACGAAATTCGGCATGCGGCTTTACGCGGTCGGAGGCAACGGCGAGGCAGCCCGCATGATGGGCATTGATGTGGACCGCATAAAGATCGGCGCGTTCGTCTGCTCCGGCGTCATCGCCTCCCTCTCCGGCGTGCTCTTAGCCTCCAGCAGCGGAAGCGCCACCTTAAGCGCCGGCAACGTCTATGAGACATACGCTATCGCCATGTGCGCCATCGGCGGCGTCAAGCTCTCCGGCGGGGAAGGAAAATTTTCCGGAACCTTTTTCGGTATTTTAATCTACTTTATTATAAATACTATTTTTACCTATCTCCCGTCCGGAATTTCGGTACACTGGCAGTCGATCATCATGGGCCTTCTTGTGCTGATTTCCGTGGGAGTCCAGTCTGAGGTGTTCCAGAGCCTTAAATTAAAGAAAAAAGCAGGTGATGCGGTATGATACAATTGACAAGCCGATGGGCAAAAGATGTGGATAAAGACCACGCGCTCCCCGAATATCCCCGCCCGAACCTGGTGAGGGAAAGCTATTTTAACTTAAACGGCGAATGGGAATACTGCATCAGCCGTTCCACGCATACGGAGCGCTATGACGGGACCATCCTTGTTCCGTACTCTCCGGAGACACTGCTCTCCGGAGTGCAGAAAATCGTGCAGCCAGAGGATTTCCTCCATTACCGCAAGGTCTTCCGGCTTCCGGAGGGCTTTGTAAAGAAACGCGTCCTGCTCCACTTCGGGGCTGTTGACCAGGAATGCGAGGTCTTTTTAAACCGGAAACGCCTGGGCAGCCATAAGGGAGGCTACTTAAGCTTTTCCTTTGACATCACGGACGCGCTCTCTGAAGGCGACAATGTCCTCACCCTGCGCGTAACGGACAAAACCGAGAAGGCCCCCCATGCAAGGGGCAAGCAAAAGCTTGTAAAGCGCGGCAAATACGGTTCTCTCTTCTACACGCCCCAGAGCGGCATCTGGAAAACCGTATGGATCGAGAGCGTGCCGGAGCAGTATGTCAGGGCAGTCAAGATTATGCCGCTGTTTGACGAGGAGGCGGTGGCAGTTACCGTGTTTGGAAATACCCGGGAGGATGGCCGTGTTTCCATTACAGTCATGGATCAGGGAAAGGCCATCGCAAGGGCTGCGGCTGCGGCGGGCCGCCGGGTGCGGATCCCGCTTCCCGGCTTCACGGCCTGGAGCCCGGAAAACCCGCGCCTGTACGATCTCCAGATCACGTACGGCGAGGATCAGGTTTCCTCCTACTTCGGGATGAGGAAATACTCTGTGGGACGGGATAAGGAGGGCATCCTGCGCTTCTTCCTGAACAATAAGCCGTACTTTTTCAACGGCATCCTCGATCAGGGCTACTGGCCGGAAAGCCTGCTCACGCCGCCTACGGACGAAGCGCTCAGGCACGATATTATCAAGCTCAAGGAATACGGGTATAATACCATCCGCAAGCACATCAAGGTGGAACCGGAGCGCTTCTATTACCACTGCGACCGGATCGGGATGGCGGTGTGGCAGGATATGCCCAATGGCGGCGGAGATTATAATATGGTCTTTGTCACCTATCTGACCAATGCCTTTGACTGGTTCGCCAGAGGGGTAAAGGACTGCCATTACCGCCTGTTTAAGAGGGAAGATAAAGAGGGGCGCAGGCAGTATTATAAGGATCTGAAGGGCATGATCCGCGAGCTCTATAATTATCCATGCATCGCAGTCTGGGTTCCCTTTAACGAGGGCTGGGGGCAGTTCGACGCCCGCAGGGCCACCGAGCTCATCCGCCGGCTGGATCCCTCAAGGCTCATCAACGAGGCCTGCGGCTGGTTCGATCAGAAGGGCGGCGATATGTACAGCATCCATAATTATGTACATAAGCTCAAAGTAGAACCCCGGCCTGACCGCGTCGTGGCCCTGACCGAATACGGCGGATACGCCTACCCCATGGAAGGCCATCTCGCATGTGAGAAGGAATTCGGCTACCAGAGCTACCGCTCAAAGGAGGAGCTCACGGCCAATTATAAACGGCTGTGGGAGGAGGAAATCCTTCCGAATGTCGAGCACGGGCTCAGCAGCGCGATCTACACGCAGACGAGCGATATCGAGGAGGAGATCAACGGCGTCATGACATACGACCGCGATGAGGACAAACTGCTCCTGGATGAGGTAAGGAAGCTGAATGAACGGCTGTATGAACGGTTCCTGGAAGCGGCGGGAGAAGAAACGGACGCTTAAGGGTGGGGCGGGATATGTGTATTACAGAATATAATGAGGCTGAGACAATGCGGAGGCTCAGACAGGAGGGCCTTGAGGAAGGACGTAAGGAAGGGCGCAGCGAGGGAGAGGATAAATTGGGAAAGCTTGTCTCCCTTCTGATATCACAAGGAAGAAATAACGATATCCAGAGAGCTGCCGTAAACCGCGAGGCCAGGATGGCCCTGTATGAGGAATTTGGTATCCATTGACCATGAACCGGCCTGTTGAATCAGGTGTATATTTATGAACTGCAAAAAGAGAGCTGCTCTGCTGCTCTCTTTTTTGTTGTCCAAAACATTTTTAAGACACGCTCTGGAATCAACCGCAGGGAAACAGAAAGCAGGAAAAATTTAACATTGACAAAACTTTCAACATTTTGCATAATATAAATAATAATTATTACTAATATTAAATAAGGACCGATTGCTTATGAAAATGTTAAAATACAGCCGCCAGAGAGAATTCATCAAATCAAGCCTGATGGGACGCCAGGATCACCCGACGGCGGACGCCCTGTATACCTCCATCCGGAAGCAGTGCCCCACTATCAGCCTCGGAACCGTATACCGGAATCTGAACCTTTTAGTTGAGCTGGGGGAGATACAGAAGATTTCCTGCGGCGGCGGGACGGATCATTTTGATTACAACACATCCCCGCACTATCATTTCGTGTGCAGAACGTGCGGGCAGATTGCGGATATACCCATGGAAACCATCTGCAACCTGGAAGCCATGGCGGGGCAGTATGTCCCCGGGAGAATTGACGGGCATACGATCTGCTTTTACGGCGTGTGTGCAGAGTGTGAGGAGAAGAGTGAAGGAAACGACCGCGGCGCATCGTCTGCGTTTTGTGCTCCTCTTTCGCCGGGCAGTAAAACACCGCTGTAATCGGATCCCGGCAGCGTCTGTAAAATTTGATCATAATTGCTAATGAATACACGGATATTTTTATAAAATCGTATTGACAAGCAGATAAAACTGTGATATTTTAATATCAGTAATCATTCTTAATTTTGGAGATTACACTTACACATGTTTCTAACACACTTTCAATAAAAAAGGAGAGAATTATAATGAAAAAATTCGTATGTACCGTATGTGGCTATGTTCATGAGGGTGACGCAGCTCCGGAGAAATGTCCGGTATGTAACGCGCCTGCTTCCAAGTTCCAGGAGCAGTCTTCGGAGATGAGCTGGGCCGCTGAGCACGTAGTAGGCGTTGCGCAGGGTGTAAGCGAGGATATCATTGCTGATTTAAGAGCAAACTACGAAGGCGAGTGCAAGGAAGTCGGCATGTATCTGGCTATGGCCAGAGTCGCTCACAGAGAGGGCTACCCGGAGATCGGCTTATACTGGGAGAAGGCCGCTTACGAAGAGGCTGAGCATGCCGCAAAGTTCGCTGAACTCCTTGGCGAGGTTGTAACGGACAGCACGAAGAAGAACCTTGAGATGCGTGTAGAGGCTGAGAACGGCGCTACAGCCGGCAAGTTTGACCTTGCAAAGCGCGCGAAAGCCGCTAACCTGGATGCGATCCATGATACCGTTCATGAGATGGCAAGGGATGAGGCCAGACACGGCAAGGCATTTGAGGGGCTCCTTAAGAGATACTTCGGCTAAGAAGAACGCCGGATTGTAAATGATTTTGAAAATTAAGGGAATGAATCAGAAATGATTTGTTCCCTTTTTCGATGTCTTTAAGAAAAACCTTTGTGTAATGAATTACTTATGATCCTATTTCCATTTTGATGATAGTCAGATCCCCTCTTTCGTGATATGCTTCTTTTATCATATTCAACAGGAGGAAAAACATTATGGAATTAACGATAACACACTTTCTGATTGTCTGCCCGCTGGTCTTCGCCGCAGGCCTGATAGACGCCATCGCGGGGGGAGGCGGGCTGATTTCCCTGCCTGCTTATATCATTTCCGGGCTTCCGGCGCATTTTGCGATTGGCACAAACAAGATGAGCTCCAGTATGGGGACTGCGATCGCCACATGGAAATTTGCCAAAAACGGATATATTGTCTGGAAACCGGCCCTTATCTGCTCGGCCTGCGCATTGCTTGCCTCCGCGACTGGAGCCCGCCTGGGGCTTTTGCTGGATGACGCTGTGTTTAAAAAGCTGCTTCTCGTCATCCTGCCTCTGACGGCCTTTTACATATTCCGCTGCAAATCACTGGAAACGGATCAGGAACCCTTGCCGCAGCGGAAAATGCTGCTGTTCAGTATAGGAATCACCTCCGTGATCGGGGTATACGACGGCTTTTACGGTCCCGGTACCGGTACCTTTTTACTCCTTCTCCTGACCAGCGTGGCGCATATGAAGATTAAGGAGGCAAACGGGATCGCAAAGGCCATCAATCTCACGACCAATATCTCCAGTTTGTCTGTGCTTTTACTGTATGGAAAGGTGATCCTTCCGCTGGGGCTTACGGCAGGTCTGTTCAGCATCGCCGGAAATTATATCGGAACCCGTTTTTTTGACCGCGGCGGCGCAAAGCTTGTAAGGCCTGTAATCCTGCTGGTACTTGTGATTTTCTTTATCAAGGTTCTGACAGAAGTAATATAGGCAAAATCCCCGGCCCGCTCTGCTGTTTCCCATTGAGCGTGCTTGAAAAATACTTTTCCAGCCAGCATGCAGATGCCGGCAGCACCCGGATCTAGATCAGGCGCGGCCGGCATATCTGTTTTTAAAATTTGCTGTGATTATATTTTCCTGTTCTTAATTGAGGAATAACTGCGTCCAGTAATGCACTCCTGAACCATTCTGTACATGGCCTACTCCGATAGCCGTAAAGGCGCCGTCCAGAATATTGGCCCTGTGGCCTGCGCTGTTCATCCAGTCGTTCATGACCTGCTGCGGCGTCGCCTGCCCGTATGCTATATTTTCCCCGGACTTACGGTAGCCTGCCCCGGCCTGCGTAAGCGCTGTGCTGAAGCTGCTGCCGTCCGGCCTTGTATGGGAGAACGAACGCTGTATCTCATTGGCGCGGACTGCCGCCGCGCCCGCTGCGCGCGTATCAATGGACAGAGGCGATAAGCCTGCCTTTGCGCGCTCCGCATTTACCAGCTCCACAACCTGGAGTGCGAAGCTGTCCATACCGCTCTCCTCATTCTCGTCTGGCTTCTGCGGCTGATCGGGCTGATCCGGTTTTTCCGGCTGATTCGGCTTGTCCGGCTGGTTCGGCTGGTTCGGCTTATCCGGCTGGTTCGGCTGGTTCGGCTTATCCGGCTGGTTCGGCTTATCCGGCTGGTTCGGCTTGTCCGGCTGCTCTGGCTTCACTTCCTGATCCGGTATTCCCGGCTTCCCCGGAAGCCCGCTCCCCGCATTTCCATTGTTTCCGGGCGCATAATTCGGAAGAATGATCCCCGTGAGATGATTGGTTTCCGGCGCGCCGCCGATCTCTCCCGCACAGTCCGTAAAGCCGCATCCCGCGCTGTTTCCGCCAAACGGCAGGCTGCCGAATGAAAATCCGCCCAACACGATATCGCCTGCCATACAGCCGTTATCCGCGCCGCTGCAGTCATTCAGGCTGCCGCAGCCGCTCTGTCCGCCGCAGTCTGCTGCGCCCCCTGTATTTCCCTCTGTCAGGCAGTTCCCGCCCCCGAAGCCGCCCTGCCCGCTGCAATTACCGTTGTATCCGCCGAATCCATTACAGCTTCCGCCTGCCGCCAGGCCTGTCATGGGAACGCTAAATGTTGTAAATGCGGCGGCTGCAATCGCACAAAATGACCATTTCTTCATTACATTATCCTCCTATGTTACATAAATATTACATAACTGTTACAAAGTGATTGTATCATATTTCCACTGGGAAAAATACAGGGAATGGCTGGCACAATATCCTTTGTTTTACAGATCAGGGCTATCCGGCAGCGCCCCCATTTCCTTATGCGTCCCTGTACATACAATACAGCCGGCATGGCCTCCTGCCACACCGGCTGTATTGATGTTTTTCCACACACTCTCTATTCCTGCAAATTTAAAAGCGTTATCACAATATTCTCCGCCCCGGTCTCGGTTTTGCGCTTTACGATATCCTCGATCTGCGCCCGCTGCGGATCTGTGATGCTGGATGCATTGATCACCACATCCACCTTTCCGTCCGTGATACTCACCACCGGATCGGCAAAGCCCTTGGCCATCAGCAGGGTTTCCGCTGCATTCTCCTTTTCCGCGATGGCGGTCAGGTTCATCATGCTCTGGACAGCCGCCTCTCTGGATGCTGCGTCCACACTCTCATTGTTGATGATCTCATTCAGCGTTTCCTTGCTCTTGGCGCGGATCTGCTCGCGGCTGAGCTGCACATTGGCGATGTACTCCGTCACACTGGTTCCGCCGGTCAGGACAGCCTCCCCGGGGTTATCCATCACGGCGCTGCCCTCTCCCTCTGAGCCTGTTAAAGCCGCGTCTCCCTCCTGCGGATCGTCCAGGCTTGCAATCTCTGTGTACCCACCGCCGTCTGCCGACGCATCCTCAGCCTGCTCTCCGTATGTACCGCTGTTTGCCGCATCCTGCGTAAGCTGCGCTCCGCCTGATACCATCTGGTTCTCTGCCAGGATATCCTCGTCGGAAATCTCCATAGCGCCTGCCTCATATACCTCGCCGCCGGCCACTTCCTTCTTTCCCGAATAATTCAAGTATCCGGCAGCCGCAATCATGATGGCAAGTGTCGTAATAATAATCTGGTTTCTGCGAAAGAGTCGTTTCATCTTCATACACTGCATGCTCCTTTATTCCACCCGCTTTAATACTTTTATTTTATGTGCGGGAATGCCAAATAATGCTACCATTGCCTCAGAAATTTCCGCTCTGACCTGCGCGCTGCCTCCTCCCTGCGCGCTTATGACGATACCGGCGATCTCCGGCAGAAGCTCCTTTTCAATCACCGGATCGCCTCCGGAACCCGCGCTGCCGGAGAGAAGCGCGCTCTCCTTTATGTCCTCCGTGAGCGCCGTGCGCGTTCCTCCCGCGCTGTCCTTTTCCTCCGTGGAGGAACGGCTTTTATCCTTATCCACATGGATCACCTTTTCCTTGGAAGAGCGGAGTGTTATCATGACATCCACCTCCCCGACTCCGTCCACATGGCGCAGTATCTCCCGGACCCGCTCCTCTAATTCCTGCTCGTAGAGCCGCTCCGCGTCCTGATTTTTCCGGGCCGCGCTTCCCGGAAGGCCGGATACGCCTTCCAGAGCCCCGTCTCCCGCGTTCTCCTCCTTCGGATCAGAGAGCGCCGAAGCCGCCGCCTCCCTGGCTTTTCTCTCCCCGCTGCCCGCCGGGACAGACAGGATCAGCAAAAACAGCCCGCACACCAGAAGAAACATCCACCGTTCCTTTCCCTGAACCCATTCCTTCTTAATTTTCCAGCCTGATTTCCACATAGCTTTCCTCCACCTGATAATAATCAGCTATCTCACGGCGAAGCCTGAAGACGGCCT
The DNA here is from genome assembly GCA_009911305.1 of Clostridiaceae bacterium. Lineage (GTDB taxonomy): Bacteria > Bacillota > Clostridia > Lachnospirales > Lachnospiraceae > Otoolea. Next base: position 7,959 of record QXXC01000041.1, on the reverse strand, counting down.
CCGGATCGTTCGTCTGCAAGGCCGGAGCGCCCGCTGCCCGTCCGGGAGGCCCGTCCTCCAGAGTGACGGTCTGCACAGGCGCAATGCGTATTGCCCCGTTCTCTCCATCCCGTGTCATACCATAGGGCCCGTCCTCCTCCCCGCGCGCCGCGCCGCTGCCGATCTGCATGCCCTCATTTAAAAGCGTAACCTCGATCCCCTCGATCGTTCCAAAATCGGCGCGGCCGGGATCCCGTACCAGCCTTACACGCGCGCTGCACACGGTCAGCCCTTCCTGCCCGGCCAGGCGGGCCAGCTCCTCTCCCGCCTCTGCTTCGTACTCGCCAAACAGCCGCTCCATACGCTGCCGCTCAATTTCTCCCAGATGTTCCGAGAACTCCCCAATCTCATTCTCAAAGGAGACCGAGCGAAACAGGGCGTCGATCCGTTCCTCCAGGCCAAGGCCCCCTGTCACCGGCTTAAGCACGAGCAGAATCAGCACGCAGCCTGCAAACAGACGCAGATATTTCTCGTACTTTCCGGACGGAAGAAGACTCACGACCGCTGCGGTAAAGATGAGATAACTCACGATACTGCTGATCCATTCATTGATTCCGGCCATCTGCCCCACACTCCTCTCTCTGCTCACGAACCGTTTTATCCCGCAAAATATACGGCGTTGGCGGACATACAGATAATGGCCAGGGACAGGCCAAACAAAAGCAGCGCGGTCCCGGACACGGAGAGCAGAAGCCAGCAGCCGTCTCCCACGCCGTTTATACATGCCGCCATCCTCTTGTCGCAGACCGGCTGCAGGATGGCGGCCGCCGCGCGGTAGAAGAAACAGAGCGCAAGGAGCTTGAGCAGAGGCGCCAGGGAAAGCATCACAAGAACCAGCACCGCCGCCGCGCCCATCGTGTTTTTTAAAAGCACGCCCGCGCCCAAAAGCATCTGTGAGACAGCCCCGGCGCCGCCCCCAAGCCCCGGCACTGCACTGACAATCCGCTGGATGGAAGCATTTTTCAGGGAATCCGCATACGGAAGCACCATATTCTGCAGCATTTGAAAGCCTAAAATAACCCCGGCGGCAGATTTAAGCCCCCACCGGATCACGGTTTCCAAAAGCTCTGTCATCCGTGAAAACAGATCCTCCTTTAAAAGGCAGCCTGCCAGAATAAACAGGATGTAAACCCGTATCATCGGCATGATAAGCTTTATAAAGACCCACTCGGCAAGACCGATGGAAAACAGCATCCATCCATAGCCTGCCGCTGCGCTTACGCTTCCCCCCGCAAACGAGACGGCTGCGAAATACGTGGGCACCAGAGCCCGCATAAATTCAAATATCCCTGACAAAAGCCCTCCCGCCACGGATACCCCTTCCAGAAAACTGGCCGCCAGGAAGGTAAACATCAGCAGATACGTGACGTAGAACCCCGTTTCCGCAATCTGGCTGTTTGAAAAAACGCCGCAGAAATTTGCAAACAGGGCTCCCACAAGTCCCAGCGCCATCACCTGGCCAAGAAGAGAGCCTCCCTTTTCAATCTCCGCAAGCAGACTGTCCCGCATAAGATTCACACACTGATGAAACACTCCGGAAAAGTCCCCCTTTAACAGAGTTCCCAGAAGCTCCTTAAAGGTCACAGATTCCGTCTGCGTCTGCTCTCTCAGGAAATGTTCAACTGGAGTCAGGTCAAGCTCCCCGATGAGGCTCTCAAGCTCTGTCTGCCCTGCTTCCCTCTCCTCCTGCCCTGCTTCCCCGCCGCCCGTCCCCTCCCATGCGCTTTCCCCGGATCCCCCGTTCCGGACGTCCATGGCTAAACAGGGATGCGCGCCGGCTTTCACCATAAAAAGTACAAGGAACAAGGCAGAGATAAGCCTCACATACCGCCCGCTCATATGAAAAAGTCCTCCAGCGTTTCCAGAAGCGCCAGAAACACCGGCATGCTGATCGCCAGAATTGAAAGCTTCGCAAAAATTTCAATCTGGGTTCCCATCGCCCCATACCCGGCGTCCCGGCAGATGCCGGAGGCAAACTCTGCGATATAGGTAATCCCTGCCATTTTTAAAAGAGTGGTCAGATATACATGATTTAAACGGATATATTCCTCGATCCGGCGCGCTGTATCAAGGATAATCCGCAGCTTTCCCGCCCCGTAGAAAAACAGTAAAAGCCCGGCTGCCATGACAATGCAAATTCCGTATTCCCCGCCCTTTCCTTTTAACTGGACGGCCAGCAGCACGGCTGAAAGCCCCAATACCGAAGCTGTGATAATGCTCATCCCGCACCTCCCTGCGGCAATAGCCGCCTGTCCCTGCCCGCTTTTACAGCGCGAACAGCTCCTTCATCGTCTCAAACAGCTCATAAATATAGGGAACCATCCAGAACAGCACCAGTAAAAGTCCCGCCAGGCTTGTCAGAAACGCCTGTTCCTCCCTTCCGCTGTGCTTTAGGATCTGGCATATTACGGAAACCAGGATTCCCACTGCCGCAATCCTGAAAATCAAATTTACCCCCATCTGCTTCCTCCCACTTTGCCTCTATATCAGTATCACTGTCAGGAACAGGCCGCTCAGCACGCCCATCCCGAATAACAGCCTGCTCTTGTCCGGCTCTTCCCTTCGCAGCCTCTCCAGAGCCATCTCCAGATCTTCCAGATAGAGCTGCATGGTCTTTTCCTGCATGTCCCTGTCCAGATACCCCAGATTCATGCCGAACCGCAGAAGCGACTTCCGATCCGTCTCACTGAGAACCGTATCACCGGAGCGGCGCTCCACCTGCCGTTTCCAAATCACCTCAAACGGATCCCCTCCCTCTCTCTCCAGCTCCCTGGCGCTTTCTGTAAATAATGCAGCCGCCCAGCCGCTTCCTCTGCTCCCTGTCCTTAAAAGCGCGCAGGATAAGGGCGCGTTGGCATAGAGGATTTCACCTCTCAGATGGAAGATCATCTGCCGAAGGGCCTCTAAAAGGCGTCTCCTCTCTTTCAAACGCCTGACCGCCCCCAGCCCGAAGCCGGTGCATGAGCCCACCACCAGAACCGCCCCCAGAAACTTCATCCACATAAAAGCCTCCTTCCCCGGCTGTCAAATACCCCGTTAAGCGTTCCCGGGCCCCGCTCATTCCCAAGCACCAGATAGCGCTCAAACATGCGGTTTTCCAGGAAATCCCGAAGCCCCGGCCTCTGCCCGATTTCCTCCATGGAAGCGCCGTGCGCGGTGGCCAGGATCCGGCAGCCGCAGTACGTCGCGCTCCTCACCGCCTCCAGATCCGCCTGTCCCCCAATTTCATCCACCGCCACGACCTCCGGCGCCATGGAACGGATCAGCATCATCATTCCCTCTGCCTTGGGGCAGCAATCCAGAATATCCGTGCGCCGGCCGATATCATTCTGCGGAATTCCCTGAAAACAGGCCCCGATTTCCGAGCGCTCGTCCACCAGTCCCACATTCTTTCCCGGCCGCCCGCCGCTTCCGTCCGATACCTGCCTGATAATATCGCGAAGAAGCGTCGTCTTGCCGCACCTGGGCGGGGAAATCAAAAGTGTATGGTACAGTGTCCCGGCCGCCCGGTTATAGATAAGAGGCATAATCCGATCCGCGCAGCCCCTGATTTCATGGGATACACGCACATTCAGAAACGTGACCGGCTGTATGGTCCTGACCCGGTTTCCCTCCAGCACCGCCCGCCCCGCAAGCCCTATCCGGTGGCCTCCCTGCACGGTTATGAACCCCTGCCGGAGCTCCTCCGCATAAGCGTACAGTGATGAGCGGACCGCGCACTGAAGTGTCTCCTCCACATCCTCCCTGCGGATCCACAGGAGATCCCCGTCTTCCCCGCCCCACTGCCCGGCCAGAGTCCCGTTCCGGCGCAGCGCATACTCTGTCCCTTCGTAAATCAAAAACAGCGGAGCGCCGATCCGCATGCGGATTTCTTCAATTTTATCCGGATCCGCATCCGCTCTCTCAAGCGTCCCTCTGACATTTTTAGAAAATAACTGAAACAGCCTGTCATTTCTGTCCATCCCCCGCGCCTCCTTTTATCTGAAAAATATAATGGCAGCCGTTTTGCTCTCACACCCGGGTACATCCCGGCGTGTGAACCGTAAGCATCCGATACTTCTTGTCCGGCGAAGACGGCCTGTCTGAACTGTTACAATATATGAACGCGGGGGGGAAATATGACCAATACATTCCAATTGACAAAAAAAGCGCGGTATGGTAATTTATATTTAGATATATATCTAAATATAATAAAAAGGAGCCTGAGGCACATGGCATTCGGCGATACCTTTAAGGCCCTCTCGGATCCTACCAGACGGCAGATTCTGGAGCTTTTAAGATACGGGCCGCTTCCCGCCGGGGATATCACAAATCATTTTCAGATGACAGGAGCCACGATCTCCCACCATCTGTCGGTTCTGCGATCCTGCGGCCTGATAGACGATGAAAAAAGAGGGAAATATATTTACTATTCCCTCAATACCACGGTTATGGACGATATCCTGAACTGGATTTTTACCCTGAAAGGAGAGCAAAGAGATGATAAGTAAAAAAACACGGCTTGTCTGCGCCCTTTTGGCCTGCGCCGGCCTTCTTGTGACTGCGGTATCCTACCCGCTTCTCCCGGATCAGATTCCGACCAACTGGCAGGTGGACGGAACCGTCGCTTACAGCCCCAGGAGCCAAATCTGGCTCATCTACGGACTCCTGCCCCTTTTCACTGTGCTGTTTGACGTGCTGCCGCGCATCGACCCGCGAAAAAACCATTACCGGAAATTTGCGCCGTACTACGACAGCTTCTGCATCTTTTTGGAGATCTTCTGTCTGATTATACTGGGGATTATCCTCAGCGAATCCTTTTATCCCGGAAGGCTGTCTGTGGGTCGGATCGTCATTTCCCTCCTGGGCATTCTGTTTATGTGGATCGGCAATATGATGCCAAAGCTGAAAAGTAATTATTACATGGGAATCAAGACGCCGTGGACGCTTTCCGACGACGATATCTGGCTGCGCACGCACCGCCTGGGAGGGAAAACCATGTTTCTGGCAGGAGCCATGCTCCTTATTTTCGGACGGCTTCTGGCCACAAAAGGGGGGATGCCGATTGCTCTCACGGGCATCCTTCTGGCCGCATTCCTCCCGGCCCTGATGTCCTATGTGTGGTGGCGGCAAAAGCAGAGCGGGACAGACGGCCGCTGAAAGCGGCGGCCGCGCGCTATATGACAGCATATCCTGTATGCCCTTATCCTCCTGTGTTACATCCAGCAGGATCTGATACACCTTGCTGGGCCGTCCCCTGGTATTATTCTGCCTGGAATACAGCACTCTGGCCAGATTGCACTTAACCAGCGCAGCCACAAAGCGATTGGCGCTCCTGGCCGTGATATGAAGGATCCGGGATAATTCCTGGGTAGTAACCGCCTCTGTCCCGATGATCCGGAGCGCCGCAATCAGTTTCTGGATCGTCAGGGTAGAAAGACCGGAGCGATCGGAAATCTCGCGGACATACGGGGAAATCTCATTGGCAATCGACAGATCCGCGTCCCCTTCGGACAGCGCCGCCAGCACCCGTTTTTCGTCCTTCAGATAGCTGACTCGTCCCAGAGCGATTTTCGACTCTCTCGATGCATCCACAGCCGCCGCCTCGGCCTGGGCCAGATCCGTACCGATACCGTAACCGATATAAGCCTTAAATCCGCCCTGCTGCTCGAAATATTCCTTCAGCAGGCAGACCGTCATGCCGCAGGTAATCCGTTCCACGGTTTTATGATTCGTGGAAATCCGGAATCCCAGATGCGTCTCATGAACAATAAAGTCACAGAGATACTTCTTGTTGAACGCGGTAATTAAGCGCTCCATCGCCTCATACCGATCCTGAAATACCCGCACCGGATCCTCGGACACGGGCAGAAGAATATCAATAGCCGCGGGCAGGTTATTGCGCAGGCGCAGCACAAGAATCTCCTGAATCAACTGCTGGAATCCGCTGCGCATATCCTCAATGCTGAACGGTATGTAGGCGCATTCCACACCCTCTGCCAAAATCTGCGGCATAATGGGGCTCATCCGGGAAAGGGAATACTTGATTTTTCCTGATTTCCAGAGCCGTATATGCTTCTCCAGTTTCTTCTGCGTCATCCCCTGTATCTCCTCCGGAGACAGGCTCTCAATATATCGGTTGTTCTCATCCAGCCACTCTCTGAAGGTCCCTTTCTTTAAGTATTCTATCAGGGAGCTCTCCTGATCCGGACAGAGATAGTCACAGAAATCAAAATAGCCCTGTTCAAAATTCCAGTCCTGATACTTATACATCATCTCAAAAAAGGCCCGGTAATAATTGCTTTCCGTACAAAGAAAAAACGTCAGGGGCTTACAGTCCGGCACACTCTTCCTGATGCTTCCCGCCGGGCCGGGACCTGTGGTGATAAAACCGTCAAAACGATTTTCCAACTGACGGTACAGATCCACGACATGAGAATAATTATAATAGATAAAAATCTCCGTCTGGCATTCCAGCTCCAGCTTCTCAATGGAGCCGCGCATATATTCAAACAAATATTCTGTCGCCAATACCGCAATTTTCATAGATACATCCTTCTTTTATTTCGCATTCTATACCTTTTTCAGTATACCAGACTTCCCCCTGAAACACAATACAGCCAAAATTTCGTTTGGTATTTATTACTAAATTAAGAACGTATTTTTTTTATGACGTTGTAACAAAAAATTTCCTTATATTTACAGCATTTTATATCAATTCTATAATCTATAACAATAAAAGGCGTCTTTAAATAGCCTAAAATAAAAGGAGGATTTTAGGTTCAGCGTAATCACTGCACTCTTAGTAACCATCGTGGTCGGATATTTCATCCTGAAGAAATACAAACCCCAGGCCGTGCTTTTAGCGGGCGGTATTTTCCTGATGATTTTAACCTGTCTGTTCCACACCGGCGAGATCCTGCCTGCTGACAAGAGCACAGGTTTCTGGCTGTTCGATATTTTTGAGTACATAAAAAATAGTAGAATAATCTGCTCACCACGCCGCGAAAAATGAATACCAGAAACGCCGCAAAGCCGCATAAACACTATGTTTTTGCGGCTTTGCCCGTTCCTGTGGCTGCGGTATAAAAATCTGTTTTGACGCCCATTTGACGCCCTAACTCGACGGACAGATATAAGCCGCCATAAGAAATAGTAAAAAGATACGCTCGTCAAAGCTCTAAATCAGTGCTTTTTTTCTTTGCCCTGCCCTTTGCTTTTTTCGGCTCGGCTTCCTTTGCTTTCGGCGGGTCTGCTTTCCCTACTGCGTCATGGTATGCGTCAAGCACTTCTTTCTTCCGTTCAAGCCGCACGTCCACATAACGCGCTGTGACTGCTTCAAAGTTCATAGACAGCCCAAGCGATACGCCGATACCCGCAAGCGTATGTCCCAGGACTTCGCCCACTGTGTAGAAGTCGCCTGTCAGTTGGTGCATATTCGTAGCCGCCGTATGCCCTTACGGTATAATAAGGACAAATCGGAAAACCCATTATTACCAAGGTTGCTCAGGTGTTGTAAAGCGCGCATATGACACTAAATACAGAAATAAAAACGTATATATCACTATATGTTGTTGTTTTCTGAAAACGAAGAAATCCATGAGCAATCTTAATCAGAGAGGATTTTCGGATTTGCCACCATTCTTTTTCCATTACAATACGCCCTTTGGTGGGGGCAGACTGGGAGGTGATAAGGAACCATTTCACATAAAGGACAAACGGGCAGCAACCCGGTAATACCGATTTTAATTCATATCAGCCGCACAGTAACTGACGGATGTTCAGCTACTGCGCGGCTTTTTTGTTATAGATAACTCTGCCCTGGTGACGTAAATCACCGGGGCTTTTTTCATTTAGACAGGAGGCTTTCAAAATGCCGGAAACTTTGAATCTGAATTACTACTACGGGAATGAAGCCGACCAGTACAGCTTCTACCGCAT
>QXXC01000040.1 GCA_009911305.1 Clostridiaceae bacterium | reverse complement strand
CAATATAATCTTATGGCAAAACCCTTCAAGTGGACTTATAAGGGGGTACCTTTGGTGGTATAACATTGCTTGATTATTAATGCAATGCTGTACTAGGCCCATATCATTCCCCGCCGGCTTCCCATTGAAACAAAGGAGAAAACAAGATGAGCTTTGGACAAGAAGCGTTTAATATCATGATGAGCCTGATTTCCTCAGCAATCTATGATGCCGGGCGCGGCGGATGGGATCGGTTTACGGCTAAGAGTCCCCTGGAGAAGAACAGGAATGCCCGGCAGGCGGTGATGGACGAACTGGGGCATGAACTGAATTTGAAGCTGGATTCGTTCATGAAGCGCCATGAGGAATACCTCTTTTTAGATTCAGACTGGTTCTGCAATTTCCTGAAGTATCAGAATCCGTTGAATGCGATCATGGAATCGATCACAGGCGATGTCAGCAAGGATACCGCTCTTTCTCCGGAACGCGTGATGGTCAGGCTTGTGTGCGATACGGAAACAGCGGCGTCCAAAGCGGGGCGGCGGCTTAGCTCCATGGACAAGTCGGTTGTGAGGGAATTGTACCAGTTATTGGCGGATACGATTCGGGATACGTTAAACGGGCAGATGGATTTAGCGCTGAGGTTTGGCCTGAATGAGATAAGACAGGACATCCGGCAGGCAAATGAAGCGCACAATGCCGGAACGGAGCGCATGGCCCGGGGCAGAAAAACCGCTTTTTCAGAGAAACATTACGCATATCCCGTTCCGCATATCAGACGTTACTGCCAGAGCTTTGAAAAGCAGTTGGCAGAAGAGGGCGGGCGCGCGAATGGTTTTCAGTTGGCGGATATTTGCCGGAACCATCCGTTTGTCGTCCTATTGGGAGAAGCCGGAAACGGGAAGTCCACGGAGCTTTTGTGGGTCGCCGCGCGCTTTGGCGCGGATCCCGCTCTGCCGAGGCCGGTTTTGCTGACATTAAAAACATATATGGACGAAACGATCGAAAAACTGGCTGAAAAACAGGGATGTTTCATTGAAGAAGAGCAGGAGCTGTTTTTTCTGATCGACGGGTTTGATGAGATTTCAGGCGGGAACAGACAAAATTTTTTAAAGCAGTTGACCGTCTATCATGAGCAGAGGCCAAAGGCGAGGTTTCTGGTATCGGCAAGAAACCATTTTTACCGCCAGGGCATGCTAGGGGATTTTTTTGAAACGGTATGGATGGAACCTCTCGGATTTGAGGATGCCATTGCCTTTGCCAGGGAATGCGGGATCAATGACAGGTTATTTTTAGAAGAGATCGATCAACATCATCTGAGGGAGCTGCTGCAGATTCCGTTTTACCTGACGGAGCTGTGCGTGATGTATCAGGAAAAAGGGAGCCTGCCGGACCGGAATCAGTTGATGCGGGAATTAATAGAACATAAGTTTGCTGAGGATTCAAAAAAGTTTCGGATGACAATGGCCGGGGATCTGTCGGAACAGAAATTCAGCCTGTTTTCCATGCTCCAAAGGATAGCGGCGGCGATGCATGCCATGGACTGCCGCTGTCTGCCGGAGAAGGATTACCGGGCGCTTATTCCTGATGAGAAGGATCAGAAGCTTTTAAGCTACAGCGGGATTTGGAAGCTGCAGGAGGGCGGCTGGCAGTTTACCCATAATAATTTCGCTGAATACCTTGCGGCGGAGTATCTTTCGCAGCGCCCGGCCGACGAGGTGAAAAAGCTTGTGTCAGCGGGCTGTCCGGAGCTGGGGATTTGCGGGAACTGGCATCATGTGCTGTCCTATTTACTTTTGACGGATCATAGAGAGATCGGGGAATGGCTCCTGGAAGAGGATTTTACCTTATTTTTGGATGTGGACATAAACCGGATTCCGGCCTCCAGGCGTTCTAAGATCCTGCGCAGGGAGTGGGAGCGGCTAAAGAGCGGTTATGAATGGATCACCATGCAGCGCTACAGGCCCGGAGACTTGATGCGGTTTGGCGTGAATTATCTGGAAATCGGGATGTTTCTTGAGGAAATCAGGAACCCCGCGGATGTCATCGCAATGCAGAATGCGATTCTTGCGCTGAGCTACTGCCCGAATCTGTTCGGACGCGATGACGAGGTGCGGGATACGCTGATGGAGGTATGCCGCGGCCCGCAGGAAGAGGCGTATGCGCATGAGCGCGCGATCCTTGCGCTTCTGGAACTGGATTTGATGGGAGAGGGCGGGCTGGAAACGTTGATGGCTATATTTCAGGATACGGATTCCGCGGAGGTCCGCTATGCATTGTACCGAAGCATACGGGTCATGGGAAAGGCGGATGCGTATATCGGTTTTTTGACCGGCGGGCTGGGATATGTCTGCGGCGGTAAAGGGAGATTGGGGAATGAATCATTTGAGCTTCACTATGCGCTGATGGAGGTGGAGGAACCTTCCGCGTCCCTGGAGATCCTCCGGGTATTGACAGAGCACAGGGAGTATTTCCATATCTATCACATAGAGCAGGTGGCGGAACATATTTTTTCAGGATTTACGGACAGGGAGGAGCGGTTTACAGGCGATGAATGGAACCGGCTGGCAGCGTTTTATGAGGCAGTCTCTTCCCGCGGCCTGCACAAGCTGGAGGATGTGGTTTTAAATTATTTTTCGTCTGCGGGGCAGAGGGCTGCGTTATGTGAGTATGAATTGAAGCGTATCGCAGAGGGCCGGCGCTCCTGGATTTACATAAGGCGGCTGATGGATGGCGCGGCCGCCGGATGGGCGCTTGAACAGTATAAAAACGGGGGGCTGGAGGATGCGCAGATAAGGGAATGCCTGTATTTTATGGGCAGGGACAATGAGGTGTTTCGCGAGCTGAGGGCATTATACAGTGAAAAGACGGGCATCCAGCTAGAGGACAGGCCGTGGATTGATTACGATGCGCTTTTAAGGCAGGGAAAGGCGAAGTATCAGAGCGCGATCGTGTGTAAGGAGGACTACCTTTCTCTGCTGGACGAGCTGATCGGTTTATATGGGAAGGAAGATCTGACGGAAAAGGACCTGGCGGAAGGACATATTGAGGAGGATCAGAACCGATATGATTTAATGGATATACGGTTTGACTATGTACGCCACAGCGGCGCGGGGACCGTACAGGAGTGGAAAATGTGCGTGGAGCGGGAGTGGGAGGATGTCCAGGGATATCTGCTGCTCGACTGGCTTTATGCGCATGAAAATGAAAAAACGGATGTTCCCGCTGCGATCGGGGCGGCGGCCAGGGCGTATTTTGACAGAAATATAACAGATGTGGATCTTTCCCGGGCAGTCAGATGGGAGACGGATGAGACGTGCCGGATCACGGAGCGGCGGGCGAAGAGGATTCTCTATTTTGTGTGGGCATTTGATTTCCCAATGAAGAAACAAAGGGCGGAAGGGATACTGGCCTGCGCATGGTTTCTGGAGGAAGAGCGGATACGGACGCTGCTGGAACGGTATTTTACCAAAGAGGAGTTAATCGTTCTTGTGCGGGAGAACATGCTCCATCATGCGCTGAAAGGGGATGACCTGAGCCTGCACCTGCGGTATTGCAAGGAGTTCAGGATCCGTGAATGCGCGGAGCGCATACGGAAAATTGCGGTGGATGATTCGCGGTCGGAATGGGTGAGGAGAAGGGCAATTGAATATTTTTATCAGGTCATTGGGGCGGAGGAAACGTGCCAGGCGATCCTTCCCTTCCTGGACGGCAGGCTGTTTGTGGATACGGTTTCTAAGATAGCGGAGTATGAGCCGGAGGGGCTTGCGGATTTGCTCTGGGAGTATGCGCTGAGGAAGGAGGACGCCAGGGAGGTTTGTTATAAATACCTGATCCAATTGCAGGATAAGCGGGGATTGAGGGCTTACCGCGAAATGCTGGAAGAGAGGCGGAGAATCGAAAAGGATTTGACAGGCGACGGGCTTTTGAGCGGTATTGCGGCGATCCGGAAGGAGGAATTGTGGGAGGAGGTGTTTCAACTGGTTGGGTTGTGGTGTCAGCCGGATTTTGAGGATGCGGAGTTTGGAGGGCTTGCCCGTGTATTGGGGCTCGCATGTTCCAGGATAGCGGGAAGCGGAGCGCGTGGATATGAGGCGGTAAAGGCTATGCTTGGGGAGCGGATGAAGGAGGAGACGGAATTTTATAAGAAGGCGCAGTTGAAGCACTGGATGACGGAGGCGGAAGGAAGCTACAGGCAGAGCGTTCAGCGGAAATGGTCAGTGGATGAGGTGAAGAGGTATATTGTTTAGGGCATGTTTCAAATACGCTCCAGTACAGTGTTTCATAAATAGAGGGCGCTGAATTTACCGTTATTTACGCAATGCTGTACCAGGAGGAGGTTTATGTAAAATAAGGGGAGAGGCGGCTCTCCCTTTATGGTCTGACTGGCTGGATCAACAATCCAGTATTCCCGGACACCTGCTTCACGGCAGAGGGAAAACTTCGCAAATTCCTCCTTTTGTACGAATGTGATTTCCTATTTCCAGATGTAAAAACGACAATATTCTCTGATGCGTTGTGCTGGGAGGCGCCATATAATAGATTTGGCCATCAATCAGTTCCGCTCTGCTGCCCTCGGGTAAATTATATATATATCATCCATGGCATAAATTTTTTTGTGCAGATGCTGGAGTCATAATATCTTTTCCTTTCAGTAACGAATTACGATTGGCGTGTAAATAGGAACAATATGTCTGCGAATACTATAAATATTTTAATTGTCTCTTGATTGATACCAGATAAGGATAAATTTTTTGGCCTATACATAGGTTCTTTTGATTGAGTATCAGCTTTCCATATGTTATAATGAACCCGTGTAATTGAAAAGAAAGTAGGATGCGATTTTCCGATGGATGCCCTATGAGTATAATGGAAGTTCTTACATTATTACTTGTATTGTTTGCGGCTCTGTCTTACATAGACAATCATAAAAAGAAATAAGCATCCCTACCGCCCAAGTTTGGATGCTTATTTCTTATAATCATTTTTACTGAGGGCAATCGGAGATTCAATTCCGATTACTTCTAAGTAGATTATACATGAGAGCTGCTTGATTTTCAAGTGGCTCTTTATATTATTTATCAGAAATATATTGAAAGACGGGATTGTGGCTGATACAATCCGATGCTCGCTATTTTTGTGGACACTGTCACAGGACAATTTTTCTGCGCATCCTATGTCGTGTCTTTACTTTCCGAGAAAGAAAATAATTGAACCTGTCGGTTGTGAGAAGATCAACATATATAATCCCAACCGTATCGTCTTAAACACATACTTAATTTTTATCCTTATCTATTGACTGAACTGCAAAAAAAATTCTTAATGGCCTATGTAAGATCATGTCATTCGTTGGGGATAAATCCCTGTCTCCTAAAAATTTAAATACCATTCTTTGGCCGCTGTTTCCGATTACACCCCATTCAAACATCTTTTCTAAAAAGTCAATCATTGTATTTTTTTCAAAAAAGGAACGTATATAATCGTATATTGTTCCTAATTCTTCTGCCCTTTTATTCAAATATTGATAGGAAAATGGCACTTGTAATAGAATATTTATCAATTCTTCCAAAATAAAGTTGTTACTTCAAATCGACTTATTAATTATCAGGGTTTAATTATAAAATATTTTCTGGATTTAATTAAACTGAAAATTTCAGAGAGTATAAAAGTCATGCGAGATAAAATTTAGAAATATACAAAGAATTATCCATTGTTTGCATAAGCTTATGTGAATAAACCGAAGCTTTTAAGATATAATTCCAGGCGGGAAATCTCACCCCGGCTTCGTAGAATTACGTATTCTAAGAAATTTCATTCATTATACTACGGTTTTCCCCTTATTTCAATAGCAGTTTCTCTCAATAATGTTTTAAAATTCTATAAATATTCTTTGTGAATTTCTTAATTAAAACTCACCGAAAAACAAGTCAGATAATTACATAAAATTTGACACAATTCCCTTTCGTAGATTACGTAATTCTACGAAATCCGGGAGGGGTTCTATGTGGTTTGTAGTGAGATGCCGGAGCGGATGCGAGGAGGAGATCCTGCGCTCCTGCAGGACGCGCCTGTCCCCCGGCGCGCTGGATGAGGCATTCCGGTTCCGCTGCGAGCGCTTCTGGCGTTCGGACGGGGCGTGGAGGCGGGTGGAGCGGGACATGTTCCCTGGCTACGTCTTTTTACAGAGCGCCAGGCCGGAGCTTTTATCAGAAGAGATAAAGAAATACCGCGCGATCCTTCCGGTTCTGGGTGAGCCGGGTTATCTGATCCCTGTCTATCAGGAGGAAGAAAATTACCTGCGGCAGCTATGCGGGGAACAGCATGTTCTCAGGCTGTCGTACGGATACCGGGACAGGAAACACGGGTGCGACTGCATTACAAAGGGGCCGCTGAAAGAGGCCGGATCCCGGATCCTCGCCATTGACTGGCACCGCCGGTTTGCCAGAGTGGAGGTTCCCTTGGCAAGGAGAACGGCTGTCATGTGGGCCGGGGTTGCGTTTGACGGATGCAAAGAGGCGGGCGGCGCAGAGAACCGTTCCGGGAGCCTGTGCGCATGCAGCGCTGCTCAGGCCGGGAGATATCCCTTTGGGTGAAATGGAAGCGGCAGCAGGGTCAGCAGAACCATTCCAGTGTCCGGCTGCCGGAAAAATTGCCCGGTTGGAGCGCGGCAGTTTGCAGATTTAGAAAGAATGATAACAAGACAACGATACAAGAAAGGCTGTACAGCTACGGAGGCATGCAGGCGGATTGTATCTGCATATGGGGCAAAATGTGAAGACGGCCGGCTGGGCGGGAGAAGATGGGTCCGCGCGGCTGCTTCAAGGCACATTTTGACGAACCGGGCTTTGGAGACGCTTGTTCTGCAGGGATGGCGAAGCGCTGTCAATTTTTATTTTCAAAGGCCGTCAGGAGGGCGGATTCCATGTGGTATGTGATTTGGACTGTGACAGACGGGGAAGAGGAGATGACCGGGCGGATCCGCAGCGGACTGTCCGGACGCCTGTACAGGGAATGCTTTTGCATGAGACGGGAGTATATGAAAAAGCTGGGAGGAGAATGGGTGGAGCTTACAAAGCCGCTGTTTCCAGGCTATGTCTTTCTGGACACGGACCGCCCGGAGGAGGCGTTCTGCTGTATTAAGAAGATTCCGGGCTTTGCCGTGCTTTTAGGCGACAGAGAGGGCGCTTTTATCCCGCTGGAGAGGGAGGAAGAGGCGTTTCTCAAAAGGCTGCGCAGGAACGCGCCGGGATATCTGGTCAAAAATACAACGGTTTATTTGAATAAAGAGGGGAACGTCTGCCGCCTTAAGGGACCGCTCGAACCATTTCAGGAAAGGATCCGGGAGATGAATCTGCGGAAACGGTATGCGGTTTTGGATATTCCCCTGCGGGGAAGGAAAAAAACAGCGCTGTTTGGGATACGGCTGGAGAAAGACGGGTGAGTGCGGAAAAGGAAAAGGGGGACGTGTTCCGGAGGTCAAGGGGGAGGACGAATGGAGCCATGTAAGGAAAAAAGAAAAGAGGGAAAGAGAGGAGAACAGGATGTTAAAAGTAC
The DNA here is from genome assembly GCA_009911305.1 of Clostridiaceae bacterium. Taxonomy (GTDB): domain Bacteria; phylum Bacillota; class Clostridia; order Lachnospirales; family Lachnospiraceae; genus Otoolea. The sequence goes on along the minus strand of QXXC01000040.1, from coordinate 32,200 downwards.
CATTTTCGCCGCCGGATATTTCGGAGGCAGAGGTGAAAGAGGTGACAGAGGCGCTGCGCTCCGGGTGGATCACCACCGGGCCGAAGACGAAGGAGCTCGAACGACGGGTGGCGGCCTATGTCCATGCGCCGAAGGCGGTCTGCTTAAACTCAGGGACGGCCTGCATGGAACTGGCGCTGCATTTCCTGGGCGTGGGGCCCGGGGATGAGGTGATCACAAGCGCCTACACGTACTCGGCAAGCGCCAGCGTGGCATGCCATGCTGGGGCGGAGGTGGTCTTGGTGGACACCGCGCCCGGCTCGTATGAGATGGATTACGCGAAGCTGGAGGAGGCGGTCACAGAGCGGACCAAGGTGATTATCCCCGTGGATATCGGCGGCGTGATGTGCGATTATGAGCGGATTTATGAGATTGTGGAGAGAAAAAAGGGATGTTTTTCTCCTGCTAATGAGGTTCAGGAGGCATTTGGGCGGATCGTAGTCCTGGAGGATGCGGCCCATGCGTTCGGCGCGGAGCGGGCCGGGAAGAGATGCGGGGAGACGGCGGATTTTACGGGCTTTTCCTTCCATGCCGTTAAAAACTTCACAACCGCCGAGGGCGGCGCGCTGACCTGGAGGGACATTCCGGGCTTTGACAATGAGTGGATCTACCGCCAGTTTATGCTCCTGTCCCTGCACGGGCAGGACAAGGACGCGTTGGCCAAGACAAAGCCCGGGGCGTGGGAGTATGACATTGTGATGACAGGCTATAAGTGCAACATGACGGACATTATGGCCGGAATCGGGCTGGCGCAGATGGAACGCTATGCGGGGATGCTGAAGCGCAGGAGGGACATCCTGGATGTCTATGAGGCGGCGTTGGGAGGGCTCCCGGTGGAGCTGCTTTCGCATGACGGGACGGATCGTGTGGGGAGGGAGTACCACTCCAGCCGCCATCTTTGCCTGGCGAGGCTTTGTGGGAAGACGGAAGCGTTTCGGAACGCGTTTATTGAGGCGCTGGCAGAGAAGGGCGTGGCGGCGAATGTGCACTATAAGCCGCTGCCAATGCATACTGCTTATAAAAAGCTGGGATTTGACATCAGGGATTACCCAAACGCGTTTCATCAGTATGAAAATGAGATCACGCTGCCGCTGCACACCTGCCTGTCGGATGAACAGGTGAAATGGGTGGCGGAGGCGTTCCGGGAATGTTATGCGGGGTTGTAGGGAAATACGGACTGCCGGACAAACTTTTTCAGCCGGTTTCGCCTGTTGTCCTGCAGCCGGGAAGAGGGAGGTTCTGTAAATCGGAAGCAGATCAGGAGCAGGAACAAAAAGGGAAGGGGGTGGAAGAGGGATGCTCTGTAAATGGAATGCGCTTCCAGAATTTATGAGGACAGAGGAGGTGCGCCCGTACTATCAGGCGCTGCGCCGCCGCCGGGCGGGGCTGGCCGTAAAGCGGACGTTTGACTTTGCCGCGTCTTCTGTGCTTCTGGCGCTTTTGGCGCCGCTTTTTTTGTTTCTGGCTGTTTTGGTTAAGCTGGACTCGGAGGGGCCGGTATTTTACCGCCAGGAGCGGGTGACGCAGTATGGGAGGCGGTTTTACATATATAAGTTCCGGACCATGGTGGAGAATGCAGATCAGAAAGGTAGTCTTGTTACGGTCGGAAATGATGTGAGGATAACACGGATGGGGGAAAAACTTCGTGGATGCCGTTTGGATGAGATCCCGCAGCTTATTAATATCTGGAAAGGCGAAATGAGCTTTGTGGGGGCACGGCCGGAGGTGGCGAGGTATGTGAGGGCGTACACGAAGGAAATGTATGCGACTCTGTTGCTTCCGGCAGGAGTGACTTCAAAGGCCAGTATCCATTTTCGGGATGAAGGAAGGATTCTGGAGGAAGAAGTGAGAAAGGGGAGGAGTGTGGAGGAGGCATATGTGGAGAAGGCGCTTCCGGAGAAGATGAAGTGGAACCTGGATGAGATGAGGAAATTTTCATTATTCAGAGAATGGGCGGTTTTAATTAAAACGGTATGGACAGTGACAGAGTGAGGAAGGTTTAACATGCAGCGGGTATTGATCGTATGCACAACGGATTCAATGATATGGAATTTTCTGATTCCACACATCCGGAGCATGGAGCGTCAGGGGATGTCTGTGGAATGCGCCTGCTCCAGAACCGGCGTATATTTGGATGAGCTGATATCAGAATATGGATTAACGGTATATGAGCTCCCGTTTCAGAGAAGCCCGTACTCATTGAAAAATATAACGGCGTACAGACATCTTGTGTCCCTCATCAGACTGAGGCGATACGACACGATTTTTTGCCATGAGCCAGTCGGAGGCGCGATAGGCCGGCTGGCGGGCCGGAAGACAGGGTGTAAAGTAATATATATGGCTCATGGTTTTCATTTTTACAGGGGGGCGCCTAAGCGCAACTGGCTGATTTACTATCCGGTGGAGATTTATTTATCGCGTTTGACAGATCTGCTGATCACAATTAACCGGGAGGACTACGAGGCGGCGAAACGGATGAAAGCTTCAGATGTTGCTCTGGTAAACGGAGTCGGCGTCCATACGGGACAGTTTCACGCATATGAAACAGACTGCCTGCGGACACAATTCGGATTAAAAAAGGATGATTTTATTCTGTTGACAGTGGGAGAGCTGATACCAAGAAAGAATCATAAGCTGCTGATCCAGGCCATATCCAAAATGGGAGATCCGGAGGTTCACTTATTTATTGCCGGGGCGGGAAAGCTGGAGCATGAGCTGAGAGGGCTGACAGAGAAACATCATCTGGATGCAAACGTCCATATGCTTGGATTTTGCAGGAATGTAACGGATTTATGTAATGCCTGTGACGCATTTATTTTCCCGTCCCTGCAGGAGGGGCTTTCCGTAGCGCTGATGGAAGCCATGGCCTGCAAAAAGCCTGTTATCGCTTCCCGGATCCGCGGAAATGTTGATTTGATTGAGCATAAAAAAGGCGGTTTGCTGGTAAAGGCAAAGGATCAGAAGGGATATCAGAGAGCCATTCAGATATTAAAGGAAAATCAAAAGCTGTGCAGCCGGTTTGGCGATTACAACGCAGAAAAGATTAAAAAATACGATATACAGCATGTCGAACAACAGTTCAAAAAGCTGTATCTGAATATGTAAAGGAACGAGAGAATCATGATTACGCCAGGAGAGATTGAAAAAAAGACTATGACGCCGGAAAAGAGAAGGGAAGCGCGCAGCAGCTATTTCGCGTTTTATATCGGAAGGCCGCTGTCGTATGTTCTGACCATTCCGTTTCTGTATACGAATATCTCGCCCAATACAGTGACGGTTTTGTCAATATTCTGCTCGCTTGCCGGTTTTGCTTTTTTGTCACTGGGACAGACCATTCCCCAGAGGCTGGCGGGCCTGCTGTTTTTCTTTTTATGGAATATGGGAGACGGGATCGACGGAAATATCGCAAGATATAAAAATGTGAAATCAGCAAACGGGGATCTTCTCGATACGCTGGGCGGATATCTGACGATGGTTCTGATCCTTTTGGCTATGGGAAATGCCGCTTATTTTGATCAGGGAGGATGGAGGCCGGCGGATCCGGCGATGCCGGTGATGCTGAGCGCACTCAGCGCGGCGGCGGCGCTTATACCGAGACTACTGATGCACAGGAAGCTTTCGTTAAACCCGGGAAAGGCGGAAGCGGAGGCGTTAAAGGATAAGGGTTCTTACGGGTTGGCAAAAAACGTTGTTCTGAACCTGTGTGATCCGGCCGGGTTTCAGGAAGTCGTGATGCTGATTTGTATTGTCCTGAGCTTAAATACCGAGTTTACGGTTTTATATTTTGTACTGAATGTGTGCATGATGCTTTATTCAATCATAAAGCTTCTGGAGAGGGAATTAGGAAAATGAACACAGCAATCATTATAGCAGGCGGTTCCGGGAGCCGCATGGGGCAGGATATACCAAAGCAGTTTATCCATGTGTACGATAAGCCGGTATTGATCTACACGCTGGAGGGATTCCAGAGGCATCCGGACATTGACGCCATTGAAGTGGTATGCCTGGACGGATGGCATGACGTTTTATGGGCTTATGCAAAGCAATTTCATATTGATAAGCTGAAATGGGTGATATCCGGCGGAAAGACAGGGCAGGAATCCATACGGAACGGCGTATATCATCTGGAGGGGAAATGCAGGGACAGCGATATCATTGTCATTCATGACGGGATCCGTCCGATGGTTGACGATACGGTTTTAACGGATGTCATTGAAACAGCGGGGATATATGGAAATGGTGTTACCTCGCTGCCGTATAATGAACAGATTTTTGTGGTCAGTGAAGAGATGATCGGAACGACGACAGAATATATCCCCAGAGAGCGGCTGCGCCGGGTATCCACGCCGCAGGCATATCGGTTTGAGACACTGCTTCGGGCGTACCGGACGGCGTTTGAAAAGGGAATTGGGATATACGGCGCGTCTTATACGAATACAATGATGGTTGAGCTGGGCGAACGGCTGTATTTTTCATCCGGCTCGGATAAAAATATCAAGCTGACGACCAAGGATGATCTGGAGATGTTTAAAGCGTATTTAAGGATGGACAGGGATGCCGGACGAAAGGAGTGAGAGAAGGAAATGAAAATATTTGAGAATGAACAGTACCTGGAGGATGTGAGGGATACGGCTGGTCTGGAGCTTCCGTGGGAAAAGCTTCAGGACCGCTCGGTTCTGATTTCAGGCGCGACGGGACTGGCCGGGAGCTTCCTCACGGATGTGCTTTTAGAGCGGAATAAGACGTATTCGATGAATTGCCGGATCTACGCACTTGGAAGGAGAAAAGACAAAGCGCTGAAACGGTTTGCGCATTGCGGGGAAGATCCGTTTTTTCGCTTTATTTCACACGATATCAGGGAACCCCTGATCTGCACGGAAATAAAGAGCATGGACTATGTACTCCATTTGGCAAGCAATACGCATCCGATCGCATATGCAAAAGACCCGATTGGAACGATCACGACCAATATTATCGGCCTGAAACATATGCTGGATTTTGCAGCCGGGCATCATGCCAGACGCGTCGTTTTCGCCTCCTCCAATGAGGTTTACGGGGAAAACCGCGGGGATACGGAGCTGTTCCGGGAGGAAGACTGCGGTTATATCAACTGCAATACGCTGCGCGCCGGCTACCCGGAGAGTAAGCGCTGCGGGGAGGCGCTCTGCCAGGCGTATATGGAGCAAAAAGAATTAGATGTGGTGATCCCGCGCCTGACCCGTTCCTATGGCCCGACGATGCAGCCGGATGACAGTAAGGCAGTCTCCCAGTTTATAAAAAAAGGCGTCTGCGGCGAGGATGTGGTCCTGAAAAGCGCGGGAGAACAGTATTACTCGTATACCTATGTTTCAGACGCGGTATCCGGCCTTCTCACGGTTCTGCTCCGCGGGGAGCGGGGAAAAGCCTATAACATTGCAGATGAGGCGTCGGATATCAGGCTGAAGGATTTGGCGGCGCTGATCGCAGAGGCTGCGCATGTAAGGGTTATCGCCGCGCCTCCGGATGAGACGGAAAAAAAGGGCTACAGCGCTGCGACCAGGGCAAGGCTTGACGGGCGGGAGCTGAAAACGCTGGGATGGTCTGCCAGATACGATATCAAATCCGGGATCAAAAGAACTCTGACAATCCTGCGCTCGCTGGAGTGTGCGGACGCCGCAAACGATGTTTACAGATAAAAAACGAGAAATCAAGGAAAAATCTATGCCTGAACTATCGATTATTGTTCCCGTTTATAATGTGGAGACATATGTAGAAAAATGTGTTTGCTCCATCCTGGAACAGACCTTCCCGGATTTTGAACTGATCCTGGTGGATGACGGTTCGACGGATCGCAGCGGGGAGCTCTGTGAGGAGATGGCGGGGCGGGACGCAAGGATCCGGGTTATACATAAAACCAACGCAGGACTGAGCTCAGCCAGAAATACGGGGATAGAAGCAGCCAGGGGCGCTTACCTGGGATTCGTTGACAGCGACGACTATATCGCCCCGGATATGTATGAAATCCTGTATAAAAATCTGGTAAGGGAGCAGGCGGATGTATCCATATGCGGTATATACCACTGTTATGAAGGGAAAACACCAAAAAAGGCAAAACCGGGCTATGGGCTCTATGATGCGCAGGAAGCAATATATGAGGCGTTTTGCGGAAACATGTTTGGTGTGAATGCAGTTGATAAATTATATAAAAGAGAGATTTTTGAAACCATTCGATACCCTGAGGGAAAGACGACAGAAGACGCGTTTGTGATCGTCCGTGTCTTTATGCAGTGTAAAAAAATTGTGGCTGTTTCGGAACAGAAATATTTCTATTTTCACAGAGCCGGAAGTATTACAACAAAGCGTTCCGCCGGGACATGCTTTGACTGCATCGAGGCGTACCGGGAGAATTACAGACTGATCTGCCAGAATTACCCGGATATAAAGGACATTGGCCTGCACCGTCTGTGCTGGGCTTATTTTTATGCCCTGGACAGGCTTATGACGGCATCGGATCGGCGGGATTATGCCGTCGCAGAACGGGATATCATCCGATTTTTAAGGGAACATACGGCATTTATTCTGTTTCGGTCAAAGGTATCGGTATCCAGGAAAGCGGCTGCGGTTCTGTTATGTGTGAGTAAACGGCTGTACGCTGCGGCCTTACATATCAATCTTAGACGAAACGTAAGACTGAACGGGTGACGCACTGTGCAAAGGAGAAGAGGCAATGATTATAAGAAGGAAGATATGTCCGGAAGATAAGTCGGTCATTTATAAATATTTCATATGCTGGACGCTGCTTATGCTGTGTTTCCTCACATCGTCGGAGTTATTTATGGCGGGGTTTATCGCGGTTTCTGCCGTGCTCCTGGCAGTTTCTTCAAAAGATGAGGCGCTGTATCTGATATTTGCCCTGGTAAGTTTGAGCAGCGCCGTATCACTCGCGCCCCGGTATCAGACGTCCCTGTTTGGAATTCTCATTGTCATTTATATCATGAGAAATCTGGCTGGTATCCGGCTTCATAAAAGGACAGCGCTCTTATACGCGCTTCTTGCCATTTATATGATATCCGGCTTGAGGCCGGGACAGAGCAGTCTGCTTTCTGATATAAAAACCATTGTCAATTATTCGCTCCTGCTTATCTTTGCCCTGGCATTTGAAAGGGAGCAATGGATCCGGCTGTTCGATTTTTATATTTGGGGACATGTATGCGCGGCGCTCCTGGCTGTCATAGCAGGAGGTTCTGCGAGGCTGGGGCAGGCGATTGAAATCGATACGGCCGTCGTCGGGGAGATAGAGGTGAGGCGGTTTTCCGGCCTGGATATGGATACCAATTTTTTTGCGGTAAACTGTGCGTTTATCATTGCCTGTCTTTTGTTTTTTCTCTGCAGCCGCGGGCTGAAGGACATTTCAAAAAAGAAAATCATGACCTTTACAGGCATTTACTTTATTCTGGGAATCATGACCTTTTCTAAAATGTTCATAGTTGCGCTCGGATTTGCGGCCTTTTATTATTATATGACGAATCTGCAGAGAAAGCTTGCGAGGCTGATTTTGTGGAGTGTGCTTGGCATATCGCTGTTTCTGATGGTCAATATGTATACGAATGGGGCGGCTGTCACCCTCTTCTTTGGGCGTTTTACAAACCCGGCCCGTGATTACGGCTCTGTGATGAATACGCTGACAACAGGGCGTTATGTCATTTGGACGGCATATGTGAAGGACTGGCTTTCAGACCTGGGGAAGATCCTGTTTGGCTCAGGCATGGCGTATAAGCGGCTGCCGGAGTTTAAGATGCATCACCAAACCTATATCGAAATCCTGTATCAATTTGGAATCATCGGGAGTGTTCTGTTCCTTTCCTATATATACAGCGTTTTCGGAATGGTCAGAAGGAATCGCATGCCCAGGTTCACCCGTCCGGGAAACATCCGGTTTATCGCATTGTTTACAGCAGCCCTGTGCGGCCTTTCTCTGGGACTGTTTGCAATTGACTATACGATACCACTGTTGTTTTTAAGCTTTATCATGACAGCCGGCGGATATACGGACATGCCGGACGGAGAGATGACGGAGAAAAGAGAGGAGAGCGGATGACGAAAAGGAGAGCTCTGTTCATTTGCTTTACCCCGTTTCATCTGTTTCACGCCTGTTATTACGCATCGCAGGACTGCTGGACGAAAGAGGATGAACGGGTGTTAGTGTGGCAGAATACCTCAGACAGCGAGATTGATCTGAGATATTTTGTGCATTTATTTTCAGGATATCTGGAGATCCGCGGATTTCAGAGGGAGAGGGGGATCAGGAGACAGGTACATAAGCTGATCGATGCAGGGCGGTTATTTCGATTTTCCAGACTTGCAGCCTATACTGAGAACGCGTCTGAGCTGATTGTTTTTTCATTCAACGATCAGGAGCTGATCAACAGTCGTTTTTTAGCCTATATTCAGGAAAAGGGCCTGAAGGCGCGTTCGATCCTGGTTGAGGAAGGGCTGGGGACCTATGCCGGCGCGATCAGAAGAGAATATACCATTACTGCACGGCTCGTGAATAAACTGCTGGGTGTCCATCTCCCACAGGGAATAGGAAGCAGTCCTGTCATTGATATCCTGCTTGTAAAGCACCCGGAATGGATGCCAGGAGAAAAGCTGTGCGCAAGAGAGGTGATCCGGCAGAGCAATATTTTTGCGGATCCAGCGTGGTTTGGAAGGCTGGGAACGCTTGAGAATAAGGTAAGGCATATATTGAGGGAAACAGATCACAAAAGGACGGTTTTATGGCTGGGCCAGCCGAACCAGGAAACTGGCGTGAGCACAGAGGATGAAAAAGCGCTGCTCCTGTATCTCTGCAACAATATGGGGAGTGAATACAGGTTTGCAATCAAACGCCATCCCAGGGAGGAAACGCATAAATATGACGATATTGCGAGACAGACAGGGGCAGAGCAACTGGAATTAGGGGAATTCTCGTGGATGCCGGTTGAATTTGCGGCCCATATGCTGGATGTGTTTATGGCTGTTACCCTGTATTCCTCTGCACCTGTCAATTTGCTGGAGATTGGAGCGGCAGAGTATGCGGTCTATACCTATAAGCTGTTTGACCTGACACTTGATGAATCTTTATCGGCTCATATCGCACGTGATCAGCGGGCTCTCATTCCGTGTTCGGGCCATGAATTAAAGGCTGTAGTGGATTTGGGGCGGACAGAAAACAGGAGGAAGAGACAGAAAGACAGGTGGCATGAATAATCGAATCGCATTAAAAGCCGGGATCTGGTATACGGCAGGCAATTTTTTGATGAGAGGCATCGGCTTTTTTACAACGCCGATCTTTGCAAGACTGCTGTCGCAAAACGAATTTGGCCGTTACAGCAATTATACCTCCTGGTTAGGGATTCTGACCATCCTGGCCTCTCTGAATCTGGAAGCCTCCCTGATTACGGCAAAAACCGATTTCAGCGAGACGTTTGACGAGTATATTGGCTCCATGATGGCCCTTGGCGGGCTTTCGGGCGCCTGCTGGATCGCTGTGATAAGCCTGTTTCCGGACTGCTTTGGGGCTTTGTTTGGCATGGACAGGATTTACATGTACAGCATGTTTGCCTATATCCTTCTGTATATGCCCGTCACGCTGTTTCTGACCAGGGAGAAATTTTTGTTCAGATATCAGTATTCGGCGGCGGTCAGTCTGGCCGTGACGGTTGTAACCTCCCTTTTGTCTGTCGCGTTGGCGCTGTGCTGGGAGAATGGTTATGCCGCGAGAGTAGCCGGATCTCTTATTCCGGTTTTTGCAGCAGGCGCCATGACCGCAGCCTGGCTCGGTTATCAGGCAAAACGGGTGAATACTGCATACTGGCGGTATGCCCTGCGGATTTGTCTGCCCTATATTCCGCATCTGCTCTCTCTGAATATCTTAAGCTCCATTGACAGGATTATGATCAATCAATATATAGGAGAATCAGAGACGGCCCTGTACAGTCTTGCCTATACGTGCGGGACAATGATATCCATCCTGGCCTCTTCCATCAACAATGCGTTTGCCCCATGGCTGGCAGAAAAGCTCGACAGCGGCCGGCTCCAGGAGGTGAGGGCTGTTTCAAAAGTCTGTGTGTTCTTTTTTGGGCTTGCGGCTGTCCTGGTGGTTATCATCTCGCCGGAGATTCTTTATATTCTGGGAGGGAAACCGTATTTTCAGGCGGTATATGTGATGCCGCCGGTTGCGCTGGGCTGTGTATGCCAGTTTGTGTATACGATGTTTGTGAATGTCGAACAGTGCTGCAAAAAAACGGCGGGAATGGCAATGGGGAGTGCTGCTGCCGCCAGCCTGAATGTCGCTTTAAACTGGATTTGCATTCCCCGGTTTGGCTATATCTCCGCTGCCTATACGACGCTGGCGGGATATGGCTTTTTATTGCTCATCCATATGTGGCTGGTGAGGAGAATCGGGTATGGGGAGATTTATGATTACCGCTGGCTGATCAGATATATTGCAGCGATCGGATGCGCGGCGCTGGCCATGAATGTATGTTATGGGGAACGGGCTGTCCGCTATGGGCTGCTGGTTTTGGTGATTCTGTTTGTATTTATATATATTTACAGGAAGAGAGGGATCAAAACAGGGATATGAACCATGTCGGGAACGTAAAGGATTATGAGAGCGCCTCTGGCGATTATCATAATGTCAGACAGTGGGGGAGAGAAAGGAGGGCATAGCAAGTATGTATGCAGGCAAAAAGATTCTGGCAGTTATTCCTGCCCGGGGAGGGAGCAAAGGGCTTCCGGACAAAAATATTCTGCCGTTATGCGGGATTCCGCTCGTCGCACATTCCATTTTAGCGGCCGGGAATTGCGCCTACATCGATGAGATTGTGGTATCAACCGATTCGCCGCGGATTGCAGAGATTGCAGAAGCGTATGGCGCATGGATTCCTTTTCTGCGCCCGGACGACCTGGCTCAGGATACCTCCCGGACGATTGACAGCCTGGTTTATACCGTGGAACGGCTGAGGGAGATGGGGTATACCTATGATTATCTCATGCTGTTACAGCCCACCCAGCCTTACCGGGAGGCGTTTCACCTGACAGAAAGCATAGAGGCGATCGCAGATAACCAGTGGGCTTCGCTGGCAAGCGTTTCAGAATCTCCGGTTCATCCGATTCTCATGCGCCGTATATCCGATGACGGCCTTCTGCAAAATTTCCTGACCGGCTCAAGTACCGTACGCAGGCAGGATTTTCCGTCGGTTTATCATATTAACGGCTCTATCTATATCAACCGGCTGGAGGATGGGTTTGACGGTTCCGTCAGCCTGAATGATAACCGGCATCCGTATGTGATGGATGCGAAATATGCGATTGATATTGACACATGGGAGGACTTTCAGTTTGCCGAATGGGTAATGGGAACGGCCGGAAGAGAACAGGAGGGAAAGAACGGATGGGGATGAAGATGCTTCAGATCGGCCGCATTGCGATTGGGGAAGGAAACCGGCCGATGGTGATTCCGGAGATCGGGATCAACCACGGAGGCAGCCTTACAGCGGCAAAGGAGATGGCGGATGCGGCCTGCCGGGCAGGCGCGCGGCTGGTTAAGCACCAGACGCACATTGTGAAGGATGAGATGAGCCGGGAGGCCAGGGACGTGATGCCCGGGAATGCAGACTGCTCGATCTATGAGGTGATGGAGCGGTCCGCCCTGTCGGAGGAAGAGGAGCGGGAGCTCATGCAGTATGTGGAGGCGCTGGGGATGGAATTTATCAGCACTCCCTTTTCGCGTGCCGCTGCGGACCGGCTGGAACGGTTTGGCGTAAAGGCATATAAGATCGGATCCGGGGAAATGAACCATTATCCCCTGATCCGGCATATCGCGGAGTTTGGGAAGCCGATGCTGGTGTCAACAGGGATGAACGATCTCCGGAGTATTGCCAGAACCGTGGATATACTGGAGGCAAAGGGGGTTCCCTATGCGCTGCTGCACACAACGAACCTGTATCCGACCCCGCCCGGTCTGGTGCGGCTGGGCGGGATGCAGGAGTTAATGCGGGAGTTTCCGGGGATCCCAATCGGGCTTTCCGATCACACGAGGAATAACACGGCCTGCATCGCGGCCATGGCGCTGGGAGCCGGGCTGGTAGAACGCCATTTCACAGACCACATGGGCCGCCTGGGGCCGGATATCGTATGTTCCATGGACGAAGCGGCGCTCAGGGCGCTTTTGCAGGCGGCAGAGGAGCTCCCCTCGATGCTGGGAGGGAAAAAGGAGGCGGCCAGAGAAGAGCAGGTAACGATAGACTTTGCCTTTGCGACGCTGGTGACGACCGTACCGATCCGCGCAGGAGAACGTTTTACGCCGGAAAATCTCTGGGCAAAGCGCCCGGGGATCGGGGAAATCCGGGCGGAGGAGTATGAGGCCGTGCTGGGAAAGACGGCGGCCTGCGACATCGAAGAGGATGTACATTTGGAAAGAAGCATGATACGCAGATGAAAAAGATTTTATTTATTACAGGAACCCGGGCGGACTATGGGAAGCTGAAGCCGCTGATCCGGGAGGTGGAACAGGCGGAGGAGTTTGAGGCGTATATTTACGTGTCCGGGATGCACCTGATGGAGATGTTCGGGTGCACATACCGGGAAATTGAAAAGGACGGCTATCGGAATATCTATGCGGATTTTGCCCAGATCCACACGGACAGCATGAGCTATAACCTCGGTGATGTGATCTGCCATCTGACCGGATTCGCGGAACGGATCCGCCCGGATCTGATGGTGGTCCACGGAGATCGGATCGACGCCCTGGCCGGGGCTGTGGTAGGGGCTTTGAACAATATAAAGGTGGCGCATATCGAGGGCGGGGAGGTGTCGGGCACGATTGACGAATCGATTCGCCACGCGATCTCCAAGTTTGCCCACCTGCACCTGGTATGCAATGAGGAAGCGGGGAAGCGGCTTGTGCAGCTCGGGGAGGAAGCGCGGCGGATCCATGTGATCGGTTCGCCGGATATTGATATCATGCTGTCAGGCTCGCTTCCTTCCATTGATAAAGCGAAGGCCAGGTATGATATTCCCTATGGGCATTACGGGATTTTTATGTACCATCCGGTTACAACCGACTACCCGAATCTGGGGAAAAAAATCCGGGCTGTGGTGGACGCGCTCCTGGAATCCGGTCGGGATTATATTGCGGTTTACCCGAATAATGACAAAGGCTCGGAGATTTTGCTGAATGAGTATAAGCGGATAGAAGGAAACAGAAGGTTCTGCCTGTTTCCTTCGCTGCGGTTTGAATATTTCCTGACGCTTTTAAAGCATGCGGATTTTATGATCGGGAATTCGAGCGCGGGAGTGCGGGAGAGCAGCGTATACGGAATCCCGGCCATTGACATCGGAAGCAGGCAAAAGGGGCGGTATAATCTGGAAGAATCCCGGAACTTACAGCATGTGGAGGAAAGGCGGGAGGAAATTTTAGAGGCGATCGGCCATGTGCAGGAGTACCGCTTTGAGGCGAAGCAGTTTGGGGACGGCAGGAGCACCGAACGTTTTATGGAGCTTTTGCGGGGAGCGGATATATGGGATTTTGCACTGCAGAAGCGGTTTGTGGATCTCAGCTCGATCCTGTAAACGCAGAGAAGCGGGAAGAAGGCGATTACATAAAAGGGGGGATAAAGAATGTTCCGGTTAAGGGAAATGCGCTCCATGCTTGCTATGTTGTCTGCCAGCGTCGGAACAGTTTTTTTTCTGCTGCTCGCGGCACAGCTTCTTCCCACAAAAGCCATATATGAGCATGTGGAAGGTTCGATGCCGCCCTTTGTCTCAGAGGGAGATTATTTCAAGACAGCCGCCTGCAAAACGCGGGAATTCAAATGGCCTGAATGAATACAGAAGTTAATAGAGGAGAACAAAACTAATGACAATACTGGATAAAATAGCTGAAAATGCACAAAACCATCCCCGCCGCACGGCCTATTACTATGAAAAACCGGCCGGGGGGGGGTATAAAGGGGACGGAGAGCCCCCCTGCCTTAAGGCCCGCAGCGTAAGCTGGGGAGATCTGAACGAACAGTCAGGCAGGCTGGCATATTATCTTGACAAATCTCTGGGAACGAACACTCCGGTTGTGGTGTATGGCCATAAGGATCCGCTTATGCTGGTCTGCTTTCTGGCCTGTGTGAAATCGGGGCGCGCGTATTGCCCAATCGATGTGTCGGTTCCTCCAAAGCGCGTGGACGCAGTGATCCGGGAGGTGCAGCCGGAAGTGATTCTGGCGACGGAGGAGCTGTCTTTATCTTATCAGCAGATTCTTTTTGCAGAGGACATCCGCAAAATCATTGAAACAGCGGCGGGCGAGGCGGCGCGTGAACGGGCCGTGGCGGCGCGGGATGTGTTTTATATTATATTTACCTCAGGCAGTACCGGTGTGCCGAAGGGTGTACAGATCACGCGGGACTGCCTGGATCATTTTATTGAGTGGGGGCTTACGCTGGGGAACCTTCCGGAGACGGAGGAAGGCCGCGTGTTCCTGAATCAGGCTCCGTTTTCATTTGATCTTTCGGTGATGGATCTGTACCTGTCGTTATATTCGGGCGGCACGATCTGGGCCCTGGATCGGGAAATTCAGGGAAATATGAGAGAGCTTGCCGCCTCTCTGAAACGGTCGCAGGCAGCGGTCTGGGTGTCAACCCCGTCGTTTGCGGAGCTTTGCTTATCGGATCCATCCTTTGGAGAAGCGCTCCTGCCGGATTTGAGGGCGTTTCTGTTCTGCGGGGAAACGCTGGCGAACCGGACGGCGCAGCGGCTTCTGGAGGCATTTCCCAGGGCAGATGTTGTGAATACATACGGGCCGACAGAGTCAACGGTGGCGGTTACAGGCGTGACCGTCACGCGGGAGCTTGCAAAGGAGGAAAACCCGCTTCCGGTGGGAAAGGCCAGGAAGGGAACGTGGATTTTTATTATGGATGAAAAGGGGAACGTTCTGCCGGAGGGGGAGAGCGGCGAGATCGTGATTGCGGGGGACACGGTCAGCGCCGGGTACTGGCAGGATCCGGCTCGGACGGGAGCTTCCTTCGGAACCATGGAAATAGAGGGAAATACGTGCCGGTTTTACCGCACCGGAGATCGGGGATACCGAAAAGGGGAGCAGTTATTCTACTGCGGGAGGATGGATCTGCAGATTAAGCTGCACGGGTACCGGATTGAACTGGAAGATATTGAACAGAATATCATGAAGCTTCCGGGGATCCGCCGCGCTGCGGTGCTTCCGGTCTGCCGCGGCGGGCAGGTCAGGAGCCTTTCGGCCTTTGTGGCAGTGGAGGAGACACCGGAAGACGCGTTTGCTGAATCACAGAGACTTCGGGAGGCGCTGAAGCGTTTCCTGCCGGATTATATGATTCCGAAAAAATTTATCTTTTTAGAGTCCCTTCCGCTGACCGGCAACGGAAAGGTGGATCGCAGAGCCCTGGGAGGAAACATGTTATGAGTTTTTTTTCCGGGTATTCCTTTTTTGTTTATTTGTTTCTCCTGCTGCTCCCGGCCATGATTTTGGGATACCTTGAACAGCCGCTTCGCGGATACCGGAGGTTTCTGACGGCGTTTTTTATCTGGGCCGTATACCGGGGAAATCCAGGAGAACTTTTGTATCTTTTGATATATGCGGTTCTCTCTGTGTATCTGGTCCGGTTTTACCTGTTTTTGCGGAT
This sequence comes from Clostridiaceae bacterium, assembly GCA_009911305.1. Classification (GTDB taxonomy): domain Bacteria; phylum Bacillota; class Clostridia; order Lachnospirales; family Lachnospiraceae; genus Otoolea. Next base: position 16,490 of record QXXC01000040.1, on the reverse strand, counting down.
GCGGTACGGGCGGAACCGGTATCTGTACGGGCACGCCGTGTGTATCGCTCTTGCGCCGCTTCTTGTATGCAAGATATCGGGCCTGTATGGAAAAAACTGGTTTGCCTTTCTTGGGATTTCTTACATGGTTTTCCGGGTTGTCCAGGTCGTGATTGAAATCTATGACGGGGTAATAGAGGAGATCAACGAGATAGAGTTTCTGGAATTTATTTTATTTTTCCCGTGCTTAAGCTCGGGTCCCATTGACCGGAGCCGGCGTTTTGCAGAGGACAGCAGGAGAATTTATAACAGGAGTGAATATGGAAACATGGCGGCGGCCGGGATCGATAAGCTGGTTCTGGGGATGTTTTATAAAATCGTGTGCTCTGCCATGTGTTATAAGCTTCTCACCGATGTGTTTGCCGGGCGCTATAAGCCGGTTTATCTGGCGGGATATGCGTATGTATACGGGCTGTATCTCTTTTTTGATTTTGCCGGGTACAGCTATATGGCGGCAGGCGTGAGTTATATGCTGGGTATCCGCATGCCGGATAATTTTAACCGGCCGTTTCTGAGCGTGGATATGAAGGATTTCTGGGGCCGTTGGCATATTACGCTGTCTTCGTGGTTCCGGGATTTTATATTTACCCGGTTTATGCTTGATTCGGCCCGGAAAAAGCGGTTTAAAAAGCGTTTGAACGGCGCAGCGGCCGGTCTGATGCTCAATATGGCGGTGATGGGTCTCTGGCATGGGCTAAAGCCCCAGTATATCGTGTATGGTTTGTACCACGGGCTGTTGATGGCGGCGACAGAAATCTATCAGAAAAAATCGGGTTTTTATCGTGAAAACAGGGAAAAGAAATGGTATAAGGCGCTATCCTGGTTTGTGACGCTCAATATGGCGATGTTTGGCTTCCTGATTTTTTCCGGATATCTGGGGGAAGCATGGAGGGCGGTTCGGGTTTATTTGTAGCCGTTCAGAAGAGAATGACTGGCTGGATCGAACATGAATTCAGGCTGTCAGAGCGGCTGTGTTTTTGGTTTCTATATGTATTTATTATAAGAAAGTGAGGTTGCAGGAGAGATGGAAGAGAAGATTCTGGATATGCTGGCAGAGGTTTGTGAGGATGATATGGTAAGGGAGGATCGCGGAGTGAGGCTTTTTGAAACAGGGCTTTTGGATTCTCTTACGTTTGCGGAGCTGTTGTTTGAGATTGAGGATCGGTTCGGGCTCATTTTGCCGCCGTCAGAGATCGGACGGGAAGATGTGGATACGCCTGAGAAAATCATCGGGCTGATCCGGGGGAGACTGGAGCGATGAAACGGATAGCAGCCGCTCTGACGGCGGCGCTCTGCCTTTTTGCGGCGGCAGCGGGCCTGTACTGGCATGATTTGAGGAAGCTGAGAGACTGTCGGGTGGAGCTGATGTATCAGAATGTGGATGAGCGCAATTCCTGTATGGAGGCCATGGAGCTGGTTTTGGGGGAACAGACGATTCCGGTCTTTGGATCGTCAGAACTGTTCGCCGCAGAGGATGTTGCCGCCTTTCCGCGATATCTGTTCCGGAACGGGCAGTCGGATTTCAATATGATTTTGATTGGAAGGGGTTATATGCAGAGCATACACCATGCGGTGAATGCAGGGGCGCTTGGGCCGTATGTCAAAAACCAAAAGGCGGTGCTGATCCTGTCGCCTCAGTGGTTTACCAAAGCCCATCTGTCACCGGAAACGTATGCGAGCCGTTTTTCGGAGGAGGCGTATACCGCGTTTATGAAGAACCCGGCCATTTCCGGGCCGTTAAAGAAACGGGTGGCAGAGCGGATGGAAGCGCTGCTGACAGCAGATCCGGCGCAGCTTGAACGGATCCGGAACGTGAGGCGGGTGGTTCTGGAGCACACGCTGAATCTGGCAGAGCGGGTGGAGATGGGGCTTTACAGCCGGTTTACGGATTTAAAGGCGGTCCATACGCTGGCAAAAGCGCTGAAGTCTACAGGGACGGCGACGCCGGGCGCAGGCGCGCAGGAACAGGTTGCGGTCAGGGAGCTGGATTTCCAGGCGCTTCTTCCGGAGGCGGAGGCGGCGGGAAAAAGGGCGTGTACGAATAATGAGTATTATATTTATGACGCGTATTACGATACGTATGTGCGCGACGCGCTGGAACAGCGAAAAGGAAGCCAGGCGAAAGACAGCTATATGGATTCCCCGGAATACGGGGATCTGCGCCTGTTTCTGGACGTCTGCCGGGAGCTGAGGATAGAGCCGCTGATTGTCAGCATCCCGGTGAATGGAACGTGGTATGACTGGACCGGTTTTCCGAAGGAGGATCGGGAGGGGTATTATCAGAAGATACGCGATATCTGTGAGGAATATCAGGTGTCTCTGGCCGATTTTTCAGGGAAGGAGTATGAGCCGTATTTTTTAAAGGATGTGATGCATCTGGGCTGGAAAGGATGGGTGTATGTGGATGAGGCGGTATATCAGTTTTATCAAAACAGCGCTGAAGAGTGACACGAAAGATGCGGTGTGGTATGGAGTAAGGCTGTGGATTTTCATGGCGGCCATATGCCTGTATCTTTTGCATGCGGACTTATCGTCTGCGCCGGAGTTTATTTATAATCAGTTTTGAAAGAGAATGCGCGGGCCGGGCGGGCATGTTTCCATGCACATCCGGCCCGCTGCCGCAAAGCTTTCACAGCCCGCTGGTTATCCCTCACCGCCAGATCCCCACCCGTTTCTCCGGCGCTGTATACATGCCGTCCGTTTCCTCAATCTCATACGTCTCATAAAAGGCATCGCATGAGCTCAGCACAGCGTTCACCCGGATCTTGTTCGGCGCGTGGGTGTCCGTGCTCAGCAGGTACAGCATAAAGTCCGCCGTGTCCTCAGCCGCCCAGTTATATGCCATCTGTGAGAATGCGTCGTCCAGGGCTTCCCTGTCGCCGTCCAGGATGGAGGCAATGCATGCCGCTGCGCCGAGGTCAGCGATATTTTCCGCCAGGGTCAGCTCGCCGTTTACATGGACGCCCATCATTTCATACTGATGATAATAGTCGATGATGGACTGAGAAAGCCTCTGATATTCTTCCCGCTCCTCATCGGTCCACCAGTTGCTGTAGTTGCCGTATTCATCATATAAGGAGCCGCTGGAATCAAAGGCATGCGTGACTTCATGGGCGATCACAAAGCCGATGCCGCCCATATTGGCGCCGCGGCTGTTTTCGCGGTCATAAAACGGAGCCTGGAGGATCGCGGCGGGAAAGATAATCTCGTTATTCAGCGGATCGTAAAGGGCATTGACCGTCTGCGGGGGAATGTCCCACTTGGTTTTGTCCGCCCTGCCGCCGAGAAGGCGGAGCCCGTGTTCGACGCCGACGTTCATGCTCCTCATGAAATTGGACATCAGGCTTCCGCCTTCAGAGACAGGCGTGACCTGCATCATATCCTTTTCTTCCGGCCACTCGTCCGGATATCCGATTTTGACATTCATGGTTTCCAGCTTGCGGACGGCTTTCTGTTTTGTCGCCTCGCTCATCCAGTCCTGCTTCATGATAATGGATTCATATTCGTCAAGGATCAGGGCGATGATTTCTTCCACATTTTCTTTATCTTTCTGTGAAAAATGTTCTTCCACATAGATCATGCCGAAATCCCAGGGCAGCAGCTCCTGCGTCAGCCGCAGCCAGATCACCTCATCATCCCATTCCTGCGTAATGCCGTACAGCGCGTTTTCCATGCCCTTATAGAGCCTGGCCATGGCTGTGCTCCCGTATTCGGCGGCGTCGTTGAGCAGGACAAAGGTCGAGTAGGCTTTCAGAGCCTCCAGATTCTCTTCGGTCAGAAGGGAATTGACGGTTTTCGCCTGCTCCACGTCAATCACAATATATTTGTCCTGGCCGTCGATCCGCAGGCCCTTCAGCATGTTGTCCACATCCACATTGGTGTAGAGCTCCTGAAGCTCCCCGGCAGTATAAACATTGTACGTCAGGGACGGATCATACGACTGTTCGATGGTCAGTGTGGAGGCGCAGATATCGCGCAGCAGGCGCATGACGGAATCCGCAGAGCTCTGCGCCTCGCCTTCTCCCAGGCCGAATTCCAGGAACATGTTTTTGATGTAGTCCTGATACAGGGCGACATAGGACTGCGTGCTTTCGCCCTCTATATATTCCCTGCCGATCAGGGTATCGGCATACAGCATATAGACCGCATACTGATCCGAGTCCGCCTTGTCCTGCATGATGCTGTACCCGCCGATGATGCTGCTGAAGCCGTATTCGCCGCTTAAGCTCACCAGGGCGTCCACGTATTCCGCAATGCTCTGCGCATTCCGGATGCGGTCAAGGTGCGGTTTCAGGGGACCCAGCCCTGTCTCATTGCGGTTCTCTGTATCGGACACGCATGCATACAGATCCCGTATTTTCTGCTCGCTGGAGCCGGTTTCAAAGGCCGTGCGATCCCGCGACAGCCCGCGGATGATGTCGTCCATCTCATTGCCGGCTGCGATGTCCAGCTCCCCGAACCAGTCCCAGTGTGCGTCAGATGCGGACAGTTCGATTTGCTCCAGAAGATCCTTATTGATAAATTCATAGTAATCGTCCTGGTAGCGCAGTCCGTCTGCGTCCGCTTCTTCTCCCAGCACTCCGCCGCCTTCTGCGGACAGGCCGCTTTTTGGCCCGCTCTGTCCCGCTGCGCCGCAGCCTGTGAATACCGCAAGCTGCACGGCCAGGAGCAGCGCCAGTAATGATCGTTTCATAAATGAGTTCTCCTTTTTTCGCATATATTCTCAGATAAAACCGCCTGCAAAACAGGGGGCTGAGTGATGCATGAGCCTATTATAGTGGGCGCTGTATGGGAGTGTCAACTGTTTTGATGGAATGGGCGCTTATGGACAGGCTCTCATAACCGTTCAGCCCCCGGCTTTGCGTTTTTTTGTGAGTGAAGGTCACAGACAGCGGCCCCCCCTCTTGGGTCAAACCCGGCAGCAGCAGCCAAATCTGAAAAACCCCGCCCGCATTTATTGACTTTTTTATTGAATAATTATACAATAACCTTGTTACATATTAGACAATGGTTCAGACTTAGTATGGATAATTAAAGGAGCAGGAAATACAATGAAGCAGGACTTTCATTATGGCAACAGACAGAGGCTTTATAGAACCCTGCCGGAGGATACGCTGGTTTTGCTGTTTTCAGGCCATGCAAAGAAGAAGACAGCGGATGAGGATTATCCGTTTTATGCGGATCGGAATTTCGTTTACTTAACGGGCCTTGACCGCGAGGGCTTTGTATTTTTGGCCGAGAAGAGCGAGGGACGGGTGAAGGAGACGGTTTTTATCCTTGCGCCGGACGAACACGGTGAGCGCTGGAGCGGAAAGCGGATGCGGGAGACAGAGGCGAGGGAGCGGTCCGGGATCGAGCATACGGCTTTTACGGACGGGCTTTTGGAAACGCTGCACGGCCTGTTAAAGAGAGGGCGTTTTGCCCATGTGGCGCTGGATCTGTATAAGGATCAGGCCGGGGACGAGGACACGGAGGCCTTTTACATGGCAGAGCGGATTCGCCGCGCGGCCCCGGCCGTGCAGCTTTTCAATCTCTCCCCGCATATCCGGAGGCTGCGCACGATCAAGCAGCCGTGCGAGATCGAGGCCATGCGCCGGGCGGCGCAGATCACGCGGGACGGGATCGTGGCTATGATGCGCGCTTCGAGGCCGGGCATGTACGAGTACCAGTACAAGGCGGAATTCGACTATGCGCTGGCGCAGCGCGGCGTGCCGGAGCCGGCATTTCCGAGCATCATTTCAGCAGGTGAGAATAATTTCTGCATCCATTATCATGAATATACCGGCCAGGCAAAGGACGGGGATATGGTTTTAAACGACGTGGGGGCCAAGTACGACGGCCTGTGCAATGACGTTTCCCGCGGGTGGCCGTGCAACGGCGTTTTTTCCGGGCGGCAGCGCCAGCTCTACCAGTGCGCGTACAATACGTCAGAGCACATGTTTTCCATCATCCGGCCCGGTATGGCGATGGGGGATGTGGACCGCCTGGCCCGGGAATTTAATTTTGAGCAGCTAAAGGCCATCGGCCTGTGCAGCCGCTATGAGGATGTGGGGCGCTATATCTGGCACGGCGGCGCGCATCATGTGGGCTGGGATGTCCATGATCTCGTGGACGCGTCTGTGACAGAGCCGGGTATGGTGTTCTGTGTGGATATCGGAATCTACTGTGAGGAATGGGGGATTGGCTTCCGCCTGGAGGACAACTGCCTGGTGACAGAGGACGGGTGCGAGAACTTAACGGCCATAGTGCCGAGGAGCATCGACGCGATCGAGGCCGTGATGGCGGGAAGGGCGGATGACGGAAAGGAGCCGTCTTCTCAGGGCCGCGAGCCGCTTCCGGGCGGTTTTCTGGGCTGAAATGACATGATGTTGAGGTCAAAAGGTCTTTTGACCCCTCTGATACCGGATTGCTCCGTATGTTGTACTCCCGCAATCCTCAAAAACATTCAAAATCCGCCCGGATCGGGCTGCTTTTTCATGTTTTTGGCGGGTCCCAGGTTCAAAAACCCTCCTGCGGGCAAGCCTGCATCGGATTTTCGACCTTTTGACCCTGGTATCATGACATACAATGACAGACTGGAGGTACATAACAGAGGATATGGAACGTTTATTGGAGCAAATGGAACAGGCGGGGTTGCAGGCCGTGTTGATCAGCCGCCCCGTGAATGTGAAATATGTGAGCGGATATACGGGAGAGGATTCCGTTCTCCTGATAACAAACCGTAAAAAGTATTTTATCACGGATCCGCGTTATATGGAGCAGGCGTCCCTGGAATGCCCGGATTACGTGCTGGTGGAGTGGAGAAGCCGCGGATCCGTGGGAAAGGCGGTCGCGGAGATTGCCGGGGAGGAGGCGCTTTCTGCGATCGGCGTTGAGGAAAGCCATATGACGGTTGCCGAGTACCGCTCCTTTGAGGCGGAGGTGAAGGCCGAGCTCGCGCCGTTTGACGGTGTGATCGAGGGATTCCGGGCCGTGAAGCGGCCGGAAGAGATCGAATGCCTGCGTGCGGCGTGCGATATCGCGTCGCGGGCTTTTGAAAAGATCGTAAAGGATATCCGGATCGGCATTACGGAAAAAGAGCTGGCGTCCCGGCTTTCCATGTATATGGTGATGGAAGGCGCGGACACCAGGCCCTACGGGAATATCCTCATTTCCGGGCCCAGGACATCCCTGCTGCACGGGATCCCGTCGTCCAGGGCCATCGAATACGGCGATCTGGTGCTGATGGATTACGGCTGCCAGTATCACGGCTACCTCTCGGACATGACGCGGACCGTGGTCGTGGGAAGGGCCACGGGCAGGCAGAGGGAGGTTTACAGGCTGGAGCAGCAGATGGTGGAGGCAGTCGAGGCATTTTTAAAGGACGGCGTCCCGGCCGCAGAGGCTTACGAGGAGTCAAGGCGGATCCTGGAGGGGACGGAGTACCTTCCCTGGCATTATACGGGGATTGGGCACGGAGTGGGCATGTTTGTACATGAAACGCCCTTTATGAGCCCGGCTTCGACAGATATGATCCGCGCGGGAAATGTAATGACAGTAGAACCAGGTATTTATATCCCGGGATGGGGCGGGATCCGGATCGAGGATCAGCTTCTCATCACGGAAACGGGAAATGAAAACCTGATAAGCGCTACAAAGGAGCTCATAGAGATTTAACAAAAAAGAAAAGGAGGAAAGGTTATGAGAAAGAACAAATGGCTGGCATTCGGGCTGGCCGCTGTGATGGCGGTCTGCGCGGCAGGGTGTTCCACACCGAACACATCCGTGGAATCAACGGCTGCGCCCCAGGCAGGGGGGGTTGATACCCCTTCAGGAGAGCAGGGGAGCGCGGGAGGGGACGCCTCCGGGCAGGCCGCTTCTCCGGGAAGCAAGGTTCTGCGCTTTTCCTACACGGCGGATATCGCTACGATCGATCCGAATAAGACGAACGCCGTGGCGGATGCGACGGTTTCGTATCATCTGTACGACGGCCTGTACCGCAATGTGCAGGGAGACATCCAGCCGGCCACAGCGCAGAGCTACGAGGTGAGCGACGACGGCCTGGTTTACACCTTCCATTTGAGGGAGGATGCGAAATGGAGCGACGGCGTGGGCGTGACGGCGCATGACTATGCGTACGGCATGCACCGCCTGTGCGATCCGGCGGCCGCCTGTCCGTCCAGCTACCTTGGCGCGGTCTTAAAAAACGGCGCGGCAATCAGCGCAGAGGAGCTTCCGCTGGAGGAGCTGGGCGTGAAGGCAATTGATGACTACACGCTTGAAATTACCCTGGAAAATCCGGCTGACTATTTCCTTGGCATGCTGAGCATGAGCGCATTTGCCCCGGTCCGCCAGGATCTGGTTGAGAAGTACGGCGCGGAATTCGGCGGCGGCGCGGATAAGCAGGCCTACAACGGCCCCTTTAAGGTGACGGCTTACGGCGAGGGCAAGCTCGTGATGGCAAAGAACGAGGCGTATTACGACGCGGATAAGGTGAAGCTGGACGGCGTGGAGATCCTGACCGTGGCGGACAGGACGACCGCGGTTTCCATGTTTGATGCAGGCGATCTCGATCTGGTGGAGGTTCCGACCGAGCTCGCGCCCCAGTATGAGGGAAAGACGCTGAGCTATTACAACGGCTCGGACGACTACGCGGCCTTAAACCACAAGAACCAGTATCTGGCCAACAAAAACCTGCGCCTGGCGATGAATTACGCCATCAACCGCGAGGAGTATATCCTCCTGACACACAGCGGCCTTTATGATCCGAACCTGCGCTATGTGCTCCCTCAGGTGCACGGCGTGGACGGCGATTATGGGACCGAGTACCCGCTGGAGGCGTTCCCTGTGATCGGCGATCAGGAAAAGGCCCAGGAGTACCTGGAAGCGGCTCTTTCAGAGTTAAATCTTTCCAGCGCGTCTGACATTACCTTAAAGCTGGTGGTATCGGACAATGACGCGGCCAAGAAGGAGGCCGAGGTGGTGGTCAACCAGTGGAAGAACAACCTCGGCATCAATGTGGAGATCAACATGGTTCCGTATGCAACGAGAAACGCGCTTCTCGTTCCGGACAGCGACGAGTTTGACATCATCATGACAGGCTGGGCGCCGGATTATTCCGATCCGTACAGCTATCTGGAGCTGTGGTACAGCACTTCCGGGTACAACTATTTAAACTATAAGAGCGAAACTTACGACAAGTATCTGGACGCTTCCAAGACCACCAAGGGCAAGGAGCGCATGGATAACCTGTTTGAAGCCGAGAAGACCCTTCTGGAGGACGGCGCGCTGGTGCCGCTCCAGTTCCGCCAGATCCAGTACATGGTATCAGACCGCGTGCAGAATCTGGGCGCATACTTTGTCGGCCTGGACTACAACTTTGTATATACGGACATGACGGAATAAGGAAACTTCCGCCGTCCGTCCGGATCGGCGAAACGGCTGCGGATTCACGCCGTCCGAAGCGGAGGATCTCCTTACGGACTGTGTGAATCTGCAGTGAGTTCCGGCTCAAATCACTGCAGAGCGCGCCAGATACATACATTCCGGCCCGTAAATCTGTCCGGGCCCGAGCGTGTCTGAATTTTCAGACACGCTCTAGCGCGCTCAGCCTTTTTAAAGGAGCAATGCGCCTATGACAAAATACGTTCTGAAACGGATCGGCATCTCACTCGTCACCGTGTTTGTGCTCGTTTCCGTCGTTTTTTTCCTCGCACGTTTAATGCCCGGCGGGCCGTTTAATGATCCGAAGCTTTCCGCGACCGCCCGGGAAAATTTAAATGCCTACTATGGCTTTGACAAGCCGGTGCTGGAACAGTACCTGCAGTATTTAAACAATCTCATCCACGGCAATTTCGGTTTTTCGACGAAGTATCCGAGCCGCACCGTGAATGATCTTCTGGCAGGGGCATTCCCCTATTCCGCTGATTTAGGCGTCCGGGCGCTCTGCCTGGCCGTTTCCTTCGGACTGGTGTTCGGGATCATTTCGGCCCTAAACCGGGGCAATCAGATCGATCTGCTCTTTGTCCTTGTAGCCGTGATCGGCACCAGCGTCCCGGATTTTATTATGGGCGCCCTGCTGCAGCATTTCTTTGGGGTAAAATGGGGCCTTCTGCCCATTGCGGAGTACAAGGGCTTCAGCTATACGATCCTCCCGTCCGTGGGCCTGGGCTTTTACACCATGGCCTCTGTCTCGCGCATCATGCGCGCCAGCATGCTGGAGGTAGTGCAGCAGGATTACATCAAAACCGCCCGCTCCAAGGGAATTTCGCGCTTCCGCGTGACCGTAAAGCACCAGATGCGCAACGCCATCATGCCGGTTGTGACCATGATGGGCCCCACGGTGGCGGCTGTGCTGACCGGGACCTTTGTCATTGAGTCCCTGTTTGCGATCCCCGGCATGGGAAAATATTATGTGGAGAGCGTTCAGAACAACGACTACTCCCTGATTCTGGGAATGACGGCCTTTTACGGCGCGTTCCTGGTCTTCTGCAACATGATTGTTGATATTCTCTACGGCGTCATCGACCCGAGAATCCGTATCGCAGGAAAGTAGGTGGATGATATGAGTGGAAATCAAGCAGAAATGACGAATCAGACAGAGATAACAAGAGATAAATTCCGGACGGTCGGCAAAAATCTGGAGAAAATGGAGTCTATTTCCCGTCCCAGCCTGACCTTCTGGCAGGAGGCATGGCGGCGGATCCGCGGAAATAAGGCCGCGTTTTTCAGCCTGCTCCTTCTGATCGCCTACGGGCTTCTGGCGGTTTTTGCGCCAATGTTCAGCCGATACGGCTTTGATCAGCAGGATGCGTACGCTATGAGCCAGAGCTTTTCCGGCGCGCACTGGCTGGGCACGGATTCCCTGGGGCGCGATCTGTGGGTGCGCGTGTGGATGGGAGCCAGGGTATCCCTTACGATCGGTCTTCTGGCTGCCGTTTTAAACACGGTGATCGGCACGGTCTTAGGGGGCTTCTGCGGCTATTACGGCGGGAAGCTTGATATGATCGTGATGCGCATCATTGACGTGATTTACGGCATCCCGTCCTTAATCGTCTGTATCCTGGTGATGGTGGTCCTGGGCTCCGGCGTGCAGAGCCTGGTGATCGCCATGGTGATGGTGGGCTGGACCGGGACCTGCCGTTTCACGAGGGGCGAGGTGTTCCGTCTGAAGGAGCAGGAATTTGTCCTCGCGGCCCGCGTCATGGGCGAGCCGGTCTTTACCATTATCATGCGCGAGATCGTTCCCAACATCATGGGACTGCTGATCACGCAGCTCGCCATGGCCATCCCCGGCGCGATCTTCCAGGAGGCATTTTTAAGCTACATCGGGCTCGGCATTTCCCCGCCGCAGGCAAGCTGGGGAGTTCTCGCCAAGGAAGGCACAAGAATGCTGAAGGTAGCTCCTCATATGCTGTACGTGCCGGCATTCTTTATCTGCACCACCGTGCTGGCGCTCAATCAGCTTGGAAACGGACTGCGCGACGCCTTTGACCCAAGGCTGCGCGGCACAGAGTAAGGAGGGGCAGGAGAATGGCAAATAACATTTTAGAGATAAAAAATCTGGAGTTTTCCTTCCGCACCTACGGCGGCGTGGTCAAATCGGTCCGCGACGTGAGCTTCAATGTCCGCGAGGGGGAGATTCTCGGGATCGTGGGGGAGAGCGGCTGCGGAAAAAGCGTGACCTCCCAGTGCATCCTGCGGCTGAACCCGGAGCCGCCGGGCTTCTTTGCGGGCGGTTCGATTAAATATAAGGGAGAAGAGATCACAACCAAGACGGATCGGGAGATGCGCAAAATCCGCGGCATGGAGATCGGCTTTATTTTTCAGGATCCCATGACCTCCTTAAACCCCACCATGACCATCGGAAAGCAGATCGAGGAGATCTTTGTGGGCCGGAAGGGCATTTCCCCAAAAGAGGTGAAGGAGCGCGCGCTGGAGATCTTAAAGCTGGTTGGCATCAATGAGCCGGAGCGGCGCTATAAGCAGTATCCGCACGAGCTCTCAGGCGGCATGAAGCAGCGCGTCATGATCGCCATCGCCCTGGTCGGAAAGCCGAGCATCATCATCGCGGACGAGCCGACCACCTCCCTGGACGTGACGATCGAGGCGCAGATTCTGGATCTGCTGATGGATCTGCGCAGGCAGATGAATACCTCGATCATCCTCATCACCCACGATCTGGGCGTGATCGCCAAGATGTGCGACCGCGTGCTCGTCATGTACGGGGGAAAGGTGGCGGAAAAGGGCACGGTGGAGGAGATCTTTTACGAGACAGCCCATCCCTATACGGCGGGTCTTATCAAGTCCATTGCGACTCTGGATACGTCCAAGGATCAGAAGCTGGTTCCCATTGACGGGACGCCGCCGGATCTGTTCGCGCCGCCCGTGGGCTGCCCCTTTGCCGCCCGCTGTGAATTCGCGATGCAGATCTGCTACGAAAAGCAGCCGGAGAACTATCAGATTTCAGAAGAACACATGTGCGCCTGCTGGCTGCGCCACGAATACGCCCCCAGGGTGGACATCATGAAACGCGGAATGGACGGGTCAGGCGAAACGGGCGCGGCAGGTGAAACGAGTCAGTCAGAGGAGGTCCGGGCATGAGCAAGCAAACCGCACGAAACGAACCGCTTTTTCAGGCAGAGGATCTCTGCCAGTATTTTCAGATTGCCAGAGGGAAGACCTTAAAGGCCGTGGATCACGTGAATTTCACGATCTATAAGGGAGAAACCCTGGGCCTGGTGGGGGAGAGCGGCTGCGGCAAATCGACCACCGGCCGCTGCCTGGTCAAGCTCTACCAGCCGGCGGCGGGGCGCATCACCTATAAAGGAAAGGATATTTTTACCTACAGCCGGGAGGAGGAAAAGCAGTTCCGCAAAAACGTGCAGATGATTTTCCAGAATCCGCACTCGTCCTTAAATCCGCGCATGACGGTCAAGGATATCGTGGGGGCCGGCATGAAGCTGCACGGCCTGGCAACAGATCAGGATCTGGATGCCAAGGTGGAGAGGATGCTGCGGCGCGTGGGGCTGAACCGGGATCACATGTCGCGCTTCCCGCATGAATTTTCCGGCGGACAGAAGCAGCGGATCGGCATCGCCCGCGCCCTGGCCGTGGAGCCGGAATTCATCATCTGCGACGAGCCGATCTCGGCCCTGGACGTGTCGATCCAGGCGCAGGTTTTAAATATGCTCAAGGAGCTGCAGGAGGAGCTGGGCCTGACGTACCTCTTTATCGCGCATGATTTGAGCGTGGTGAAGTATATCTCAGACCGGGTAATCGTGATGTATCTGGGAACGATGGTGGAATTCGCGGACGCACAGGAGCTGTACATGAATCCGCTGCACCCGTATACCCAGGTGCTCCTGTCGTCGATCCCGGTGGCGGATCCGCGGCTGGTGCGGGAGAGAAAACGGATTATGGTAAAGGGGGAGATCCCCAGTCCGATCAATCCGCCTGACTGCTGCCGGTTCGTGGAGCGGTGTCCGTATGCGAAGGAGGAGTGTAAAAGGAAGCTTCCAAAGCTCCGGGAGGTTACGAAGGGGCATTTTGTGGCCTGCCATATGGTTGATTAGGATTGGTGGAAAGGGCCGCCGGGGAGATGGATTCCCGGCGGCCTTTTTATGGATACCGCTGTCCGGGGAAGGATTGTGAGGGAGACCCGCCGGAGCCGGCTTCCATATCCGGCACAAACCCTGCTTTCGCTCTGTTAAAATAGCGGAATGCAGAGAAACTGCACAGAAGCAAAGAATGCTGTTGCGGTAATGAGGTCTGATCTCATAAGCGTTGATTAAACTTGTTCAGGAGCAGGCTGTAGTTTTTAATATCTGCCTGGATTGCATCTGGATTTATCATAAAACAGCCCGGAAGAGAAACAGAATACAGATATTATGATCCGGATTTCGTAGAATACCTTAATCTAAGAAATTTTTCTCCATTATACTACGCTTTCTCCCTTATTTCAATGGGATTTTCTATCAGAAATGTTTAAAAATATCAATATATATCTTTGTGAATTTCTTAATTTCTTTTTCCAAACAAAAAAATCAGATTTTACTCCCAATTGTCACATACCGCATTTCGTAGAGTAAGGTATTCTACGAAATCCATAGATGGCTGTAATGCCAGAAGGGGTATGTCAGATGGATCAATGGTATGTTTTAAAAACACGTCCGGGGAGGGAAGAGGCGGCGGCCGCGCTTGTCAGAAGGGCCGTACACCCCGGGCTCTGGGAAGAATGCCGGGTTCTCAGGAAAATAAAGGTATTCCGCTCCGGCGGGGCGCTGCATTTTTTGGAGGATGTGATGTTTCCGGGGTATGTCCTGGTCAGGACGCCTTCTCCCAAAGCGCTGGAGAAGGAACTGAAAAGAGCCGGGGATTTCCCGCAGTTTCCGTCCGTCACCCCTGTGGAACCGGCTGATTTAACCTTTTTAAAGGGCGTATGCGGCGAAACGCTGGAGCGGCCCATGGGTGTGACCAGGCTGATTCTGGACGGGGATAACCGGATTGTCCGGGCAGACGGGATTCTGAACGGGTATCTGAACCGGATTATAAAGCTGAACCTCCATAAACGCTTTGCGCTGGCGCAGGTAGAGTTGTTTGGCCGGGTTCAGCCCGTGCTGTTCGGGATCCGTCTGGAGGGCGATCCGTAAATATACAGGATGTGAAGGGCGATTGGATATGAAAAAAGACGGTAAGCAGGACAGGGGAAAGAAGCAGTGCGAACGGTGCGTGATCTGCAGAAGGGAAACGGACGTGCCGGCGGATCTGGAGATTGGCCTGCGGCGTTTCTATATTGAAGGCGCGGGTCAGCTCTGCCCGGCCTGTTACAGGGAATTGTACCGGTAGGGCAGGAGTGGATACAAATGCAAAAATATGAACAATATAAACGGATGCTCCGGTTCCTGCTGTCGCTGCTTTTTACAGCGGCGCAGGCCGGTGTGTTTTACTGCACCTGGATGGCGCATTACAACGGGCTGATGGAGAGCCCGTTCCAGCGGAAGGGCAACTGGCTGATGGCCGCATTCTACATGCTGCTCATCCTCCTCTTTGCCCATATGTACAGCGGCTGGAGGATTGGGGCCCTTAAGGCCTTCCATCTGATCTGGTCCCAGAGCTTGAGCCTTTTGTTCGCGGATTCTGTGATCTACCTGGTGATCACGCTGCTGACCAAACGCTTCCAGACCTTCGTCCCGCTGCTGGCCATGTTTGCGGCGCAGTGCGTGTTTACCGGCATCTGGGGCATGGCCAGCACAGCCTGCTACCTGCGTGCCTACCCGCCGCGGCGGGTGCTGATGGTGTACGGCGATCGTCCGAACCTGGGATTGGTGCGGAAGTTTCACAGCCGTGAAGACCGCTATATCATCTGTGAAACCATACATATATCAGAGGGCATGGAGCGCATCGCAGAGCGGATCCGGGAATATGAAGGCGTCGTGATCGGGGACATCCCCACGCCGTCCCGCAACCGGATACTGAAATACTGCTACGAAAGGTCGGTGCGGACGTACACGAGCCCCAAGATATCGGATATTTTAATCCGCAGCGCGGAGAGCCAGCACCTGTTTGACACGCCGATCCTGTTGTCGAGAAACAGCGGCCTGACCTTTGAACAGCGGGTGGTAAAACGGGCCGTGGATATCGTATTCTCACTCGCAGCGCTTGTGTTCTTATCGCCGCTGATGGCGGTCACGGCGCTGGCGGTGAAGCTGGAGGACGGGGGGCCGGCCATTTACAGGCAGGAACGGCTGACGGAGCATGGAAAGCGGTTTAAAATCTACAAATTCCGCAGCATGCGCGTGGATGCTGAAAAGGATGGGGTCGCCAGGCTGGCATCCGAATGCGACGACCGGATTACAAGGGTGGGGCGTGTCATACGCGCTGTCCGCATGGATGAGATCCCACAGCTTTTTAACATCCTGATGGGCGATATGAGTATTGTGGGACCCAGGCCGGAACGGCCTGAAATTGCGTCGGAATATGAAACACATATGGCGGAATTTTCCTACCGCCTGAAGGTAAAGGCAGGCCTGACCGGCTATGCGCAGGTGTATGGGAAATATAACACGACGGCGTACGATAAGCTGAAGCTGGATTTGATGTATCTGCAGAATTACAGCCTTCTGCTTGACCTGGAGATTGTGTTTAAGACAGTTCAGATATTATTTATGAAGGAGAGTACGGAGGGTATGGAGGAGGGGCAGTTGATTGCTATGCCAGAAGAAAAAGAGTGAAAAATAAAGTGTATTTTTGGACGCACTTATACAAGGGTTCATAAAACCCCATTTTTTGCAAGTATAGAAAACAGAATAATGTTAGTTATCGTTGCGTTTTACTAACTTAGAACTATCATAACCAAGGGTTTCAAGGTAAGCAAAAACATTGTTTTCATTTAAAACAACACGCTCCACATGATTTTGAGGGTCCATCAATTCCTCATAATCAGCAGGAGTGAAAGGCTTCTTTTCAGAAAC